>NZ_JADFUE010000086.1:0-21305 GCF_054967145.1 Bradyrhizobium sp. UFLA06-24
GATTACTCCTGAGAATACCGGCAATCGTGGGGAAGGTTGTGTCCGCCGCCATCTGTGACATGTTTCTATGCAGAACCGTGCAATTAGAATACCTACTATCGCTCCGCTGCCTGCAGCTTGGATGGCGACATCGATATTTAATTTAAGATGCCATCTTAATTCCTAAAGAGCAACCGGGGTCGACTTGTCGGAACCGGAACATGTCAAGAAAATTAACGGCTTAGGGACTATACGGCGATTACCCCAATCCCGCCAAAATGCGATTTGGTGCGGCCAATCAGTTCGGTCGTCCGAATATTGGCGTTATCCGCGAGTTCGCCCCAAAACCGGTCTACTTGGCAATTTTCAAATTTTGTATGGATGATGTCATGAAATGCAATGAGACCACCGCGGCGTACAAGCGAGTGATACATCTCGTAGTCCTGGCGGACGCCCTCGTAAGTGTGGTCGCCGTCGATAAAGAGAATGTCGAGAGCGCTCTCGCCTAGAATGGTTTTCACGCGGGTCAAATTTGCTGGATCATGAGAGCTTCCAGTCACGGCATGTACCGTTTGGCCTGTTTGCTTCAACCGCTCCAGGTCGACATCGACCTTCTTTCCACCGGAATAGCGTTCCTCAGGGGGGAGGTCGAGCGAGATCAGATGTGCTTCCGGACTGCTTATTTGGCAAAGGAGCCAAAAAACACCACCTTGCGCAGTCCCGATTTCTAGAACGCGCAGCGGCTGAATCTGGCGGACCATGGAGGAAAAACGTGCGAGTTCGTCCACGTGCTGTATTGCGCCGTGCTTCGTAATGCTCTGCCGGGCAAGCCACCAATCTTTCGGGCGTGCAGCCGCCGAACCAACGTTTTTGAGAAACCCTTGAATCCCTGGCATTCGGACCGACTTTCCGATCAAGGCTTAGACATACCCCTTAACAGTCTTTTCTGGTCAGTTATCATGAAACAATGTTAAGAAGCGAATTAACCTTGTAGAAGCGGCGGGAAGTGGGCTAACCGAACCGCAAGTGTGCGAGGACTTTTGCAGCAATCATGTGATACCGCTGACACGGATTCGGAATCGAGCTGCAAGCGCAAGTGGTTAGTTGCCAGGCTTAGATAGTACGGCGCCAGGTGAGCGGATTTAATGGTCGCTTCAAACGAAATCGAATTCGGCGCTGAGCTTAAATCGGTCCAGCCTCTGAAAAAACGAGTGTTCCGCGCCGGCAGTTGGACACTCGCAGGTCATTTCGCCACCTTGGTTCTGAGGCTGGCTTCCAGCATCATTCTCACGCGGATCTTTTCACCCGAGGTATTCGGGTTGCTGGCAATTCTCTTGGCGCTGAACACATTGCTGGCCGTCCTCACCGACATAGGACTACGCCAAGCAGTGGTGCAGAGCCCAAATGCTGGCAACGCGCAATTTCTGCACACAGCGTTCGCTATCCAGGTGCTACGAGGCATCTTCGTGTGGGGCCTTTGCATATTAGTCGCCGCCGTACTTTTGATAGCGCGGCGACTTGAGCTTTTGCCGCCAGAATCAGTTTATGCGCAACCTTTACTCCCCGAATTGCTCGTCGTGACGTCCCTCTCGTCCGTCATTCTGGGCTTCACGTCTATGAAGACTTACGTTGCTACTCGCGACTTAAGCCTGGGTCGACTTACCGTGATCGATCTCCTGTCATTTGTGGCGAGCCAACTTTTCGTTGTCGGTCTTGGGATCTTAACACGGTCTGTTTGGTCTTATATTGCAGGACTCCTTTTAGCCGCGTTATTGAGCGTCTTTCTAGGTCATATCTGGTTGCGCGGCCCGAAAGACGGTTTCGCCTGGGACAAAGCTGCTCTGCGTGAGCTTAGCCATTTCGGAAGGTGGATCTTTTTCTCGTCGGCTGTAAGTGCGACCATCCTTAACGGTGATCGGATGTTTCTCTCTGCCTTGTTGAGCCCGGCGGAGCTCGGTCTGTATTCGATCGCAAATAACTTGGTGAGCGTTCCGGACGCGCTTGCGAGTAAGGTGTTCAGCAGCGTCGCGATGCCGACGCTGAGCGAGGTCAATCGCTCACAACCTGGCCGTTTCGCGAGCCTCCTATCGCGAATGCGGTGGTTATCGGACTCGCTCCTAATGTTTATAGCCGGATTTCTGTTTGCATCCGGAGAAGCGATAGTTCGGCTTATTTACGACCCGAGATATGCGGACGCCGGTTGGATGCTACAATTGCTGGCGCTTGGATTAGTTTTCGCAAGATACAATATCGCCGGCAGTGCCTACATGGCGTTGGGGCGCCCGCAATACCTCACGGCCGTTGCCATAATTCGCTCGATATCGCTTTTTGCTTTTTTGGCGATCGGCTTTTCTATGCTGGGTACACAGGGTGCTATCCTTGGCATCGGCCTACATATGCTACCGTCTACACTCTATATGCTCTATTATAACCGGCGTCTCGGCTTGCTCGATCTGCGTCTCGAGATCCTGATGATACCCGTCTTGATTGCGGGATGGTTGGCCGGTCATGGCGCAAACGCGGTTGCAGTGACTGTGAGTCACCTCGTCCACGGCTAGTTGCCAGATCTTAAGGGTGAGGTTCGACTCGATCTATTGTATGTGAGGTTTTAGTGGAACCGAAAAAGCATCGGGTGTTGGTGATTGCAGAATCCGCAAATCCCGAATGGGCAAGCGTTCCCTTGGTTGGGTGGAAACTTTCCCATGCTCTTTCGAAAGTGGCTGATGTCCATCTTGTCACCAATTTACGCAACCGCGCTGCGGTGCTCCGACAAGGACTCGTTGAGTGGCGCGACTTCACGGCGATTGATAATGAGGCATTCGCTCGGCGATTCTTAAGGCTCGCCGAGCTCTTGGGCGGACAAAAGGGAAAGGGGTGGACGACACGCACAGCTGTCGCCGCCTTCGCCTATTATGCGTTTGAGTTCGAGGTGTGGCGCCAGTTCTCGCCTCGGTTGAAGGCCGGCGAATTTGACCTTGTTCATCGGGTTACACCGCTGAGTCCGACGAGCCCAAGTATTTTGGCGAAGCGTTTAAACAAGATAAATGTCCCGTTTGTGCTTGGCCCGCTCAATGGTGGGCTTCCATGGCCGAAAAACTTTCGCGATGTACAATATGCGGAGCGCGAGTGGCTTTCGCATCTCAGACAATTGTACAAGTGCCTTCCCGGTTATGACGCAACAAGACGATACAGTTCGGCGATTATCGTCGGCTCCCACCATACCCATTCAGAGATGCCGAATTGGGCTCAGCGCAAGTGCGTCTATATCCCCGAAAACGCGGTAGACAGCGATTTGGTTGATGCTGCGCTGCCTCGAAGAGCTCGAGAGAAGCCGCTCGTTGCCACATTCGTAGGGCGTCTCGTTCCCTATAAGGGAGCGGATATTCTGATTGAAGCGGCCGCAACGTTTGTCGCTGCAAATCAATTGAAGGTACATATCGTCGGCGATGGTCCACAACGGCGCGCACTGGAAGACCTGGTTCGGGCCCGCGGTATCGAGGCTGGTGTAGAGCTTCATGGCTGGTTGGACCATTTGGACGCCCAGAAGATACTTCAGAATTCTGATATCCTGGTGCTGCCGAGCATTCGTGAATTCGGCGGCGGCGTGGTCGTGGAGGCGATGGCGCAAGGCGTGACGCCGATCGTTGCGGATTATGGAGGTCCTGCGGAACTTGTTGATGATTCCTGCGGCATCCGCGTGCCCTTCTCTAATCGAAAGAGCTTGGTCGACGGCATTCGTGCCGCGCTCGGCACCGTGGTTGCTACACCTGAGGTACTCGATTTCTATGCTCATGCGGCACGAAGGAAAGTGGCAGAGGAGCTCACGTGGAATGCTAAAGCAAAGCAGATTCTAACGATCTATAATGCTATCCTGGGCTAGCCCAATTGAATACCGGCCGTTGGATCTTGGAGCGGTTCGCCTTTCTCGTCAGGGCTGAATGACAACTCTGCGGATATCACCATGCTTTCACGCCGCGGTTTTCTTGCGAGCGTTCCGAGCGCAGCGAGCATCGCTTTATTGAAGCCCACGCCTGCTAACGCTGAGCGGGGTCAAGGTGGACGACTTCTCCTTGGGTTGACTAGTCCGGTGTATTTCAACGGCTTCAGTCCATTCCTGAATTGGTGGAAGACTGCATCCACGCCCACCCTTGAGCTATGGTCGGGCCGTCGTATTTCAGGCAAGGAGATCTGGGATCGCGGTGGCTATCTCGAGGAAGAGACCGGGGAAATTGTTTCTCCAGCGCCTTCGGATTTGTTGTCGATCTCTCGCGTTTTTTACAAATCGGCAAATGGCATGCAGGTGAGCGCTGGCTGCAATTATCAAGGAGAAGAATGGACGGCGATCTGGGAGGGAAAAGGGCGAGGCGGCATCGAGTTTATCAATGGCGGTGGCCAGCAGTTCGTGGGATCGAACCACATCGACTTCAGCACAGGGGCTGACCCTGACAGAGTTTCGCTTACCCTGACACTTTTGGATAGGTATGATCCGCCACGTAATATCCGTATCTTTCAGAGGAGATATGGAGCCAATGTCATTCGAGGCGAGAAATTCAACCCGGATTGGCTTGCGGAGATCAGCCAGTTTGGAACGCTGCGTTTCATGGGTTGGATGCCTACCAACGACGAAACGATACGTGACTTCTCCCAACTCGCGGACGAGAACTATTTTGCGTGGGCCCAGCAGTTCGTCTCACGTGAAAAAAATGGTGAGTTCGGCCCGAAGGGCAGTTTGCATCCACAATTGATCTGCGAGCTAGCGAACCAAACGCGTTGTAACATTCACGTCTGCATTCCCGTACGTGCCAGTGACGAGTTCGTCACAAGGTTCGCCAAATATTTTCGTGACAACACTGATGTCGAGGTGACATACGAACTCAGCAACGAGTGCTGGAATCCGGGTTTCGATCAATTTCATTATTGTAAGAACGAGGGCCTAAAAATATGGCCCGACGACTTTTGGGGATTCGCCAAATGGTATGGCTATCGTTCTGCAGAATGCATGAATATTATTCGCAACATTTATCGCGATCAGACTCGATGGCGCGGGGCCTTGGCGACGCAAACCGTCGATATAAACAAGACGCTGAAAGCGCTCGCCGGCGTCAATCATTGGCGCAAGAGGGGCCTCCGCCCGGCACGCTCGTTGAGGGTTTCGGACCTATTTAAGAGCCTTTATGTGACAGGCTATTTCGGCTTCAGTGTTCCTGGGCCGCAAATCGAGAGCATCACGTGCGCGTCACCCGCAGTCTGCACGGCGAAGGGGCACGGGTACAAGGATGGTCAGAAGATCAAGCTCTTTGTAACCGATGGACCGACGCAACTAAATGATCGGTACTTCATCATCGCGAATTCCACGAAGGATACGTTCGAGCTTGCTCATGTCTCCACTGTGGCAATGGGAAGTTATCTAGCTCCGTGTAGCCGTGCTACATTCATGCCGCTTCCCCAGTTTCCAGTATATGCAACAGAGGCGGTTGCCTCGCTAGAAGCGACGCTGCCTGGTCGTCTGCTCCTTGAAGGCGGCGAAGTATCTAAGGGCGATGTCATCCTAGTGAACGGTCAACGTAGGGCGGAGCAGAACGGGATTTATCGCGTTGCCGAACCAGGGGCTGAGAATGAGAGTTGGCGGCTCGAGCGGGTAAGTTATTTTGATCGTCCTTCGGCCATCGTTGAGGGCTCGAGCGTCAAGGTCGATCGTGGCGCAACAGCAGGCACATATATGCTGGTGTCGACCGTTAAGCTCGTCGGCAGCGATCTCGTAGAATTCAGAAAGGTTGAGCCGCGCAATTATGTGGTGGCCGCAGAGTTGTTCGAACTGATGGACGCGAGCGCCGAAAGGCACGAGCAGGAGCCAGGTGCGTTTCCCGATCGGCATCGCTATTTCAACGAGCAGGTCGCTCTGGCTATGCAAACTGGCTCTTGCGACACTTTACTTACGGCTCAGGACAGCGTGGCGTCGTTGGAAAAGATTTATTGGCCCCTGCAATTCTCGATCGCGTCGGCGTACGGGCTGACGCTCCGCCAATATGAGGGAGGGTGCGGGCTGGCCGGGGAGGGCGCCGGTCTGCTAGGGAACCCTCGTCAACTTGTATATGGTGGCAACGAGCGGTTCGGGCAATTCGTCTTCAACTATGGCCATAGTGAAGAAGTCGCAAGAGTCTATGCCGAAAGTTACGAAGCGTTCTGGCGAATTGGAGGTGAGTTCCCCGCGAAATTCGTGGCGGATGGACGATCGAGCAACGCTGGTACGTGGGCCGGTGTGCGTTTTTGGCCCCTTGGGGCTAATGCAAACACGCCGGACACCGATAATCCCGTATGGAAGCTCGTGGTAGCTGCAAATGGCCGGGCGTAGGCTTCATGGATTAAGGTTTATAGACGTCACACAGCGTCGAGGGCGCATCGACGTGCTTAAGGAGGATTTTGTTTGACGTAGTCTATCTGCCCAAAGGGCGGTTCTCTAACACGTGGCAAAAAACTGATTGGCGATATTCAGATGGAACTAGTTAACGAGCTTAAGATAGCGCTAACAAAGTACCCAACATTCGCACGCTCTCTGCGAGATCTTAAGCGGCGGGTTCATTTCGGTGTGCATGGCTACGATGCGAGCATCTACGAGCATCTACGATTGTTTGCGCCCTACGGAGCTGGTGATCCTCAGGCCAGGATTGCATTGGCTTTGCAGTCGGCTTCACAAACGCTGCCGTTGTTGGCTCAATTGACGAGGGACTATGCAGGTCAGCAAACTCAGGAGCTAACGGCATCGGAGTTCTGCGAGCTTTTCGATGGTCAACAGGGGGCTGTCCATTTACAGCGTCTTTTCTTCGAGAACGGTAGCGATAAGGCGACCTTCCACAACTATCACTTTGTTTACGGGTCCTTGTTTCGGCGGCCGTCGTCAGTCAGGAATTTCCTAGAGATCGGTCTTGGGACTAACAATCTCGACGTGGTGTCGAACATGGGCCAGGATGGAAGGCCTGGAGCTTCCCTGAGAGCCTTTCGCGAATATCTACCGAACGCAAATATTTTCGGCGCGGACGTCGATAAGCGAATCCTATTTCAGGAAGACCGTATTCGGACTTTTTATGTAGATCAGACCAATCTGGAAAGTTTTTCCGAATTGGCTCAGCTTGACGTTCAATTTGACCTGATCGTCGATGATGGGCTTCACTCCCCGAACGCGAATATAGCTGTTCTTTTGTTTGGGCTGAAACGTCTCGCGCCTCGCGGGTGGATAGTGATCGAAGATATACGAACAGAGGCCCTACCTGTCTGGCGGATAGTGGGATCACTTTTGTCGCCAAGGTACAGGTCTTACCTAATTGAGGCCGAGAGAGGTTTTCTGTTTGCCGTCACTGATCTCGACCTGCGAGACGCGGATTAAAGATTGTTCGCTCTTTTAAAGAGGGGTGCGGACACGGTCGGGAGGGATGGAGACGAACTCTCGGCTCTTGCGATTGATGACTCAGGTTCTTGCGAAGACGGCAGGACAGTATCACGCGCACTGTATGGGCGCAGTTCAGGCACCATTAACTGCTTGCATTCGTCGTGACAAATTAAGGCGAAAGTCACTGTTTGACTTGGATTGCCATTGCGGGCGGTGGGCCGGCCAGAGAATTTACGCCACGTCAACTCGTGGAACCTATCGATCGACGTACAGGTTCCGTCGCGCTTAGCACCTTAGTTAAGGAACGAGTAAGACATGAAAAGATTCTCTGTTAGCTACGTTGGGGCCTGCGTCGCCGCACTGGGCCTTGTGCAGTCGTCCATGGCCACTTCTCCGCGCTCAGCTCTTAACGGCAAGACGAGCACGAGTAGCAGTACCACAACGTCAACATGCAGCAGCTCAACAAATACGTGGTGCGTAGCTTCCGACGGATGGACCGTCTTTAATGGTACGCCGGGGACGGGTACATGTGGTGACGCTACGTCAACCTACACTGGCACATGCGTGGTTTATGTTGCCAATGCGGGTAACGATTCCACATGCAAAGCGCAGCCGCTGCCGGTCACTGCTACCCCAGCCTACCCGTGCGCAACGCCGGCTAAAGCCCAAACGCTCCTGCGTAATGGCAGCCCCGACTGGATGCTGCTGAAGAAGGGCGATAGCTGGAACGGCGGAATGAATGGACCATCCAGCGGTGCTTGGAATAGAACCGGCGGACGATCTGCTGCCGAACCGATGTTGATCTCTAGCTACGGGACGGGCGCACGTCCCTTATTCAGGACCAACGGTGTCGACACGAGTTGCTATAGTACGACAGCAACGCGAGGCCAATTCATGGCTATCGTCGGCATTGAGTGCTACAATGATGCAATTGATCCTGCTTCTTCAAGCTATCTTGGAGTTACGGGTAAGGCAGACGTCAGTGCTGCTAGCCCCACCCTGACCAACATGGCCTCAACAACTGGAATTTTGCCGGGCTATATCGCGTACGGATCGGGCATTAATGGCTTGACGGTGCAATCGGTCAGTTCGAATTCGGTCACACTGAATGGCAACCCGCAATTCACGTCGTCTCAGATTCCAATTCAGTTCAATAAACGGCTGACCCAATCCAGCTTGTCTTTGGTCGGCACGACCAACTTCTTGATCGTTGAAGACTGCAAGTTGAACTTCGGTTCTTTGACTATTGTGAACATGATCACTTCGACCACGGGGCCTATTGCCGGTGTTAATCTCAGAATCAGGCGGAATCTTTTTCTTGATGCTTACGTTCTGGGTAGCGGCGGTAATGGAATGTTCTTAAGCGACAACCAATTGACTGGGGGGCAGGTGTTGATCGAGGAAAATCTCGTGGATCACGCCGGGTGGAATTCGTCTATATGGGGCGTGGGCGCAAATGTCTTCAGTCATAACTTCTATCTTCACGACAACAATCCTTCGATCTCCTTTTCAAGGAATATCACAGCCAACGCAGCCGCGACGGGTGCGCAAGTCAGGAATGGCGGCGCGATCTACGACAATTTGTCGATCAGAAATCCGATCGCTTTCCTCACCGACCCTGGGATCCAGTTCAACTCAACGACTTACAGCTATAACGTTATTACTGAGGGCAGCGATATCGTGGTCGGCGTTCGATCCGCAACCGCGGCTACTACCTCTGGTAACAAGACTTTGAGTCTAGACGGCGTCCTGACGGCCGGAAACTATAACTTTATGAACCAGATGATCGCGGACCTCGATAATCCCGGAGCCGTGACTGGAAGTGTTGTGTCGCTTACAGCAACTTCCGTCACGATGAGTGCGGCGGTTACCGCTGGCCAACGGGGTGACGGAGTTAGGGCTGGTGATCGACTAGTCGTCTATATGCCGCGAGTACAGGGAATTGTTCTGGGTTCATCGGGAAACTTCGCTCCCACCGTCAACAGCGGAGGAAGCTCAGTGTATCCGATCGGCAGCACCGTTTTTTATTTTCCCGCAGGATACACGCTTCCCAGCTGGGTAGTACCGGGAATGAACATTGCTGTTGCGAGCAAAGCCAATGACTTCTCGGGAGGGCAGACGACGATTGCATCGATTTCAGCTGATCGGACTCAGCTCACCACGGCTGCACCGACCACAGCTGCGGTAGTGGGAGGATCCGCCGCAACCGGTGCAGAGCAGGACAAGTTTATCATCTGGCAAAGTATTCCTGACACCTTCCATCCTGCACAAGCTGTCGGTCCCAATAACGTCTTCACGACAAGCGGCGGATACTATAAGCCTTCGTTTGCATACAGTCCGCAGGCATTTACCCGGAGCATCAACGGAACCGGGAACTACTACTACAACTGGAATACCAACACGTCTCAGAATGTTGTTGACTATGGAATCTCGGGAGCCAACACGAACTTGCCGAATAAGCTCAACGTTGCAGGTTCGACAGCCTATCCAAACGCGACTGTTGAGGCCTATGATAAGTCGATTGGCGGACCAGGTACGGTCGAGCACTTTTTGGCTCAGGCTCGGCTGCAGAGCAAAGATAGTTGGGACTCGAGATACACTGCTCAAGCTGCTAACAATTTCATCCGAAATGCAGTTGGATGCAATTGCGCACAATAATATTTCAAAGGATCTACTAAGCAAAATGCAGCACCTGCATGGGCGCTGTGGCCGACCTAGGTCACAGCGCCCCCTTTGACCACCAGCTCGATGCCGGATTGAGGCACTTGTTCTCGCCACACTTACCTTCGCCTCCAAGCCGCAAGCCTAGCGGATACGAGAATATTGTCTCTACGAGGACTAGAGGATACAAGGCGCGCATCGCAGCCTTAAGAGGGACGAAGAAGGTCTCTTAGTCGATTTCGCGTCGGCTGCGACCTTGAGGAGCTGAAGAGGTTTAATATGACCGCCCGGCTTGGTTCCCTGATCACAGGCCATTGTGCTGACGCGGGAGTTGGCCATACATTTGTATCCCTAAATACATCAATGTCATGTCCCGACCTGGCTGTCACGGTGATAACGCCAACTTGCGAACCTTACCTTCGCGAGCAGCACTTCATCGAGGCTGTACCTCACTTTCTAAGAAAGTTTTGCTATCAAATACCCTCTGCGGCTGCTTTCGCGTCCGAAACGCGGTTCATTAGATTACTCGATCAATTCGATGCAGTTTATCTTTTTCCGGGCTGCTCACAAAGGTTTCTGAAAAGGGTCGCAAGCGAAGCGAAGCCAATCTTCCTCGAGCGGATCAATTGCCACACCGCCACAGCGAGAACTATTTTGGACGAGGCTTACAATCGGCTTGGCCTCGAGCCTTGTCACGCGATCACCGCCGAAACTGCAGCTCGTGAAACCGAGGATATTGGTTTTGTGGATTATGTTTTTTGTCCCAGTCCGGAGGTGCTCAAGTCCTATGCTGCTGCGGGTATTTCGACCGAGAAGCTCATTCAAAGTACTTACGGCTGGTCGCCTGATCGCTTTCGATCTCGTTTTCTAAAGAAGCCGCATGCCAGCTCGAGTCCGTGTGTTTTTTTGTTCGTAGGCCATCTCAGCGTACGCAAGGGTACTCATCTCCTTCTTCGAGCTTGGGAAAAGGCAGGAATCAATGGCAAGCTAGTCCTGGTCGGCAACATGGAGCCGGCCATCGAGAACGTTTGCAGCAGTATTCTGAACCGATCAGATGTTGTTTGGCACAAATACAGCTCCGACGTGGGTAATGCCTACGCTGAAGCTGATGTATTTGCCTTTCCAAGCCTAGAGGAAGGTAGCCCTCTTGTGACATACGAAGCGATGGCGCATGGCCTACCAATGCTAGTGTCACCGATGGCGGCGGGAGAAATCGTAAGAAGCGGACTAGATGGCCAGGTCATTCCGCCTTACGCTGAAGACAGCTGGATCGAGGCCTTGAGAAAATTTTCGATCGACTCGGATCTCCGCGAGTTTTGCGGTATCGCCGCAAGAGAACGAGCACATGAATTCACCTGGGAGAAGGTGGCCCGACGGCGGGCGATCGAAATAATGAAACGTATGGGTAAAGGAGACTTCGGTTTCTAGGCCTCCTGAGGTCTCTTCTGGAAGTAAGCGTTGTTCGGTTCAGTGGACCCTTGCGCGGAACACTCCCTTGGCAATTCGCTTATAGGTGCACCCGTTGAAACCAGAAAGTTCTTTGCATGATTAGTTCGCTTTTAGGTCCACTCTTCACAGCTTGTTGGCTCGCGGTGTTGTTTTATGTCATGTTCACCGGCATAGGTATGCCAAAGCCCGCTTCGAGGCGGCAGAGGCGTCGGCCGGACTAGCGCGAATGGCCTTTGGCCGCGCCCGCAAAGATCAGTCTTCCACCAAGCGTTGAGGCGGCGTGAACGGCAGGCGTGAATCGGAGGATTGCGGATTGGCTACTCAGGTATCTTGAAGGCCGAGTATCGGACGCCGAGCTTGCCCGCAGGTGCGCTGGCTCTCGTTCAGGCGGAATATGAGTGTTTGATCTCCGCTGCCGAAGCCGCCTTAATAAACAAAGGATCCGAGAACATGGAAGCGAGAAACAGAGCGGTCCAGTACTATGATGCGACTGCGAAATTTTACGACAGCCTGCACAGCATTGAAAGGAATCCAGAGCATACGCGGGCAATGGAGTTGGGCTGGCCGTTGTTTGGAGAGGTAGTCTCTGTTCTTGATGTTGGCTCTGGTACAGGTCGAACGCTGCGCTGGCTGCGTGAGCGAAATCCCAGCCTATCACTGTACGGCGTGGAGCCTTCAGCCGCCCTTCTGGACATTGCGAAAAAAAATTTA
This sequence comes from Bradyrhizobium sp. UFLA06-24, assembly GCF_054967145.1. Classification (NCBI taxonomy): domain Bacteria; kingdom Pseudomonadati; phylum Pseudomonadota; class Alphaproteobacteria; order Hyphomicrobiales; family Nitrobacteraceae; genus Bradyrhizobium; species Bradyrhizobium sp. UFLA06-24. Next base: position 12,185 of record NZ_JADFUE010000086.1, read on the forward strand.
CCTGACGCCGATTTGCGCCAAGGCTCAGGAGAGCAGCTGCCGTACCAAGATGATTCGATTGATGTCGTCGTAGCCACTGCGATTATGCATCACGCTGACAATCCACCGAAAATCATTTCTGAAATGTTCCGCGTTGCCCGGAAGGGGGTTTTGATCAGTGACCACAATAACTACGCGTTTGGTAGTGCGTTCGCGAGACGACTTCGTATGGCATTGAAGTTGTGTGGTCTTCTTGGTGCAGCAAATTTTGTCCGGAACGGGTTCAAGACGCAGGGCTACTCGGAGGGCGACGGATGGTGGTACCCGTATTCTTTGCTCGACAATTACGCGCAAATTGCAGCGCGGTCTGATAAGACCTTTATCTTCCCCACGCGCCGCGCAACGGTAGAATCCGGAAATTTGATTTTCGCGCAAGGACATCTCGCGATTGTCGCAATCAAGCCGTTCTGAAGACGGATTACCTTTAGGAGCGGCCGCCAAGAGTGGAGAGCGCTCGGCTAAAATCGGTCGCCAAAGCGGAACCCTTCCTCAGAGCATTGTCTTGATGCAGGCAGCAGCTCTAAGAAGTGGGCCGGCTCAAAAGGCAATCACTGCTCACGCAGACGGCGCAAGCCGCGGTCGGAGAAGCAGTCTCAGGCGCATCGCCTTTGGGAGGGATCGAGGCTCTTTGGAACACCGACACAGTCGTCAATATAGCAGTGACTTTGCGAAAAGTTGCACTGCCCATTGCAAACCGCTCCGGGCTTCTATTTCTCTTGGCTAAGTTCTTCTCCTCGCAAGAGCATTCGCTCGAGTTCGATCGCGCTCGCATCGGAGCGAAATTGGGCGACAATCGTCCGCCGTCCTGCATCAGAAAACCGCATTGCCATTGCATGATCAAGTGCGACCAACTTGATCGCGTTTGCTAACGCATCTGCATCTCTCGGCGAGACAAGATATCCGTTGGAAAGGTGATCAATGAGTTCGGGAACGCCGCCGTGATTGGTCGAAATCACAGGTGTGCCATAACTCATGGCCTCCATGAGGGCGACCCCTAGTGGTTCGTGATGCGAGGCAAGTACGAAAAGATGTGAAGACGCGAGGCCGGTCAAGACACGTGAGACGGGTACCGCTCCAAGAAACCGAACCGCGTCTTGCAGACGAAGGGTGGAGACTTGAGCTTCGAGGACTTTTCTATACCCCGCGCCTCCCGAGTCGTCCTCGCCCGCAATCTCAAGAACCGCCTCAATCCCCATGCGGCGCAACAATCCAATGGCGCTTATTAAGTCCTGGTGACCTTTTACGAAGTTCAGGCGGCCACACGAAAACAGTCGAAGAGATCCCTTGCCGCTCCAGGGAACGTAGGGGCCTTCCCGCTTGAATACTTCGGTTTCAACGCCCATGGGAGCGAGGCCAATCCGCATTGGCGCATCTTTCTTCAGCACCTCCCTGATCTGACGGCGGAGTCGCTTCGTGATGGCTATGGCAAAATCGGCATACCGGAATTTGATCTCTTGCTGCGTGCCGTAGTCTTCCAGATCGCCATGAAGAGTAAGGCTATATCGAACAGCGGCGAGCCGATTTGCCAGGGCTGCGATCAAAGCTGCGCCGGCGCAGGAGTGCGAATGGACATGACAAAGTTTGGCATCGCGCATCAAATTCACCAGCTTTAGGGCCGGCAAGATCAGAGCAAGATTGTAGGGTATCTGACGTGGAGGGCAGCCGGACAGGGCGGCTCCAAAGACTCTTAGCCATCCGGCCGGGCCTATTTTCACGAGATCGATCAAAAGTCCGAGGGCTTCGCGGGCGCTTACCTCCGCGAGATAGGTGGTCTGACTTTGAGCCAACTGCGCCCAGGTGTGTGAAATTAGCGCCGCCTTCGGGCGCCGCGTGCTAATGAGATGGGTTTCAATTCCTCGCGCTTGAAGAGCTTTTCGCTCCTCCCAGAAAAAGTTGTGCGTCTGCGCAGGAAATTCCGGAACGAGATAACCTATCCGCATGTGGCATCCGCGAAATGGCGTTTGTCGGCAATTAGCGGCGAACCCTCCCGAATGAAAATGATGTCGATTTGATTAAGCGCTCCGTCGAGCGGCCGACGGTGAATCTCCAGGATGTCATAAGTTACAAAGCCAAGTTGTTTCAATTGAGTGATGACGTCATGCAAGAGCGGAGCGCCTTCGTTGATTTCGATCGTCGCGACCTCAAGGAGGATGGCTTCAACGGCCTTCAATACCCCGCTCGCGCCCTTCAAGATCTCCAACTCGTAACCTTGCGCGTCGATTTTCAACAAAGCCGGTCCGGGGATTTGGCCGATCAAGACGTCCAGAGTCGTTAGGCGATGTCTTTCGACAGTGCGGGCGAGCGGACTCCGCTCGCTCAGCACGGACGAGCCTGAAGCCATAACATTGAATTTAACTTCCTTGCCCTCAGCAGCTCCGAGCAGACGTTCATACAAGCGTGCGCCAATCGTATGCGCAACCCGCGCGCAAGCGGGCTCTTTCGAGGCATTCGGCTCAATCATGGTTATTGCGCTATCGGGCCAAATCGATCTTGCCATTGCGCTCCAATGCCCCTGGTACGCGCCGACATCGATGATGTGCCGCGGCGTGAAACCCCGTCTGGCCATCGCTTCGAGCCCGAATTTCATGTTGGGTGCGAACGAATAGAGGTGCGAAAAGGCCTCAAACTCGGCAGGGGCCAAATGGTATGAAAGATGAAACAGCGAGTTCTTGAGCTGCATCGGCAACAGCCATGATGCCAAATTGATTGTTGCTTGTTTAATGCGGTTCAATGGTAATCCCTTTGACGTTCGGAGCGTTTCGTTTTGCGCGAAACACATATCTGCTTTGTAGAACGTGAACGGTCATGCGCGAGCGGCTACCGGTGGATCAATTCGCGTCAACTTCATCTGCGCAGGATCTGTGGCCAATTGTCTCTTCAAGGCCTCGGCACGACCCAGGAGAGCGCCGCTAAGCAACCAGGTCCAGGGTAAAAGCGTGGCATTTGGGACCAGCTCGATGAGGTTCGCCGCGACGATCAACGCAAGTGCGCTCAAGAAGATTTTGTCTTGGAGGGGTCCGCGCAGATGTCGGCTGGCTGAGGCAGCTCGGAAAACGCCGAGTGCGAGCAGACCGAACTGTGCAACAAAACCCAATATCCCGAACTGTCCGATGGTAATGATCCACATACCGTCAGTGACACTTGCGTCCTGTCCGTTTTCTTCACTGTAGACACGATTTCTGCCGTACCTGCCCCAACCGAATAGGGGACGTTCAAAAGCGTGGCGAAGCAGCTTGTCTTCGTTGACAAAGCGAAATTCCAGCGAGAGAGCGCGCTCTTCACTTATCATCGCCACCGTCTCTGCCAATACGTGTGTTGGAAACAAGTCGAACGAGCGCAGCGCCGGGTAGAGCAGGCTGATTGAGACCAGAACAATCGCAACTCTCATATGAACACGAGGGCTGGTCCAGCGCAGAAGTGGTACCAGCACCATCCCGTAAAGTAACGCACCGAAACTCTTGCAGAGCACGAGAATGGCGGAAAGATAGGCTGTGAGCCCGGCAGGTGGGAGGAACTGAAAGGATCGAAGTCTCGTGCGCCAAAGAGCGGCTGCGGCAACGGCGGTCGTCATTACGAAGAACGAAGCAATCAAGCCATGACCCATGAAAACCATGGGACGATATCCTCCCCACCTAGCGGTCATCACGAAGTCCGTAGCCGAAAAGCCGTAGATCTGAGCCTGGAGCGTCGGCGACATACGAATCTCGTAAAGCAGAGGAAGCGAGTACACTAACCCGGCTATGACCAGGATGAACATCATATCCCGGATATCTTCGGACTTGCTTAGGTATTGACGGCCTATAAAAAACGGAATCATAAAGATAAAAGAGTTCTCGGCGAAGGAAAGCGCGTCGTAGAGCCCTACTCCTGGTCGAACCTCAGCGCCAATCTGAACTGGATCTCCGTTGAGCAGAGAGGTGATGACTGGTCCGACCAGCAGCCCGGAAATTAGTAATTCGGCCAAACCGAAATTGTCAAAAATTCGGAGTCGGCGTCTGCCAAGTACGAGGCAGCCCAACAGAACACACAAATTGGGAATGGAGAATTTGTCGAACTGCGGGATCATTTCGAATTTGAAGTAGGCCCCGACTGGCAGGACAAGCTGGGCGCCCATCAATGTCCAGAGAATGGCCCGCGTCAAACTTTGCGTGGCAAATAGGCACATTGCGATGATAGGCCACGTACAGAGTGCAAATGTAGCGAATGAGTTGGGCATTCGCGGTTCCTTATTCCACTTGTGCCGTTGTCCGCGGCGTCGCTTTCAGCGGGCGGGCCGACATAGGCCGATCGCTTTGATCGTAACCCCAATTAGCGCGTGAAGCTTCGCGGCCTCGATATCCACGTCATGATTCCGTTGCACTTGTTGGAAAGCGGCGTTTCCCATGTCGAACAGACTGTCTAGAGGCGTTTCGAGTACCTTCTGCAGAGCGTCACCGAGTGCGTCGATATCGCCCGCCGGTATGAGCCATCCATGCTCACCCGAACGGACGAGTTCGGGAATACCGGCAATATAGGTAGTAAGCACAGGCCGCTTCAGAGCCATGGCTTCCATGATGACCACCGGTAGCCCCTCAGCAAAGCTCGGTAGCACCAGTGCGCGGGAAGCCAAGATTTCTTGGCGGACATCAGCAGTGCTGATCCAGCCGGTAAGGCGGACCATGGCGCCGAGGTCATATTTAGCAACCAATTTCTCGATGACTTGGCGCATCTCGCCATCCCCGGCGAGCACAAGCTCAAAATCGATGCCGTTATCGCGGAGACGCTTGACGGCCTTGATCAACAGCAATTGGCCCTTCGCCTCGCTTAGACGGCCAACACACACGATGCGACGGCCGACGGGTACCGAGGGCGCGGAGGACGAATAAAATTCACGTTCCAGACCGCAATGGACCACATGAATCTTGTGCCATTGCTCTTGTCCGACCAGCCTGAATAGCTGACTGCGGCCATAGGAGCTGATCGCAACTACAAAGCTGCTGCGCTTGATTTTTTCTGGAAGGTTCAGAAGCGGCTTACGGTCGAATTCCGCCGGGCCATGCACCGTCATGCTCCAGGAGGGGCCACCGAGCAGGTGCGTGAGCATGGCGACGTCGGCGGAGTTCGTTCCGAAGTGCGCGTGGATATGCTGCACCCCTAATTGCCTGGCCCATAGAAGGACTTGGCACGCTTCTGCCACATAGATCAAGTGGACCGGCAAAGGGCGTTCCGAGCGATTGAATGCGAGCCGTGTGGCGAGCGTAAGGGCTTCGATCAGCCGGACGGGGCTTGTGAAAAGAACGTTCAAAACTGCGCTCGTAAGCGCCAGAGCGCCCCCTTTGAGCACATACTTAGTTCGTTGCCGTTCCTTTTCGTCCTGCGCGTCCACCAATTCATCATTCCAACCGCGAATGGAAATTCGGACGACCTCGACACCAAGCCGTTCGAGCGCCTGAATCTCACGGCGAATGAAGGTGTGGCTGGGCTTCGGATATTGGTTAATGAGATAGGCGATCTTCATAAATTCACTTGTACTCGATCAAACCGCGGTTTTGGCCTAATAAATGGTCTCGAGCAAACATGATCTGGCCAATAGCCTCGGGGAATTTGGCAAGAGTCTGGAAGGTTGCGATCGTCACGCGGTCGAGGAGCGGCTCTTTGCGCTTGACGGAGATCCGGGCGATCTGAAGCGGATAGGCGAGCAGGAGGAGGGCGGCCCAGGGACCGAATATCGCGCAGGCGAACGCGATCGTCAGGGGGAGCCAAAAGCCCCAGGCCCATGCTCGTCGCGCTTCGATAACCTTATGACGATCAGGCGATTTACCTTGGATGCTTGCGCCGAGTGCGTAGGCATAACCGCCGCGAAGACACCGCCGCCACCATTGCGAAAACCGCGTCATGGCCGCGTCATGGAGCGTCATCTCCGCATCCAGACGCCAGATCTGCCATCGAGCCTGCCTAAGGCGTACGCACAGCTCGGGTTCCTCGCCTGCAATCATGTCGTCGCGATAGCCGCCGACGTCCCGAAAGGCCTTTACTCGGATCATGACGTCGCCGCCGAATGCCTTGCTTTCTCCGGCGGGACCGCTCCACTCTATATCGCACAGCCAATTGAAAACGGATCGGGAAGGGAACCGCTCCCGGCGGCGACCTGCGACAGCGGCAACATCGGAATGCTGTTCCAGAAACGCGAGCGCCTGGAGGGGCCAGGAGCTCACGACTTCGCAATCGCCGTCGACGAATTGCACAAACTCCAGGCTCGGATCGTCTTTCCAGAGCCGCTCAAATCCAGCGTTTCGCGCCCGGGCGGCTGTGAAGGGAAGAGCGGTGTCGAGAATCACGATCTCCGCACCGGCTTGCTTAGCCGCGTCTAACGAGCCGTCGGTGGAGCCAGAATCTACATAGACGACCTTGGTCGCCCCGCAAATCGAGGTCAAGCACGCCTGGAGGCGTTCCCCTTCGTTGCGTCCAATGGCAACGGCTCCGAATTTCATGGTTGGCGGGCGGTCCATTTCGGGGCCTTCATAACAAGCGCTTCGCGTATTCCGGAAATATTCTTGGAAACTGGTTGATGGACAAAACGAGAGGTATTATTTTGCTCCAAGTTGTCGTTTTATCACCGGTTACCAAATCTTTAAAAGCCTGTTCTGGAACGGGCCCAAACAACCAGATTGTAATGAAGTCGTCCCCTTTCTTAGTGTAAAAGCCCAGTCACGATTATTGCGGAATGAGGAATTAAATGCCTGGTGGCCAGGTTGAAACCCGCGGCTCTGTCGCGATCGCCGCAACCTTCACGGCAGATCCTCTGCAGCCTGCACTTGAGTTCCTGCTAGCCCAGGCCGGACTGGGGCTCGAGGTCGAGTTCGCCGCCTATAATCAGGTCCTACAGGAGCTAATTTCCACCTCCAGTAAGTTGGCGCTCAACAGGGGGGTCAACATCGTCTTGCTGCGCCTTGAAGACCTCGTCCGCGACATCGTTGATGAGGCGGCTACTGCGGCTCTGATCCAAGATGCCCATCAGGAAATCCTTTCCGCGCTCAATGGCTTTGTACGCCGTTCGAAGACGCCGACGATTGTCGCCGTGCTTGAGACATCCCCCCAGGCCCCCAAACAGCTTTCCGAGACGCTGAGCAGGGCAGGCCGCAAGTTGCTGGAAGAGGCGGCCCTGCTGCCCGGCATTTCGGTTCTCTCGCCGCGAGACATTGATTTGGTCGCATCCGGTGAACGATACGATGCCGACAGCAATGATCTCGCCCACATCCCGTTTAGCGAGACGCATTTCGCGGCAATCGCGCTCGCCTTAACCCGCAAGATTCATGCGCTCCTTGTGCCTGATCGGAAGGTGCTGGTGCTCGATTGCGACAACACGCTCTGGCGCGGTGTCGTCGGCGAAGACGGCGTCGAGGGCATAACGGTCCCAGCTTGCTTGGCGGCGCTGCAACGGTTTGCCGTGGAGGCGCAAGGCAAGGGCGTCCTGATTTGTCTTGCCAGCAAGAACACCGAGCGTGACGTCGTTGAAGTGTTCGAGCGACGGAACGACATGATCTTGAAGCTCGATCACGTCGTAGAGCATCGCATCAACTGGCAATCCAAGCCAGAAAATATCCTAGCATTATCGAAGGCGCTGAATCTCGGCTTGGATGCGTTCGTTTTCATCGACGATAATCCGGTCGAATGTGAACTGATGCGAGCCGAGCTGCCACAAGTGCTCACGCTGTTGCTGCCGCCTGACGAAGAGATCGAGTCTTTTCTTGCGCGCCTTTGGGCGTTCGACAAGGTCGCAGTCACTGAGGAGGACAAGCGTCGGACTGGCATGTACAAGGAAGAAGCGGCCCGACGTGAGCTCGAAAAAGGTGCCGTCGACATCGTGGATTTTGTCGCTTCGCTTCAGGTCGAAGTCGACATTGGCTCGCCTGACGAAGCGGAATGGGCGCGGCTCGCGCAACTGACCCAGCGCACCAACCAGTTCAACTTCACGACGATCCGGCGTAGCGAGGCCGAATTGCGCGCGGTTGAGCGGGAGGCTCCCGGATCGGTCCAGCGAGTGCGGGTTCGCGATCGGTTCGGTGATTACGGGTTGGTTGGACTCGCGATCAATCAACATCGCGCCGGTGAAGTCGTGATCGATACATTCCTGTTAAGCTGTCGCGTGCTCGGGCGCGGGGTCGAGCACGCCATTCTCCGCTCTATGGGAGAACTCGCGCGGGAAAAGAATATCCCAATTGTTTCGTTACCGTTCAAGCGATCGCCGCGCAACGAACCTGCCTGGGCCTTTGCTGAGAGCGTTGCAGGGACGTACAGGGAGGATGACGATCAGTTCCAATTTTATCGCATACCCACGGATGTCGCCTTAGCGATCCTGCATCGACCGGGCCAAGACCCAGATGCCGTCATCAAGGCGCGGGACTCCGAGTCTAAGAAAGCTGCCGCAGTTGCTAAGCCGCAAGATCTAGCCGAGCGCTATACGGCACTATCTCGCGAGCTGATAACCGGCGAGCATGTGCTGCGTGCCATGCGGAAAGCATCGAGCCGCGTACGCGATCTGCCCCACCCGCCTCTGGATCCGGTCAACCCAAGCGAGCGCCGCATGCTTGCGCTCTGGGAAGAGGTTCTTGGAGTTGACGGACTTGGTGTAGAAGACGACTACGTCGCGGTCGGCGGAACCTCGCTTTTAGCCGCGCGCCTCTTTGCCTCTATAGCGCAGGAGTTTGGCGTCAAGCTGCCCCTGACCACTATTCTTGAACATTCGACCGTGCGCAAGCTCACCGCGCTCCTTCAATCCGCCGCCGTACCGACCAACGCCTTGGTCGAACTTCGCCCTCGGGGATACCAAAACGTTTTCTTCGTCCATGACGGGGATGGCGAGACCTTGCTCTACATGAATGTGGCGCGACGGCTGCCTGCACAATTTGCAGTGTTCGGGATTGAGCCGCGGCGACTTCCGAACATTCCGCTCGCTCATGCAAGCCTGGAAGACATGGCCGCCCATTGCATCTGCGTCATGCGACAGAGGCAGCCAGAGGGACCCTATATTATTGGGGGCATGTGTGCCGGCGGAGTTCTTGCCCATGAGATAGCGTCTCAGCTGGTTGCGCAGCATCAAAAG
>NZ_JADFUE010000087.1:0-20849 GCF_054967145.1 Bradyrhizobium sp. UFLA06-24
AAAGGTGGACTTCTCTTGCTTCGGGTATCATCCCGACCTTGAATCACGACTCACGTTCCAAGAAAAGTGGGTACTAGTATCTTCATCTCCTCACTGAACACGAAAAGCGGGCGCTAGCGCCCACTTCAGTGACTTATCCCATAAGCTGGAACCGCTTCGCAGTACCAGCCAGACCTCAGGCCAACTCAAGCATCGGACGTTGTGCCTGGATTCTCATTGCTGTCGATGATTTCCTGGTTCACCTGGCGTCCAGACCGGTCAACCCAGCCCGAGCCTGGTTGTTCATAAATCGTCTGGGCTCCGTCCGAAGTCAATTGATCAAGCGTACGGCCCGCATTCGACTGCGTCACCTTGAGATTGTTCTTACCGTCAAAGCGGTCTCCAAGCCCTTCGACGACCATGGCATTGTCGCCGTTAGTAATGGTCAGCTTCGAGGCCATCGTTTTGCCCTTGCCGATATCAACGGTGTCGACAGTAATCTTCGTGCCGTCGTCGAGCTGGAAAGTCATGTTCTTCTTGAAGTCAAAGTCGACCTTGCCGTCACCGTCGGCATCGACGTGGGGATCGCCTTTAATCGAGGTGATCTTGCCTGTTTGACTGTTACGAATGAGCACTGTTCCGTCATTTTCGTCGACCAAGATCGAATACTTATCACCAAGCTTGATCTCAGCCTTGCCGTCCCTGACCTCATGTGACCACACTGGCGCCGGCTGAGAAGACTGCGTGGGCACCTGGGCAGCCGCAACAGGCACCATCGCAAGAGGCGGCGGCGGAGGAGGAACGAAGAAGACGGGCGCCGTAGAGGTGGGCGCTCCGCTTGCATACTGGTAGTTGCCCGGCCCACGCCCTTGCTCGCCGTCGTCGATACTCGCCTGATTCACGGCGCGTCCGGCGCCATCGACCCATCCCTGTCCACTCTCATGGATCGTTTGGGCACCATCAGACGTCAACTCGTCAAGGGTCATCCCAGCGTTGGACTGCGTCACCCTCAGATTGTTTTTGCCATCCTTGTCGTCGCCGAGCCCCTCGACAACGATCGCGTTGTGGCCGTTCGTAATCGTAAGCTTTGAAGAGATGGCCTGGCCATTGCCGTAGTCGACATTATTCACAGTAATCTTCGTGCCGTCGTCGAGCTGAAACGTCATATCCTTCTTGAAATCGAAGTCATCCTTGCCGTCTCCGTCGGCATCAACGTGCGGGTCGCCATGAATGACCGTGACATGGCCGGTCTGGTTGTTGCGGACTGTCCACGTGCCATCCTTCTCATTGGCCGTAATCGTATACTTGTCCCCAAGGTTGATCGTGGCCTTGCCATCCTTGACCTCATGCGTCCACACCGGATCCACAGCAGGCTCGGCATTCTGATTCAGCTGGCTCATCAGCATGGTGGAAGGAGGAGGCGCCATCATGTACGCCTGCGTCGTAACGACGGCTGGCGCCACGACGACCGGAACGACACTCCCAACGGCCGTACCGACGAGGGCTGGTGAGGCTACCGGCAAGTACTGGTAGCTCGCCGGGGCATATTGCCCCAACATGGCGTTGAAGGTGGGAGTGACAACAGCGCCCTCCGGCGCCACTCCGTTCATCGAGTCGGGCGCACCCACCACTGGCAGGCCGGCCACGGGAAGATACTGCATTTAGTTCACTCCTGTTGCATAGACGACATCTGTAAAACTGTGAGCGTTACGCGCATAGTCACCCAAGATCCGCCGCTTCAGATCTGCATGAGAGCGCCTGATCAGCTCATCCGAACGAACGACTAATTCCCTTGCCAGAACCGGCAGCCTATGGAGATCCTCTCTCGCCCCATCACCGTAACCGCACGAGCACATCACGCGCATTCAACTCACAGATACGGTAGCCCGAACACCTGTCGAAAAGCTGACGATGATCAGCGAGCCAAGCCGCACGCACTTTGGCATCGATCGGATGTCCGAAACGCATCCTTCGCTGAACGTATCGCAAGATTTAATATTCCTTCCTGGCAAGATTCGTCTGGTACCAGCGGTGCTCCCATGTCTTCAGGCAAATGACACGACGTTGCCGGTTATCAGCCAATCATCTCATCCTCACCGCAATCAGCGCTCCCGCCGGAACTGCACATCATCTGCGAGGAGCGATCAACAGCTTGAACTCTCGCTGCATTTTCCCAAACATCAAGACTTCGCGAAAGGTGAGCTTTCGCAAGCCGCCATCTTAGCCAAACGGGACAAGCGAGGGCTGAGATCCGCACGGCTCGATGACCTTATCCCGCTTCCGTGCTCCACCCTGCAAGCCACGCGCCTGCGAAGGTTCCGCCAAGTCAAATCATTCCTGAACGCGCAGCTAAGCACGGCTCAACTCGCCTTCATCCAAGCCGGCTATAGGGCGCCGCTGGGAGCGACAGGGCGATCCGATGATTGCGAGCAGATGCAAGCCTGCCGCAAAATATCACTCGCCTCAACGTGAGGCTCGTCAGCTTTTCGAAAGCTAGCGCCCCTAGCATGAGGCCGCTGAAGCTAGGCGAACAGTCGTCTGCGCAACAAGACGAACATAGGAGAACGCAATGATCGGAGAAATGATTGGAAGCGCCGCCGGCGGTTACCTAGGCGGCCCGGCCGGAGCGGCAATTGGTTCGGCACTGGGCGGGACCGTGGACAAGGTCTTTGACAAGGTGGTCCACACCTTGGTGCCCGACGAGGGTCACCATGATAAGGCCGAAGACCACAAAGACGCCGGCGAAAAGACCGAGGTGCAATCCAAGCACGAGACTGCCTGCAAGAGCCCGGAGCTGAACCTCGGGCTCAGCACGCTCGGCGGTACGCCCATGTTCCTTTCCATTCCTGCGATCGTCTCGCCGGCCCGCACCTCGTAACAAATCAGAACCAGCGTTATCCCAAAAGAAAGGCAAATAGACATGGCGGTTGACAATGTTGGCGGAAATGGCGGCGCTGCTGGTGCCCAGCAGACCGGCGATAGCGGCTTCCAGAACCAGATGGCTGAATTCGAGCGTGTGAGCCAGAAGGTTCAGGCCCAGGCCGTGGCAATGCGCAGAATTACGACCGAACTCTCGTCCGAGAAGAAGGTCGCCGACGAGCGCGTCCAGTAATTCTGCAAGACGGGTGGCTCACCGCAGTTGCTACCGTCGCCGCGCTGTGAATGACGAAGTCTGGATGAGCCGTACGGCACCGCCGTACGGCTTCTCTCGTTATTCGGGGGATTATCGTGAACGACTCTGTTTCGCTTGAGTTCGAGGTGCTTTCGGGGGTCTATACCGGGCTCAAAGGAAAGACGGCGGGCGGCGAGAGCATTGTGGGCAGCGGCCTCGATGCGGACATGATCTTCGTTGAACAAGGGCTCGAACCGCATCATCTTCGCGTCATCCCGCAGCGCGATTCGATCGAGCTCGAAGCGCTCGCTGCCAGAATCAGCATTGACCGTCACGCTAGCATTGCAACAGGTGAGCGCGTCAGAGTGCCGCTTCCCGCGATCATTCATGCCGGCGCGATGTCCATCCGCTGGTCGGCAGAGGATTTCCAACCAATTGCTTCGAGCAAGCGATCTCGCCGCTCGATCGTGGCACTCAGCCTGATCTTGCTCAGCTCTGTCGCGATCGGCACCGTCTCAATCATCTTTGCCCCCGGCGATAGGGCGGTGGCGCCAAGCACCGGATCATCGCACGCGGTCGAAATTGCCGCTAAACCAACCGTCGATCATTTTGACGCGAGAGCTGCTGATGAAATGGCCGCATCACTGCGCCAACAGATCGAACGAGAGGGCCTTCCTGACGTCAAGATCGGGCACGGGCCCGGCGTCGTGACCGCGGAAGGGACGATTGCGCCGGACCTCGTCGCAAAATGGAAAGAAATCCAGCAATGGTTCGATCGTCAAAGCAATGGTACCCCGACCCTTGTGAACGCTGTCGCGGTGAAAGAGGAAAAGATGCCGTCTTCGATTGCTGTCCAAGCCGTCTGGCGCGGAAGCGAACCTTATCTGCTTATTGCCGGGCAGAAGTATTTCGTCGGCGCGCTCTTAAGTAATGGATGGACCGTTGATCGAATCGAGGATGGACGAGTTCTGCTCAGCCGCAACGGCCGATCTGCCGCTTTGCCCTATTAAGGTCTCTACCCTGCAAAAGAGAAGGAGAAGGCTATGGCTAGGCTGCCTCAGAACTCCGTAGGGCCCGGCAACTCATCGCAGGGGTTAGATGCGGGCCAGCACGCACCAGTCATCGGCTCGCCTCCTTCGCGAGGTGATAAGCTCGAAGTCGGAGGCGCCCATGCGGATAGCGGCACGAAGCGGGCGTCGTGGCAGGATGCGGCTTCGTATGATCTGCCAATTGATGGCGCGAGCGAAGCGGCGCTCGGGGTCGATTCCGTCGGCGCCATCTCACGCGTCACTTTATTCGAAAGCGAAGCAGGAGCGAATGAGGTAGATGCACGCGCGAGATTGGCTTCGCTTTATGGTCCCAATCTGTCCCGCGGACTACTCTCCTTCGTAGTTCCGCGCCTTCGTCATCCCGACGTACTGCGCGCTGACAAGCATGGTGTTCTTCTGGAACGCTTGACGCGAACATTGGAGGCGACGCCGGAAGACAAGACGGCGCGAGAGTGCTTGGCAATCCTGCAGCAGGAGCTGCAGCGGTTACTAATGCTCCGACAAAACCAAAACAGCTTAATCAAGGGTTAGCCATGGCCGATCCTGATGGATTGCATCGCGTCGCCGTTCCCCTGGCTCCAGGAGTCTCAAAATCCGGCGATATTCCGTCGATCTCCGGGCCAGAGCGCGACCTGCTTTGCGCACTCTCATATGTCCATCTCGCGTGCGGGCAGAGCGCACACAGCCTGGCTCTGTTGCGAATTGCAGCTCGCGAGCATTCCAACGACGTCGGTCTACTCCGCATTCTAGCCTACACGCTCATCGCCGAGGGCCTCGGCGAGGAAGCACTCCATGTGCTGGACCGGCTGGACGCACTTGATACGCAACCCTCTTCTCGCATACCGATGACGCTGTTGCGCAGTCACGCGCTACGGCACGCTGGCCGCATGGCCGAGGCTCGCGAGGTCTTCCAGACCTATGTGTCATTGCGCGCGAGTACAGCCCTCATCCGAAAGCAATAGGGATCTATCATGGCCAACACCTTGCGCGGCTTTGTCGTGCGCGCTCCGGCCCACCCGGATTTCATGGTTGCCTTGATGCTGCTTCTAGCGATCGGCATGATGATCATGCCAATCCCAATCATCGTGATCGACATGCTGATCGGCTTCAATCTTGGCTTTGCCATATTGCTGCTGATGGTTGCCCTCTATCTCAGCACACCGCTTGATTTCTCGTCCTTGCCGGGCGTCATCCTGATCTCCACCGTATTTCGGCTGGCGCTGACGATTGCAACAACACGGCTGATCCTCGCCGAAGGCGACGCGGGCAGCATCATTCACACCTTCGGCGACTTCGTCATTTCAGGGAATATTGCGGTCGGAATTGTCATATTCTTGATCGTGACCATGGTCCAATTCATGGTTCTTGCCAAGGGTGCCGAACGCGTCGCAGAGGTGTCTGCGCGCTTCACGCTTGACGCGCTACCAGGCAAGCAGATGGCGATCGATGCGGAGCTACGCAACAGCCACATCGATCAACACGAAGCACGCCGCCGACGTGCCGCCTTGGAACAAGAGAGTCAGCTTCATGGCGCTATGGATGGTGCCATGAAGTTCGTTAAGGGAGACGCGATCGCCGGGCTGATCGTGATCTGCATCAATATGCTTGGCGGAATAAGCATCGGCCTGCTCTCCAAGGGCATGTCGCTCGATGAAGCGCTGCATCAATATACTCTTTTGACGATTGGTGATGCGCTCATTTCGCAGATTCCGGCGCTGCTGCTGTCAATTACCGCCGCGACCATTGTCACGCGCGTCAACGGACCCTCCAAACTCAGACTCGGCGCCGATATCGTTCACCAACTTACCGCAAGTACGGAGGCACTTAGGCTAGCCGCTTGCGTCTTGGTATTCATGGGGCTCGTTCCTGGCTTTCCTTTGCCCCCGTTTGCCGTGCTGGCCGTCCTGTTCGCTGCCGCAAGCTACGTCAAGGTCGGCCCCAAAGACGACAAGCCTGCCGCCAAAATAGGAGCTAGCGCCGCGGCATCGGCGCCGGTTCCTGCAGCGGTCCAAAAGCAGGCCGCACATGCGGAAGCGCTTCCGATCGCGTTGTTCCTTGCACCAAACCTGACGGATTCGATCGACAAAGACGAGCTGGAAGAGAGCATTTCGCGTGTTTCAAGGCTCGTGTCGGCGGACCTTGGCATCACCATTCCGCGGATCCCTGCCCAGATTGGCGACAGCTTGTCCTCGTCGCAGTTCAGGGTCGATGTCGATAGTGTGCCAGTTGAGCGTGATGTGATCAATCCCGGGCACTTGGCACTCAACGACGATGTCGCGAACATCGAATTGAGCGGCATCCCCTTTCAACAAGACCCTGAAACGAATCGGGTCTGGATCGAAGAACGGCATGCAGCGGCTCTCAAGGCCGCCGGAATCGGATATCATCGGCTAAGCGAAGTTCTTGCCTTACGTCTCCATTCCACATTGACGCGCTTTGCACAGCGCCTGGTCGGTATTCAGGAAACCCGCCAATTGCTCGCTCGGATGGAGCAGGAATACCCTGATCTGGTGAAGGAGGTACTGCGTACGGCCACCGTCCCTCGGATCGCCGAGGTCCTGCGCCGCTTGCTCGATGAAGGCATTCCAATCCGCAATACCCGCTTGCTTCTGGAGGCATTGGCAGAATGGAGCGAGCGCGAGCAAAACGCCGTCCTGCTCACCGAGTATGTTCGTGCTACCTTAAAACGCCAAATCTGCTTCCGGTATGCTAATGCCCATCGCGTCGTGGTCGCCTTTATCATCGAGCGTGAGAGCGAGGAAATCATCCGCGGCGCAGTACGGGAAACGGCCGTAGGCCCATATCTCGTCTTGGATGAATGGCAGAGCGAAAAGCTGCTTGCACAATTTCGTCAGATTCATGCGACCATCGCGCAAAGTAAGAGCCAGCCTGTCGTCCTCGGTTCGATGGATATCCGGCGTTTCGTGCGCGGTTTTCTCACGCGCAACGGAATCGACTTGCCTGTTCTGTCCTATCAAGATCTCGCCGCGGACTTCACGGTCCGGCCGATCGGATCCGTCAAGCTTCCAAAGGCGCCTTCCTCAGGAGGGCTCCTAACAGCTGCAAGCTAAGAGTGCGCAGCACTACCTTGTGAGTAGCCGATGAAATCTAATGACACCAGCTTCCGCCGATATCTGTGCTCCGCCAGTCCAAGGCTGCGGCCGGCTCTGCTTGCGATGCTGACTGTTGTGCTGCTCGCTGGTTGCGCTACCGCAGACAAACATGGCCTTTCACCGCAGCAGAGGTCCGCATCAGACCTCGCAGACAGCGAAGAGATCGACCCCGCCGCGCGCGAGCGCATTTCGCACGCGCTTGGCCGAGATGCTGATGAAGGGGCTCTGCGCGACGCATTGAAGCAACAGCCGAACAACATTGATGCGGCTATTCCTCTTGCGCGAGCCCTGCTGGCACGCAACTGTCCGAATGATGCGCTTGAGGTGCTCGACGGCGTGTTATTGGCAACCCCTGGCGACCTGCGCGCATTAAATGCCAAAGCAGTTGTTCTCGATCACGAGGGCCGTCATCAGGAAGCCCAAGAGCTATACCGCCAAGCTCTCGCGGCGGAACCTGCAAACCCGATGCTGCGCAACAATTTCGGACTGTCCCTCGCCCTTCAAGGCAAGATGGACGCCGGCGATGCCAGCGCAGCACCTCAGGCGGGCAGCCGGAAAGCATTGGCTCGTTCAAGATAAGGCGATCAAGAGCGGGCAGGAATAGCGAAGCGTGATGCTTAGCTGTCAGCTTGCCGACAGCTAGGCTTACTATGAGCGCGGAACCCCACTCCAGCGCGGCCTCGCCGACATAACAGGACGTGTTATGTTTCAAAACACTAAAGCTCTATCTAACAGCGAACGTGCGTCCGAGCTCGATGAAATGGGAACGAGCTCGGACGATGGCTCCCACACGGATAGCCCAAGATTCTTGGATGTATTCTCTGCTCTGAGTTTGGCGCCATCGAGCTGCTCCGTTGATGCATCTTTGGCAGCAGTCCCGCCATACGCGCTGGTTGACGAGCGGCCGGTGGTTGAGATCTCAAAATCTTCGTTTGAGAATAAGCTGGCAGGTTTTTATGGAGGAGACATAGAGGATATTGCTGCCAATCCGCAGCGATACTCGCGCTGGGTTTCCGAAAAGGCTCACGCACAGCGGACACTGCATTTCGCTTCGGCACGAAGTCTATTTCGGAGAAATCGTGCTTTTTCAGCTATCAGCTTGGGAACAAGAGCGTCGGGCTTCTGAGAACGGAACCCGGAGGCCGCATGAGTGAGCTGTTCAAGGGCAACAATGATTGGCGCCATCAATTTCCTGGACGAGATGAAATCACCTCAACAATAGCTTTCCGGGTTACTCATCCGCTCGTCGAGAACGCGGGCGATATCTTGCTTGAACATCAGCTCCAGATCGACGGAAACAAACCGCTCGTTCTCTCCCACTCTTCCAATCCGGAAGCGAAAGCCCGCGCGGCAGCGTTGGGCTTTCTTGAGGTTAGTGACTCGATGATGGTGCTAGATCCCACCAAGCACGATGACAAATGGAAGAACGAAGGCGGCAATTGGCAGCGGGCGGGTAAGCCGCCTTTGTATCTTGCCGCGACTGAAGACAACAGCGGCAATGCCAAGTATACCGAGAGTGTAGCGAAGCCCGCGAACGATCCGTATGATGAGGAATATGACTTTATGTAGAGCCTACAGGCATCACACGAAGAGCGATTGGCCGGATCGGCGGGGCAAGATCAGGCCTCTATCTCATTTCCTGCTGCATGTACTCTTGAGCACCGACATCTTTTCCGTATCCGCAGGCGGAGTTGGACTGCGCTGTGGGTCCTTTCGTCTGGCGGAATCAAGCCGGACGAGCAGCAGATCGATTATCTCTCGGACTCCGCAGCCTCGTGTTCCTCCTGATCTGCAGCTTGCGCCAGCAAAGAGCCTCCTTGTATCAGCCGAAATGACGCGGTCTATCGGCACTGCGAAGCTACAGCGCGCGATGGCGGCGCACGATCTCCATGACACCCGGTCCTGCCATGTGAGGATCTCCTCCTCTGCCTTCCCGGGAAAAAACTTGCTCGCAAACCGTTTTCAGCCCTTTAGCCGCCGGCAGCGGACGGCATGATTGGTTGGCAGAATCTTGCCGGCATGAACGTCCTCCGGGAGGATCACATCCTCATCAAACCCGCTCGGCACTGCTACATCCACGCCCTTCTGGCATCTTGTCGTTCAGATAAGAGAGAGGAGAAATAGCGAAGTAGTTAACATGCGCCAACCAGGCTCCGGCTTGCAACCGCAAATCACATGACCGCGATCTGCGGTGCCCTTGGTATCCTTAATCTGAGTGACTTGTTGGCAGGTGATTTAAGGACGGTGAGCGGTGCGCTCGGCTTCCCTTTGCCTTACGTAAACCGCGACGGCCGGCAAGTGACTTCCACTGTCTCATCGAAGCTATCGCTGAGCATTTGTTTACCTCGCGCGTCAACAACCGATGGGCTTTTGCGGCAAATCTTCTCAATCGCGCTCCCCCGCGGCACCTGATGCGCGCGGCCGATAAACTACGCTGTTGTCGCACGTTCATCCTGGACTACTTCGGCGCAGTGTACTCAGAGGAGCTGCTCGCTGGCAGACAAATCGTCAAGCCGCTCATCGTGTAGAGCGAGATGTGTGACGGCAAGCTGCTGAGTGTTGTGCCAGCGTATATCGCGCTTGATCTACCCCCAAATCTCCAGAGACGCCAAGTTCTCCTGAGACGTTGTGCGCAAGGTTGTGTTCATGACATGTCGACGGTTACATTTGGCCACCTGAAGCCTTGGACTCGACGACGCGCACCACTCCGGCGGTTAGCGTCTATGCCGGCACGGTCAGATCAGATCGAGCAGCATGCTTCACGCTTCATAACGACCTGCAGGTGGTTGTGATCCAGGATCATCGCACACCAGTCGTCACTCAGATGATCTGGTATAAGGTCGGTTCCGCGGATGAACCGCCCGGCAAATCGGGGCTTGCGCATTTCCTCGAACACCTGATGTTCAAGGGTACTTCCAAACATCCGGCGGATGAATTCTCCAAGGCCGTGCTGCGCGCCAGCGGCTACCAGAACGCCTTTACCGGGTTCGACTTCACCAGCTACTTCCAGCACGTGCCTCGAGAGCACCTCGGCAAGATGATGGAATTTGAAGCCGACCGCATGACCGGTCTCGTTCTCAAGGACGAGAACGTGCTCTCCGAGCGAGACGTCGTGCTGGAGGAATTCAATATGAGGGTCGCCAACCATCCAGGTAACCGGCTTGCTGAGCAGATGATGGCGGCGCTTTACCTCAACCACCCCTACGGCCACCCTATTATCGCGTGGCGCCAGGAAATCGAAAAGCTTACCCGAGAGGACGCGCTTGCCTTCTACCGGCGCTTCTATGCACCTAACAACGCGATCCTGATTGTCGCTGGCGACGTAGCCACCAAGGAAATGCGCTCCATGGTGAAGGAGACGTTTGGCGGCATCCCCGCGCAACCTTCGATTCCCAAGGAACGCCTGCGGCCGCAGGAACCGCCGCCGGCCGCGCAGCGCAGAGTGACACTGGCCGATGCCCGCGTCGAGCAGCCGGCCCTGCGCCGCTATTATCTCGTACCCTCGACTCGCAGCGCGGCCGCGGGCGAGGGTCCAGCGCTTGAGGTGCTCGAGCAGTTGATGGGCGGCGGCATTAACTCATATCTCTATCTCTCGCTGGTTGTCGAAAAGCAGCTCGCGGTCACCGCCAGGGCGAGCTACCACTCTGCCGCGCTCGATCCATCGCTATTCGAGATTTCCGTCATACCAAAGCCTGGCGCCAACCTCAGCCTGATCGAGCGCTGCATCGACGAGGTAATCGCCGGTATTGCCCGTAATCCCGCGAGTGCCGAAGATCTCCAGCGGGCGAAGACGCGGCTAACCGCGCAAGTCGCCTACGCCCAAGACAGTCAGGAACTGCTCGCTCACTGGTATGGCCGCGCCCTGACGACGGGACTATGCATCGAGGATGTACAACGCTGGCCGGACGACATCCGAGCGGTCGGCGCACCGCAGGTGCATGAGGCCGCGCGGATATGGCTCGACAAGAAACGAGCGGTAACCGGCTATCTCGTCAAAGAGTCTACCCCGCAACACTGGGAGACGCTCTAGTGATCCATCCTTGCACTCGACGCGGGATCCTCCTTGGAGGAGCCTCCCTCTCCATGGCGGTGCTCGCTTCGTCAAATTCGCATGCCGCACCACGATCACTGGACCGGACCAGGATCAAGCGTTTGATTTCGTCTTGCGGCATAGAAGCCTGGTTCGTGCAGGACTCCACTGTCCCATTGATCTCGATGGAATATGCCTTCACCGGCGGCGCGGCTCAGGATCCCGCTCAAAGACCTGGCGTAGCCCACATGGTTTCTGGGCTGCTCAAGGAAGGTTCCGGCAAATTTGACTTCAAGACCTTTCATCAGCGGCTGGACCGCCATGCCATTGAGCTGCGTTTTCACGTGACCCATGATCACTTCCGCGGTGCCTTGCGCACGATCAATGACAGCGCGGAGGAGGCCTTCGAGCTTTTACGGATCGCGCTAACCTCGCCGCGTTTTGAGGCCGCCGACGTCGAATGGAACCGTGCCGCTGTGCTTGCGCGCCTTCGGCACGACTCAACCGATCCTTCGTCGCTGGCTCGCCGCAAGTTCCTCGAAGTCGCTTTTGGGGATCATCCCTATGCTCGCCCAGTCGATGGCTACTTGGAAAGCGTGCCGAAGATAGAGGCCGAGGATCTCAAGGGTTATGTCCGGCGCGTCATTGCAAAAAGACACGTTCAAAATCGCGGTGGTCGGCGGGGTCGATCCAGGGGCCGTCTGCAAGCTGCTCGATAAGACCTTTGGCAGCCTGCCGAGCAACGCGGAAGCGATGCCGGTCGCCGACGTCATCGCAGCAAAGCCGCCGCAGCGGGTCTTTATTCAGCTCGATGTGCCGCAGACAGTTGTGACTTTTGGCGGTCCAGCCGTCCGTCGCAGCGAGCCGGGTTTCATGCCCGCCTGTATCGTCAACCACATTCTCGGCGGCGGCGGCCTGACGTCACGCCTGTTCCGCGAAGTCCGCGAGAAGCGCGGACTGGCTTATTCAGTCCGTGAGCAGCTTGTCTGGCTGGATCATTCAGCCATGTTTCTCGGTACCAGCGGCACCTGCGCCGATCGGGCCGGTGAAACGGTTGAAGAAATCGAGAAGCAGGTCCGACAGATCGCCGCGGAAGGACCGACTCAGCAGGAGCTCGATGACGCAAAGTCCTACCTGAAGGGCTCGCAACTGGTAGCTCTCAACACATCATCAAAACTGGCGCGAACGCTACTGCAGCATCAGCTTGACAAGTTGCCTATCGACTATCTCGAAAACCAGAATGCCGTCGTCGATGCGGTGACGCTGGAAGACGCCAAAGAGAGCAGCGCAGCGGCTGTGGGGCGGGGGTCTGCTCACAATTATCGTCGGCCGCGCCCCAAAGGACGCAGCGCAGGCGGCCATTGTGCCGTCCAGGACTACACCCCCGCCGGGCGCCGATCAGCTAGACACCGGCCCGACGACGCCGCCCAATTTATTTTCTAGCAGCCCATGTGCTTAGCTCTCGCGCGCAGAGAGGCCTTTAGCCACTCACCTTTAGCTCGTGGAGATATTCCTCGGCATGCCGAAAAGACGGCGATCTGATCCAGTAGACCTTTGATGGTCTGCGAAGCCATAGTCGGACCGCCTAGCATCCCCCCGATTTGCGCTTTCATCGAGCTCGCAATCTGACGCTACGTAAGACTCGGTCTCCCATTAAAATTTGATAGCGGCAGCGACAGCATCCATAGCGAACCTACGGCAATCCAACGATCACCATGGGCAGACTTTGATTCTTGCCCCGCATATTCCAGCCGCACACAAACCTCACGTAAATCACCAGTACAAGTGATTACTCCCATTGCCGGAGCTGCATCATCACGCGACGTTACTCGCTAGATGTTGAAAACGCTTATCAGTTGCAGAGCTCTCGCATCGGCGGTTCATTGCCCCTTCTTTCCGCCATGTTCGCACCCAAAGCAGTGACGCGCCGATAGCGCACTTTGCGCGCGGCAATAGCAAGAGCTCAGGAGATGTTTCTATGGTGAAGCCAGTGGTAATTGTAGTCGGTGCGGACAAGGGAGGAGTCGGCAAGACGACCGTATCACGAACGCTACTGGACTACTTTAGCGTCAATAACGTGCAAATACGCGCGTTCGACACGGAGTCGCCCCGGGGAACGCTGAAGCGCTTTTACCCCGGGATCACTGAGATCGTCGACATGACTGCGACGGCGGACCAGATGAAGATCTTCGATACCTTGAACTCAGGGCTGTCCGTCACTGTCATCGATGCTCGCGCAGGCCTACTGTCCTCTGCGCTGGCTTCCTTGCGCAACATCGGCTTTCTGGACTCGGCACGGTCTGGCCAGATCACATTTGCCGTGTTCCACATCCTGGGATCATCTATCGCGTCGCTAGACGAGATCGAGGAAACCGCGACTTTCATGACCGGTGCAAAGTACTACCTGGTCAAGAACTTCATCAACGACACTCAATTCTTCCAGTGGGATCAAGCCACTTATAATTCCTATTTTCATCGCATCAAACATGCGACTGAGTTGACCATCCCGAAGCTTAACGAGATGGCGTATGAGCAGGTGGAAGTCGCGTCCGTCCCGTTCATAGACTTCGTCGCGAACAAGGGACGCAATGATGAACCCGCGAACAACTCCTTCGTGCTGCGCGGCTATGTCCGGCACTGGCTGGCAAATGTCTGGAGCGAATTTGATCGCATCAACTTGACGGAATTGGCCGGGGCCAAGTCCGCCACCCGGGCCGGCGAGAAGTAGCCGTATATCCGGCAAGCTCGAGCCCACGCACGGAACGAAATTGATCTGCTGGCTATGTTAGCGACCCCCATCTACATCATCTGCTCACCTAGCCCGCAGGTCGGTAAAACCCTCATCGCTCGGGCCATGAGCGAGTTCTTGCTGCTGAAAGACGGTACAACGCTGTCGTTTGACGTCAACTTGAAAGAGCCATCATTGCTCGACTACCTGCCCAACATCACGGAGACCGCGGATGTGATCGACACATACGGCAAGATGCAGCTGATGGACCCTCTCATCGTTCACGATCGTGTACCCAAAGTAATCGATCTCGGCTTTCACGCCTTCGACGAATTCTTCAAGATGTGCGAGGAGATTGGCTTCGTCAAGGAGACGGCGCGGTGCTGTGTCACCCCTGTCGTACTCTTCGTCGCGGGCGCAGATCGCATCTCCTTTCGTGGTTACGAGATGCTGCGGCGGCGAATTCCCCCGGCCTCGCTGGTCATCATCCACAATGAATTCGCACTGCGCGGCGGATTACCTGAAGCGATGGACGGCGATCGGGTGATTCGAATTTCCGCACTACCGCTGTTCCTTAAGAGATATATAGATCGGCTTGGCTTTTCCTTCACTGGGTATCTGCGCAACGAGAAGGACTGGTCCACCGAGCTGCATCAATGGATCCGGCGGAATTACGGCATGTTTCGCGATCTGGATTCGAGTGTGACGCTGCGAAGGTGGGATCGGCCGCGGGGGACGGACATCGGTAGCCTACGTTGCACGAGGGCGACTTGAAGAGATCGGTCTGATCCCCCATCTATTTGTCTGGCCTATGAGAGGCCGTTGAGCGCTGAGTTCAACGGCGCTCGCAACGTGAACGCATTGCGTTTTGCTAATCTTCTCTTGGATGTCCATCCTATACCATGATCGTCCGCACGGACGCACGGGCGCAATTAACAGAGCTCATTCGGCAATGGCTCATGCAGACAGTCCGTCATGCAGGCAGTCCGTCCCGGAAGGCGTCGATTAAATTTTGACTTTTGTGACCGGCGAGGCGGATCGACGGACCCTCCTTCGGAGGTGCGCTCATAGCTGAAGGCCGAGCTTCCCGAGGACCTGATGCAGGAGCGCGCTTTTGATCGCGCGGGCAATCTCGTTTCGTATCTGGCGCCGAGGACCGGCTCGGCATCGGCATCGCCCGTCAGACCATGCTCAGCCAGTCGCTCATCCAAGCGGGTTTCAAATTGTACACCCATCACGCCGACGAGCCGCTCCTGCATTTCAGCATAATCTTGGGGTACCATACGCCTCACCACGCTTTCCATGGTTGCCATCGCGTCGCTAAATAGTCCCGAAATTCCGCCGCTTCCCGTCCCGCGCCGACGCCTCGGCCCTGGCCACATCGGCCTCGGTCACTTGAGACACATTCATGAAGCGCATGTCGGGAGCGTTGTGCCGCAGCTCCAGGGCGTCCCGCAGCTGGGCTTGGTAGGCAAGATAAACCTCGATCTCGTCGACATCCGCGTCGGGATCGGCACGGCGAAGTGAGTTGCCCCTCTCGCGCGCGATCCCGTCAAGCGCTTCCAAGCGAAACAAGACGCGGTCGTTCTGGAGCAGTTCGCCGAGGCGCCCGTCATAGAGTCCGTCCTCGACATCAGCGTTCAGGCGTGCGGTCTGCATGCCGTTCCAGACCAAAGTAACGCGATCTTCGCAGCTCCCGTTCGCTCCCGAAGCCAACTCGAAATACTGCTCGCGTAAACGGGGCCTGACGGCTGCCTGCCGCAGATCTTCGGCGACCGCCAGGCGGAACGCCTAGTGATGGTAGTTCACGGTCTCTGCAGGCAGGCGCGTCAGCCCATTGCTGATGGCCTAGAGCCGCTGGAGGCCGGTCGAAAGTGTCTCGGGCAGGCTGTCGAGCTGATTGTGATCCACATTCAGGCGGCGCACCTCGGCCAAAATGGGCGCAGGCAAGGCGGTAAGGGACCGAGACGACAGATCTAGCGGCTGATTGAGATCACCCGTCCCCCGCCAAGCCGACGTTCGGCTTACCGCTTGTTGCCGATCCCCATGTTGCCCCTGCCCGTCTTCGGCAGCCCAGTTGGCCAGCACCTCCTCCGGCGAGGCAACCGCTCCGGCAGCGGACGTGTGCACGCCGGCCAAGGTCTCTCCCCACAGCGGTGCGGCCGGAGAGCCTGGTTCGGAGCTTTCCAAATCGGAAGTTGCGGAAGGAATACGAGTGACGAGCTGTTCTGTGTTCATCGATATCGTTTCTTCGGTAGCAAAATGAAGCGAATGCGCCGGGGCGGCGCATCTTAGAACCGCCAATCCTCTACTATGGCTGACGCGCCACCGGCCCACAAGGAGTGAGGTGCGATCCCACAAGCGTGCCGACAGGCACGAATGGCCCGGATACGCTTCTGCAACTAGCACCCACTGCAGACAGTGTAGCGAATCCAGACGGCGTTTCGCTCGCGGATCAATTGATATTGCAGTCCACCGGTCTCGCCTGCGAGCTCTGCGCCCATTGAGCCAAGCCTGCAAGGGAGTAGCGGCGCTCATGATACGAGCGCCACCTGTCGATAACCTGACGCAGTCCGGAGCGACGAAATGACGAATGGCGTTTGTAATTCCGTAACCTTGGGCTCAGCTCTCCGCAGACGAATCACTTTGTGCTGGACCGGCTGGTGGCGGGTGCCGGTCCGCCGGCAGCAGCGCGTTTAGGCCGGCAACTTTGCTGTGACGTGAGGCGAGGCGGCCATACTTCTCCCCGGGGTCAAACGCTTGGGCGATAGCTGAGCTCAAAAGCTTGCAGCCTATCGCGCTAACGCGCTTGGCTACGAGACGCAGCGCGCCCCGATGTCAACACCGCGGGCTCGCTAATTCTCTTCGACGCGGAGTTCCCAGCCATTTTAACATTGGTCACGTGAACCGGCAAACGGCGATCGAGCGGCTCTTCACGGTATCCTTCCGACTGGATAATCGGACAGGTGCATCTGTCACTGGTACGACAGATTTTCTGTGTCGAGCTCAGTGTAGCCTAGCTGCGCCGCGACCAAATAACTCGAGCAGCTAGTGCGCCTTGTTGATCTCGCGTTAAACACGCTTAACCCTATGAGCGCTGGAATTGTGCAGGACACACGTTCGCGGCGCATTGAAACCGCGAGGATCTGCCGCGATTTCTCGCCAAACGCGCGGCGTAGGATAATATTGACTTATAAGCGTCGCATACATCGGACTTCTCGCCTCCTCCGGACACGAGCGGGCGATACGCCGTTGTCGGCTCAACTATCCGGCAGGAATGCGGAGCCAGGGAACGACCGCTCGACGAGCATCGCCATGTTTTACACTTAAGGATCAACATCCGTGATGACTTCGATTGATGATACGCTAAGTGAGATCAGATGGCTGCGAAACGGAATCTGGCGCTGCCGCCGGCTACTTAACACCGACCTGCCTGGCACCGAACGCAAGGCCCTTGAGAAGCGTCTGCATGAACAGCTCTCTGCCTTTGAACGGCTCTCGTCGACGGCGTTTCCTTTCGCCTTGAGCTCTAAAGTGTATTCGGTCAGGAGCACCACAATCGGGCGAAGCGACTCCCCTGAAGCGCCCATAGAGAACGCCGCAATGGTATCAAGCGGTTGCATGGGGAAATCGATCAGCGGCTAACAAAAGAGGTTTCCTAGCCCAATCTGTTACAGCTCAGTCTAGCCGAAGGTAATCCTGAGAAATCTAAGGCAACCGCGATGAAACAAACGCGCTGATATTCCGGCAATCATTGGCTGTCGCAGCCGACTTAGCCACTTCCGCAAAAATACGTAGTCGCGGGCCACAATGCCATAAATTGATGACAGTACGGTCCACTGCCTCCACAGCTGACGCTGATTGCCCTTGGGACCAGCCACAGAGAGACGAAAGCAACTTCACAAAACCTCGAAGCCGCGAATGGCTACAGCGCTGAACAAAGCGCAACTGCTGCAGCACGAAACTCGAAATTCAAGGCCGCACCACGCCTGGGCAACTGTATCGCTAATCGAGCCAATCCAATCACGGATCGGTCCCACCCAGCCGACTGCGCCTCGGCAGGCTGATGCTCCAGCCCGGTCGACCTTCAGCCACCAAGCTGGCCAACCCCGCCGCCCGTCAGTCTGAATACTTCACTATCGTTCGAGTTCGCAACTGCCGCGTCTCTCGATGAGGGCCTACCGGGCGCTTGTTGAGCGATTGTCTCGGTGCATCGTTTTCGTTTGCCGCGGTTGGCATCATGCGCCGGCATTCGCGGTGCAAGTTTTTGAAATTGTCCCTAAGACAAAACATGGCCACGTCAACATCGCTACGGCCTGTAAAGCGGTCACAGAAGCGGATCACGTCTGATTTGCACGACGCCAAGACTTCCTCGGCTCGCCGATCTCGCGCGCGAGCGTGTCCTGTGCACCATGTCGCAGCGATCGCGATCGCAGCGAGGACGGCTGCAAAGCGATGCGCATTGCAAGTCCAGCCCATTCGTCGCTCTTGATTGACCAAACCCCTCATAAGACGCCTGTGCTTCTCTGTTTTTCTTTGCCCCGAGAGGTGATCTGTTTACCGGATTGGAATGCCTCGGCAGCCATGAGTCTCGCTTCTCGCGGGCCGGCTGCAATGATTGCCGCGCTCCGAATCATTATCCCGCCACTCGCAACACGCATTGCGAAGACCGCGACAAACAGAGATCGGCCGTTTAGCACTTATGTGCCCATGTTGGCTCCCAATATGGTTTTCTGCTTCGCCATGCCTACAACCTGACGTTACGGTCGATTCAAGCACTTTGAGCGCGCGGGCACCGCATATCATCTCGGTCAGCGCTTTCGCCAAGCGACCGTCTACAGGCCTTCTCCGCCGAGTAGATCGGATGGCGCGTCAGTCGGATGGCATGGAGTTGTGCATCATTGACGAGCTCTACGGCCGCATATTCGCCAAAGCACGATCTCGAACGCGAGAGGCTTGGCATGATCCTTGGGTGCCGCCTCACGGCCCTGCATGTGCGGTTGGAGACGCGAGCGTCAAAGTCCTACAATAGGATGCGGCGATTTAAGACGCGGAGTGGAGACAGATAAAACGCCTCCCTTGCCGCTAACCGCCCAGTTATCACTTCGAACGGCACGCGGATTGCTGGGTAAGTATCAGCCAGTTGCCGGGAAGGAAGCGGCTCAGGCGGAGCCGGAGTTCCAATGAGACTTATTCGATTCATGTTAATCGACCTGGCGCTGATGCTGGTCGCACCTGAGAGTGCAGAGGCTACGATCAGCTACTGGGCAGACTTCAAATCGGCTCGCGAAGCTGTGGGATCATTGATGCCGATTTCCGGCCGCGGGCCAGTATTCAGCTTTGGCGTGAGCCGGCATCTTTGCCCCCCAACCTCTCAAGCCGCGCCATTCAACATTCACCAGAAGGCCTCGGCCCGGCCAAGCAGACCAAAGACCTCGCGTTGCTGGAAAGGCGGCGCTTAACTCTTAAGGTAAGCGCGCCGGCCACCGTACCGATTGCCACGATCCACCGGCGTGGAGCTGCTCAACAAGGCTCCGGACTTGAAACCGCTCTGCACGCCTCCCTCCCACTTTATACCCTCTTGCGAGCAGCAGCGCCGTGCTGGAGCGGAATAGACTGGATGGCCAGCAGCATAACGATCACCTCCAGTGCAGCCGCTAGGCTCCTCACTTAGATGGAAGATACAGCACATGGGCGGGTTCACCAACGAAGCCAAGAAGGGCTATATTGAGGTTGCCTTCAACGGCTCGCTCGCGAGCATTCTGCTTGATACGCAGTTCAGCGTACCGGCCAAAGGCGTCACAGCGATTTTTGGTCCGCCTGGGTGCGGCAAAACTACACTCGCGCGCTGCATCGCTGGCGTGCAGCGTCTGCCGAATGGCTTCTGTGCGATTGATGGGGAGATTTGGCAAGATGAGACGACGTTTCGACCGCCTCATCTGCGTCGCGTCGCATATGTATTTCAGCTACCGATCCTCTCTTCTCATTTGTCGGTACGACGCACCCTTTTATACAACGCGTCAAACTCGGAACCGACACTGATCGATTTTGATGGTGTGGTCGAATTGCTCGGCTTGGCGCCACTGCTCGAGCGTACGCCATCACATCTTTCCAAGACCGAGCGGCAGCGACTTGCCCTTGGCAGTGCGCTGCTAGGCCAGCCTCGGCTACTCCTGCTGGACGATCCACTCATTGTGCGCGACCGCTCCGCCAAATGCGAGATCCTGCCATTTCTCGAACGCATCCTGCAATCGCTTGCGTTGCCGATGATCTACATCAGCCATGACATCACCGATATCGAACGTCTCGCCGATCATCTCGTCATGATGAAAGATGGCACCGTGACTGCGGCCGGTCCGCTCAATGTCACCCAGAGCGACCCGGCGCTCGCCAGCCGCAGTGAAGCGGCAATCTGTCTGGATACTATGGTCGGCGGTTATGACGGGCGCTACGGGCTGGTCAAGCTCCGCCTCAAATCCGCGCGCTTTCTGATACCAGCAGTACCGCTAAGGCCGGGCGCAAGGCTGCGGCTGCGCATCGCTGCCGGCGACGTCAGCATTGCGTGCGAACCTCCGCGCGCAAGCTCTATCCTCAATGTATTTCGAGCACGCATAACGGCCTCTCTGCCGCACGGCGATGCTGAGGTCACCTTGGTTCTGACCCTTGAAACTGGCCACTCTGGCGTGCCGCTTTTGGCGCGCATCACGCGCCGCTCCTTTGATGCCCTACGGCTCAGTATTGGAGCGGAAGTATTCGCGGAAGAGCTATGCGGGAAACTGGGTGATGACGGAATGAGATAGGCGGCGTATCGAGGCGGGTGTCGAGCCTGCCAGAACCT
>NZ_JADFUE010000088.1:0-20335 GCF_054967145.1 Bradyrhizobium sp. UFLA06-24
GTTCGTCGGCAGCGTCAGATGTGTATAAGAGACAGGGTTAAGGGAACCTGACGGGCCTGTCCAGGCAGTCCAGCAGCTTCTTCGTTGCATTCTGGCTACGCAGGCAAGCGGCTGGGTTCTGGTCCATATAGGATAACCAGTCGTCATTGCGTCGGGCCGACGCTGAAGATTGCCAGCGTAAGTTCCGAATTCTAGACTCACGTGACGGTCACCGCGGTTATTTGGCAATCGTGGTGCTGCGAACAAGCCACGATATCGGGATCCGTTAGGATAGCCAAGATGCTGCATTCTGTTCGTAGGAAGTCAAAACGAGCGGAATTACTCGCGTCTGGAACGTTCATTGCAAGATCCATAGTCAACTCGTCATACTGACTACGCATCTGAAAATCGGAAAGAACCAGGTGGCGACCCCAGAACTGCGATTTGCGCTTTCGGAATACGAAACGCGACTCAATGGAACCCGGAAGACGATGCAGAAAGCAGGCAACTGCTAATCGCTACCGATCCAAGAATATGGCTTGGCTCACCGGTTATGACGGATGGTCGTTCACCAAGCATTAGTGCGTGATCGTACAGATGGATGGCTCTCCGATCTGGTTCGGCCGAGGGATGGACGCGAACGGTGCTCGAAGAACAGTGTACATGGTTGAAAGTTGAAGGTCCTTTGCGGATCATTATGTCCAATCTGAACAGTATCATCCCATGACAGTTCTGGCAGAGATCATCGCCGGACAGGGACGGGGGTCAGCAACAATCGGCATCGAAAAGGCAGCTACTACTTGACGCTTGTCGGATTCGAGGCGCTTGAAGCAACGGGGCCGAAGTTCAAGGACGCGACGCGCCTCGTGAAATGGCAGAGGATTGTTAAGTCGCCACGTGAGATCGAGTATATGCGAGACGCGGGCAAGATTGTGACAGCAATGCACAAGCGGGTCGCAGAAGTTATTCGCCCGAGCGCCAAGCAGTCCGATATCGTTGCCGAGATCTAACAGACCGCAATTCGCGGTATAGACGGAGTCTGGGGCGATTATCCTCCCGCGGTTCCGCTTATCGGCGCCGGTGTGGATGCTTCGGCTCCGCACCTCACATGAAGCGACCGTCCTATACGGGCCGTCGAAAGCATATTCTTCGAACTGGCGGGCGTGCATAAACACTATCACTGTCCTCTGTCTCGAACGTTCTTGGAAAGCCTGAGCAAGAGTATCTCGACGCCGATGCTGCCGTGACGCTGGCCGGGCAAGCGGACGAAGCGAACGAGATTGCCAAGGGATTTTGCTGGTCACCTCCACGCGAGCTATCTATTGCCTGATTTGAGTCCCCCTCTTGCGCCGGTGCCATGCTGGTGAGCCCCGGACAAGGGTACTGTCGTGTCGATTCAAAATCAGGATCGTCATAGGGAACCTTGAAAAACGCGCTCCTAGACTCCTTTCTGCGCCCAGCGCCAAAAGCGCGTATACTCGGTGAACCAGTTGCCGAACCTTCCGACAGAGTCCGCCACGGCGAGTTCGTGCGCACAATCCAAAGAGCTGCTTCGATTAAAAGCCGACTGTCACGTCCGCTGCTCCCGGAATCACCGGCTTTGCGGACAACTGCGGTGAGATCCGCTCTCATTGGGCGTCGCTCAACATGAGTCGAATCAAGTCTGATCCCCCAATTTCTTCAGCCTTGAAGCGATCTTCTACCAATCTGGAATCTCCGAGGCCAAACAGGGCTTGATGCGTCGCATTGACGTGTGGCTTCTCCATTCGACATCAGCGAGCTATATCAGCGTCGGTGGAAGTACCCATGGCCATGTGCAGCTTACTCCTATTGCCACTCTTAATCCGTCAACTTCCGCCCAAAGCCAAGATCGCCGTCCTGACATACGGCTCGACGTATTTCGGCGAAGATCTGTTCGGATTCGACGATCCCGCTGAACGAGCGAGGGTCGTGGTAGGGCGCATCGAAGGTGGTACCTTCTGGTATGATGAAGCGGCCGTCCGCCCACCAATGTTGCCGCAATCGAAATAGATGTCGCTGCCCGCATCACTCGACTCCCAGTCGCGCATCCAGAGATCGCGGCAATCCTGTTCGAATGCACGGCCTTCCGATTGTTGCGGCGGCCACCCGCCCATTCATGACATCACAGACCTTTGCCGGATGACGATGGCGTCCACAGCACAGGCAACAGGATAACCGGCAATCGCATGTCTGACATGAAGGGATTTAGGAGAATCGGGCTGCATAACGCCACTTTTGGAGCAAGCGACCGCTTCTCTGTCAGGTGGCGCGATGCTCCTCGGCTTGTCGCGTATCTTAAGGGTTTGACGAAAACGCAGTTGGGTGGCTGCGGTCACGTTCGGTAGTGAGTTGCCAGTGGACACACACGGCGCACGACAGCATGAAGTAGGACCTGCAGGTCTGCACGAACGAATGCATTCGCTCGAACTGGCGCTACGACCAGACTGTTCGACCACGCTCCACGCGGCGAAGAAACGTCGAGACTTCGACTTTACTAGACGGTAGCCGTCTCCGCACGCGATCACACGGGTGGGGTATTCGTCCTCGGGCGCAAGGCGACCAATAAGCACATGCAAGGTAAGCTCAGCTCGATCAAGATCCGGTTGCGTAGTGTATGCGCGATCGCCAAGCACAAACCGGATTCAAGCAGATTGCCTAGGTTATAGGCACAGAAACGTGTTCGCGCGAGGGCATGCGGCGAAAGCACGAACGTCAGGTGAACATCGAGATTCTTTGGAAGAGCAAACTGGGACAGTAACAACAAGTGGCGAAGGCGCGACGATTCTTTCTTTTGCGCTGCTTACCGCTGCGAGATAGTCCCGTTCTCGCTTTGTCGCAGGAAGGGCGAGACGACCGGTCCGACGCTCGATGTGTTAGCAACCGTAAGCCAAGCAGTCGCCACATCACGGCTTCGTGCGAACCAAACCTTGTCGTGCTTTCTGATGTAGGCGATGAATTCGCGCAACATGCGGACGCGAGACGGGCGGCCGGTCACTTGCGGGTGCATGATGAGATTGAAGTAGCCGCCGGACAGATAGGCCTCGTCGAACTCCGCCTTCCAGATCGAGAGCACGTGATCGTTAGTAGCCAACGGCCGGTGGGACTTGATGCTGGTCAAAAGATACTGAGCGTCATCCATGCTCCAGTGCCACGGCAACAACGACGGCAGGGCTTCCATCCTCTAGGATGTGGCGGTTGGATTCGATGTCGTCCAGCATGGTACTATCATAGATGAATCCTCGTTCAGTCAGAAGGCGGATTAGCTTCGCGCTCATTTCTCCTGATGGGGCACGGTAGCCTACCGGAGCCAGGCCGATTACGCGCTTGATTGACTCGATGCTCGTTTCAAGCTCCTCGAGTTTCCATCTCCAGATGGTTCGGATCGATCGGCTTGTGTAAATAGCCGTGGTGGCCGATTTCATGATCGGCTTTTACGATCTTCTCGACGATATGGGTTCTGTTGTCGACGACCCAGCCGGGTACAAAGAAAGTGGCCGGCACCCCTTCGTCGGTAAGCAGCTCGAGGATTTGGGTACGCCAACCTTGGCGCCGTAGGTGCCCTGCGAGAGCGTGCCGGGACGATCGAGATTGGTCGGGTCGCGCCCGAGCCACAAGGTTTCTGCATCGAAGTCGAAAGTGAGATTGACGGCGATCTTGGCGCCTTTCGGCCATGGGATATTTGGCAAGTACGATCTCCAGATGCAGGCTGCTGATCGTGACGGAGTCAACTTCTTTGTGGTGTAATGGATAAGTATAACTTCGGCCTGACCGTGTTGATTGATTGACGAACCCGCTACGCCGTTCGCGCTCGCGATAGGCAAGCGCTTCGAGCGCACTTGACACTTCTAACGAATGCAACACAGCGCGGAACTACCAAGATCCGTAGTTGAATGTTCTATTCCAGAATGCACCATCACGAGTGGGTGCGGGCGGCGCGCGGAAATGGAAATGAGCTCTCCCCGAAGAATTGGTTCTCAATCTAAGCTCTGATTACGGAGCGACCGCTACGCGGGATGACATCAAGGTTTGCGACCGGGTTGGCCTTTGCGAGCACAGAGAAAGGAGCGCTGGAGTTGCCCTCGGCTGCGGCATGGCCGACGGCCAATTTGGAGTGAAGAAGCTGGAGGATTGCATGCTGGCTGCTTGCCGCAAGGAGATGATGGCCAGCGCCGGTCCGGAAAGGTGTTACAGCAACAAAGTTGCGGACGTTAATGCCGACGGCACAGAGGAACCGGTGTTCGGCATCCACCGATCATCGATTGGCAGAGAGGCCGCGTAGGAGCGTTCGGTTCCAGTGCCCAGGTCGCATCACTTGCAGCCAGCGTCGCGTGTCTCGCATCGCGAGATAGATCATGTTTCATGAGCATCACAATGGAGCCCTCGATGGAAGTGTTGTCGCATCTGCAGGTGGTCGAAATCGGTAGCTCGGCCGCAACCAGCTACTGTGCGCGATTGTTCGCCGATTTCGGTGCCGATGTTCGGAAGGTCGAGCCGCCGCAAGGGGATCCACTTCGACGGAGCCCGCCACTAACTCCCAGCGGCCAGAGCGCGTGGTTCGCATTTCTGAACTTCAACAAATCGAGCGTCATCATCGATCCCACCACTTCACAGGCGAGCATACGACTGACTGCATTGATCGAGAATTGCGACATTCTGATCGATGGTCGCGACGTCGATACCGCAGATTGCCCGTTCATTGATCTGGCCGCGGTCCGCAAGGTCCGTCCCGGGTTGATTTGCCTCCAAGGGAGCTGGTTCGGCCGAGAGGGGCCCTATGCAGGAATGGCCGCAACCGATTCAACCGTCCGGGCGCTCGCTGGCCTTATCAGATTGGTTGGACCGGTCGAGGGCCCACCGATGCACGCGCCGGATTTCCAAACAGGCATCCTCGCTGGCCTGTGGGGCTTCATTGCTGCGGCTTCCTCAGTGATTGCGAAAACGCAGGACGGAGGAGGGAGGTCGTGGTCGCTCAATATTTTTGAATCGAGCCTCGCTCTCAGTGAGTATCTCATGTCAGAGGCGTTTGCGCGCGGCGACGTGATGCGCCGGATTGGCACTAACCGCTTTTGGCCAGGTTCTCCAGTTGGCATTTACGAAACAAAAAAGGGTTGGCTCGGCGTCACGTTGATAACACCGGCACAATGGCGGGCATTCTGCGACATGCTCGGCCTATCAGAATTGCGTGACGAGTCGGCCTTGATTATGGGCGAAGATCGTCTGAAGCACCTTGAACAGATCGAACAAGTATTTATGCCGAGGTTGAAAGCGCGGACCGCACAGGAGTGGTTCGAAGAGGGGCGAAAAGGAAGGATTCCGATCGTGCCAGTGCCCGAAATATCGGATCTACTCCAGGACACGGAAAAGAAAATGCGCGGCGCGATTGTGCCTGTTCTGCTAGGCGAAGAAGAGGGCCTGACGGTCGGATCGGTGCAGGGGTTGACATTGACGCCGCCGCGTCCTGGCGGAAAAGTTCCTGCTGTCGGCGAGCGGCAGTGCAGCGAGAATACGCGAGGAGATCAGGCCACCGCTGCGTCGGTGACACCCATCCGCATTGATGCCGCCCGGCAGCCTTTGCAGGGAATTCGGGTCATCGACTTCTCAATGGGCTGGGCAGGTCCATTGTGTACGCGCACGCTGGCGGATCTCGGAGCAGACGTAATCAAGATTGAGGCAATCCAGTATCCGGACTGGTGGCGCGGCGTTGATCGAAGCTATGCGTATATCGATGCGCAGATGTACGAAAAATCCGGAAGATTTTGTATCATGAACCGCAACAAGCGCGGCATCACACTCGACCTCACGCGCACCCAAGGCCTCGATCTCGCAAAACAGCTTTTGACGGACGCTGATGCTGTCGTGGACAACTACTCGGTAGACGTGCTGCCGAAGCTCGGGCTTAGCTACGACGTTCTCAGAACGCTTAACCCTCGACTCGTCATGATATCAATGTCAGCCTTTGGCACGAACAGTGTCAATCGTGATTGCCGGGCCTATGGCTCGACTCTGGAGCAGGGCTCGGGCTTGCCAAGTGTGATTGGAAATCCCACAGACATACCAGTGATGAGCCACGTTGCGTTTGGAGACGCCGTCGGTGGGTTAAATGGCTGTGCTGCAGTGCTGGTAGCCCTGATACACGCCCGCAAAACTGGACAGGGACAGTTCATCGATCTCGCCCAGATCGAATGCATGATGCCGTTCGCGGCGCCATGGATTACGGTTTATTCGACCGGCGGTGCGCCGCCAACACGATATGGCAACCGGCATCCACACTTCGTGCCGCACGGCTGCTTTCGATGTGCGGGGGAGGACAATTGGATTATGGTGGCCGCGACCAATGCCGAAATGTGGCAGAGGCTTGCCCAAACCATTGGCCGGCCAGACTGGGCCGCGGATCCGTCGCTCAAATCTGTGGAAGCTCGCCGCCGAATCGAAGAAGCCATTGACGGAGACATCGAAGCATGGGCGCTCACTCGGGACGCGGATCAGGCGATGTCCGAGTTGCAAGGCGTGGGGGTGGCGGCCGGCGTAGCCCGCCTCCCGATTGACCTCCTCAATGATCGCCACCTCCGGTCTCGCTCGTTTTTCCAGGACGTCGAGCGCGCTTTCATAGGGCTGCATCCGCAGCCATCAATGCCCATTCGCGAGAGTTCCGAGCCCTATCCAATCCGCGCAGCGGCGCCAACTCTGGGACAACACAATGGAGAGATTCTATCTGGTCTTTTGGGTCTCTCCGATGCTCAAATCGCTGAATTGGTGGCGGAGGATATAATTGGGACAGCGATGCGTGCCGAACGAGATCCCGCAACAACAGAGAAGGTTTCTTCGAACTGAAGCTCTGTCCAGTCGCCAGCGTCATCAACTGGAATGATGCAAAACCCGATGACGTTCGGGTTTCTTATATGGAAAGGACTGCTCAGCTTCGTCAGCTCCTGATCGACGTTCGGGACATTTGTGCTCGTTCCACTTCGCGACAGCTCCGTTGAGCGCGGCGAGCGATCTGAGGCTCTATCAATTTTTTGTATTGGCGGACTGCCTCCGTCTGGTGACCACAGCCGTGTGGAACTTGTCCTACAAGGCATCCTTCGAATCGTCTGGCAGAAATGCACCATCGAGACTGTAAACACTTTGCCTGCTGGACTTGGTAGCTGCGCAAGGACGAGCAAGGATCTAGCTGATTTGGACTGGAGCTCGACCTAACCGCAAGCAGGATACTGCCGAACCTTCCGTCTGCGCGCTGACGCTGAAAAGCCTCATCCGACAAGCAAGCGAGATAAAGGAGAGGTACGCAGGTATGTTGAGCACCTTTCGTGGAGAATGAAAATGCAACAGCAGATCGCTCAAAATAACGGCTACAGGTTGGGCGTGAGCCATCTCCATGCAGCTCAGATCGCTGGTCTCGTGCCTGTCCAGGGACACGCCAGCAGCGGACGTACTATTGCTTGCCTCAATGGCCGGCGTTACGGCCATGCGCGGCTGATTGATTTCGCCCGATGCTCCTATCTGGGCCTGCACGATCATCCGGTGATCGTCGCCGGAGCGATCGAGGCGATCGAGGCGCATCGATCGTTGCACCAGTCCTACACCCGGACCCGCCTTGACGAACTAGAAGAGAGTCTTTCTGACCTTTTTGGCTCACGCGTAATCGCGTTTTCGAGTGGCATGCTGGCCAATTTGGGCGCGATGCCTATCCTGGCCTCAGGGCAATTCACTGGCGGCAGGAGGCCGGTCGTCGCCTTCGACCAGTCTGCACACATCTCGCTCGCTCATCACAAGCCGGTAGTGGCTAATGAAACTGCCTTAGAAACGATAGCGCATAACGACATCAACGCTCTCGAGCGCTTGTGCCGTGAACATTCGGTGGTCGCTTACGTGTGCGATGGCGTCTATTTCAGGGGAGGCTATGCTCCGATAAAGGAGTTGCGCCAACTCCAGGAACGTTATGGGCTCTTTCTGTATATCGACGACGCTCACGGCATATCGCTCTTCGGACGCCAAGGTGAAGGATTTGCCCGTTCTCAGTTTTCCCAAGCGCTCGGTGACCGAACTGTCATAGCAGGCTCACTCGCCAAGGGGTTTGGTTCCTCGGGCGGAGTGCTGATGGTTGGACTCGCAGATCACGAGGCGCTGATTCGAAAGTCCTCCATTCCGTATTCATTTTCGGCGGCGCCAAGCGCGGCTGCGATAGGTGCGGCGCTCGCGTCATGCAAAATTCACCGCTCGCCTGAGCTGGGCCAGCGCCAACGGCGGTTGTCGCAACTCACTCAGCTCTTTGACCGTGGTGTCGCCACCGCTGAACAAGGCAATTCACTTCCGATCCGAACCATCGTCATCGGATCTGAAGTCAATGCGACGGCCATTGCAAGACGGCTCCTGGATTGCGGCTTCTATACCCTAGTGGACGTGCAGACCGTCGCCCAAGGGAGGGCGGCAATTCGAGTGTGCATTACAGCGGAGCAGGAGTTCTGCGATGTAGAACGGCTATGTGACTGCATTCTGGAAATAACAGCCGAGGTTACGGGAAAGCCCTACCCGATGAGGTGATATGTGGTTCGGATGCAAGAAGAGACGTCAATAGCCGGAGCAGTTTGCATGCAGCTAATCCATGCTCGATGCGGGAACCCGCCTATGTTTCCTAGCTGCGCCAATGCCACTCTAAGAGAAAAGAAGGAGCTTTCGCTTCAAGCGCGCGGATCGTCATTCCGGCAGTCGGTCGTGTGGGGCCGACCCGATTCTTCGAGCATCGCCACCCTAAAGCTCGTCTGTTTAGCAGCTTGATTGACGTGCTCAACCGCGGCACGCCAGGGGCGCGGATCTCGCTGAATATGGTGCGGGCGACTGCGGGATATCGACCACTTGGGTCAGGACAAGTCGAGCGCGGCGGAAAACCTCGCCGATACACACCTGATCGAGCTTGCGGCTGCAATCGTCTCCTTCCCTATTGTCGACCGCGAACCGCGAAGCGAGCTTTCTGGTGAGCAGGTTAGCATGCAGCCGCTCGTGCAATTCGGATAATCAATATAAGTCCATAAAGTTGCGCGCGGATCCTGACGATTGGATAGGTGCCGCAGGATCTTCGCGATTTGCGACGTGCCGCCGTAATCGCCCCGTGCGAGGTATTCTAGCCGCGCGCTATGCTTGCCGCCGCTGCGTATGCCGAACGATGCGTAGACAATCAATGCTTTGGGTTCCTATGGGCGGCAAACTGGTCTATCGGCTTGCGTACACGACTCTTCTCGAACCCAGTGGCGGCCGACTTATATGACCTCGATCGACTACAAGCATTGGTAGGTTCGTTCTCCGCGAGGCTAATATAAGTAAGGTGAGACCCTTCTGAGAGATGCGTTCAGAAGGGGCGAGCGGGTTTGCTGTCGCTATTTCTGTAGCGGCTTGTTGCTTCCTGAGGGTCATCATATTCCGGAGAAGACGACCATGCATGGGATAATCGGCGAAACGCGAGAGCTCCAGGTACTCGAAACGCTAGAATCGAACGTCCGCTCGTACTCGCGTATATTTCCGGCTACATTCAACCGAGCGCGCGGCTCCATAATGTTGACGGACAGGGGCCGAAAAATCATTGATTTCTTTGCCGGAGCTGGCGCGTTAAACTATGGCCACAACAATCATGCGATCAAAGCGGCCATTATCGAGTATCTGAATTCGGACGCTGTCGTTCACGCGATCGATATGAGCACGACAGCAAAACTCGAATTCTTGAAGACCTTTAGCTCTATAGTACTTCAGGAGCGGAATCTTCGATATCGCGCTCAATTCACTGGGCCAACTGGCGCTAACGCGATCGAAGCGGCTCTAAAGCTCGCCCGGAAGGTCACGCGACGTAAGAACGTCATTTCATTTACCCGTGGCTATCACGGTATGAGTTTAGGAGCCATGGCCGCGACCGCTAATCAGTTTTATCGTGCGGGCAGCGGCGTATCTCTCTCTGGCGCGACTTTCGTACCCTTTGATGGCTATCTCGGGCCAGATTTCGATACGGCTGATTATCTACGGAACGTTCTGCTGGACAAAAGTAGTGGTGTCGATTCTCCCGCCGCCATTCTCGTTGAGACCGTCCAGGGAGAGGGGGGAATAAACGTAGCCAGCAAAGAATGGCTGCGGTCAATTCAGGCTATCGCGAGAGATGCAGGTGCACTCTTTGTCGTGGACGATATACAGATGGGCTGTGGCCGTACGGGCGAGTTCTTTAGCTTCCAGTTCGCAGAACTATCGCCAGACATCATCGTGATGTCTAAATCGCTGAGCGGCTATGGCCTTCCATTGTCGATGGTGCTGATCAAAGAAGGCTTGGACGTATGGGAGCCGGGAGAACACACGGGTACGTTTCGAGCTAACAATCTTGCTCTGGTATCGGCAACCGCAGCTATAAACACTTATTGGCGGAGCCAGACGTTTTCGGACGGCGTTAAGCGTATGGGGAATTTAATGCGCAGCCGACTTGACGCTATCGCATCGGAGTATGGAGGAGGGTTTTCCGTCCGAGGGCGGGGCATGGTTTGGGGATTTGACTGTCACAGCGCCGAAATTGCCCAGGCGACGGCACGTACGGCATTTGACGAGGGATTGATGATCGAACGATGCGGGCCGGATGATCAGGTCCTAAAAGTCATGCCCGCACTAACGATTGATCAAGAGCTACTAGAACAAGGACTTGATATATTAGAGAGGTCGTTGGCGGCTTCACTTAAATAGCTTCACCGTTGTAGGGTCGAGTACGGCTTTTAGGATGATCCGCCGAGCTCCTTGGTTTGCGGATCACTTGGCTGCAACCTACTAAGTATTCGACAAAGCGGCTAGGGACGTCGGCGCCAGGTAAGAGCGCCTCGATTTGCCTCTCAACGCGAGATGATGGGCCAAGAGTGTGACCGTCGTACAGAGCTTGTCCAGAGCCGTCACATAGACCACGGGGTTGCAACGTCGCCCAGTTGTGAACTTTGCGCACCATACGTCAAATAAAGGTCGCGCGGTCGACGCGGCCTCCTTAGGAAGTAGCGAATCGCATGAGCAGATCTGCCTGTCTTTCGTCGATGATTGTTGGACGGCGCTTAAATGGCCCAGCATCTCGTGTCGTTCGATCAGTGCGACTCGTCCAAGAGCTTGTACTCGCGGGCTTGACGAGGCCTGTCCAACTGTTGCCTCGGTGTTCCCCGCCAGATCAGGCAGTCGACGATAGATGAGCCATTGTCTTACCTAGAGTAATTCCTCGTATGTTTGTTCAAAGCCGAGGGGATAAGTGGCAAGGAACAAGGAATGAAAACCGTAATTGATCCGTTGAACGTCTCACGTTTTTTGCAAAAATATGACGCGGCCGCCGCTAAAAACGGAGTAAAGATCTCGCTAGGCTTCGATTTTGATGAATATATCTCGATTACGCAGGCTACTCCAACAAAGGGACGGACATATCCGAATTTTCGACCGGACCGTTCGCCAATTGAATTGGGCGAGGGATTTTGGATTGTGGGCGTCGATAGAAATAGCAACGTTGCTCTTTTGGAGGCCGCCCGACTGTACGATCTTTCCGGCAGCAACTTGGCCGAGCACCTCCAGTCTTTGAAGGCGTTTTTCGCGGACCCGGCTCTGCATGCACATCCTCAGGATCGTTGTCGCTGCACAGCGCCGAGCGCGAAGAAGATAACCGGTAAGGTAGCTTATCTTGGCGACCGTTGGATTCGCAACGACTTCAGAGGACTGGGGATGTCGAAGGTAATGGCGGGACTAGCACGCGGAGTGTCCTTGGCTATGTGGGCTCCGGACTTCCTATGTGCACTAGTCGCGCGCCAGCTATTGGAAAAAGGGGTGGTCTACGGATATTCTCATCACGAACCCGGCGGATCGATATTACAGTTGATCGGAGAGGACATCGTGGACGATGATTGCCTCGTTTGGCAAACAGGCGAGGAGTTGAAGAGCCTCGTTGATCGCGGAAGCGAGCTGACTTTGACGCCCTGATTTGTGCCTGCATGACCGAGTGTTAGGAATTCAATTCAATCTGTCGCCTGGGACTTGTCATTATTGGGCGATTGATCGAAATCGAGATGCGAGGCCGTGCGGGTCGACATCTGCCACTCGCCACAGATTCGTCGATCTACAGCGCCTCCGGTCAGGCTTCTACCATCCGGCGGATCACGTCCTGCAGCCTCTCTTTGCCGAGACAAATCGTCGACCAGCTTCTACTTCCTGCCGTTCTCCCCTTGGAGCTACTTGAACTCGTCCTAGGTCAGCGCGGGTGATCCCAGCTGTACAGCAGATATCCGCGACCAGATCCCGCGGCTAGCTCCCTTTTAGGATGGACATCTTCTCGGGCTGCCCTTACCTGCATGCGCTGAGACCACCATCGACGTATAGTATTTGCCCCGTCACAAAACGCGAGAGCTCCGATGCGAAGAAATGTACCGCGCCGGCGACATCGGCTGGCGTTGCCAGACGGCCGAAAGGAACATTCGCGGTAGCTTGCCTAAACGTCGATGCATCTTCGAGCGCCCTGTCGTTTTTTTGCGTCCGAACCCTGCCAGCAGCCACGCCGTTGACAGTAATCCCGTGCGGTCCCAGCTCCGTCGCATGCTGCTTTAGCAGAACAGCCAGTTCGCCTTTTGCCGCGCAAAAGGAGCTGTAGCCCCGATCCCGGAATTCAAGTGATGATCCAACCGAGAGGAGGTGGATTTGACTGCCGCCCCTACCAGCAATTTGATGCTTGGCCACTACTTGAGACAGGAACATCCCGGCTCGCAACGTTCTTGAGTAGACCTCATCAAAGACTCCTAAGGCCTCCTCTGTGACCTCGAGTAGCCTCTGCTCCTTATTGAAACCGAGGCAATTTGCTAGAATGTCAATCGAACCATGATGATGTACCAGTGAGCTTGAGAGTTCTCTGATTGCTTCAGTGTTGGTTGCGTCGAGCTCAAGGCCCTCCGCAAGATAGCCCCTGTCGCTTAATTGGTGAGCTAGCGCGCGTGCCTGGCCGCCGTTTCGCCCCGCAATGACGCTGATTGCTCCAGCAGCAGCGAGTGTTTCGGAGATTGTTGTGCCAACCGCTCCGTAACCACCGACGACGAATGCGACCTTGCCGCAAAGGTCCATCGAATGTTGAGTGTTGCCACATACGTCGAGCGTGGTCGTTCGCCTTCACTGATTTGACTAGACATGATGTGCGATTTCGTTGAGCTATCTCAAACGAATGATCCATTGCAAGCCATTCCATTTTGCGCGATGCCGCAGGGACTGCACCTGAGATCCCGCATCGCATCCGAGTCGACTGCACTTCGGTGTTTGATGGATGTCTCCTTCACGCACAACAAAGTGGAGAGGCTCCTGATATTGCGCAGTTCGAAAGGTTCAAAGGGATTGATGCAGGCGTAATGGTCGTTGATGGCTTCGCTTCTGAAGGAAAGTTGACGGATGGGAACAATGCGAGCTGCGTGTAGCCCAAGTCCGGGCCGGCGCCCGCTCTCTGCCGGAAGCGTTGCCGGGTCCAGTAGCAAACCTTAGTAGGCGAGCTCGAGGATGCCGGCATCGGCATTCACACCTAAGCTCAACGCATACTGCAGGCAGGGAGCAGCGGTGTTATGCTGGATCTGGCCTGAATGTCCGGCAGCGTTTGAACGCACGAGTTCACATTGAACGGGATCGATGGCGCGAGGCGCGCTTAACCGTCTATGCCAGGATGATTGTCGACGTTTTGGACCCTGAATCGCCGGAAAGCTACCTATTACCGCTTTATGCGGCGCACCCGCAACTGCGGTCCA
This sequence comes from Bradyrhizobium sp. UFLA06-24, assembly GCF_054967145.1. Classification (NCBI taxonomy): domain Bacteria; kingdom Pseudomonadati; phylum Pseudomonadota; class Alphaproteobacteria; order Hyphomicrobiales; family Nitrobacteraceae; genus Bradyrhizobium; species Bradyrhizobium sp. UFLA06-24. The sequence continues at coordinate 13,758 of NZ_JADFUE010000088.1, forward strand.
ACTCCGGTCATCGCCCGGCCAAATGACTTACGTCGGCCGCGCGATTGGCAAGCTATGTTGAACGTCGATTGTCATTCTGGGGTGCACCTTACGAGCCGCATCTTTTCACCTCCAAGAGGCCTCAACCATGTAAAGCTAAGGAATGTGATCCAACCCGATCACTTCCAACAGGAAGGCAGCCGGCCAGCTCTTTCAATGGACGCCCCGCTCTCGCGACAACGAACGGCCTTCACGGTGTCTGCCGCCACCGCCGGAGCGGAGTTGCCCCAGGAATTCCGGATATAGGTAACGACCGCAGCAATCTCACCATCGGTCAGGCGGAAGCCGAGAGAGGGCATTGCAGGTGGAGTGGGCTGCTTGTCGCTGGCCGCTGCTCGTCCGCCGGCGATGACGACGTGGATCACCGAGGTCGGATCGTCCTGAGTAACTACGCCATTGCCAACAAGGTTCGGAAAGATCGGCTCGATGCCGCCCCCGTTTCGAGTGTGGCAGGCCGAGCAGGTGTCTATGAAGATGGCTTCGCCCGCCTGCATTAGCGGATCTGAAGCGGCTAGCGGCTCGGATGCAGGGGGGGCGGTCGCACCGCGCTCCTCTAGGTGGACCGCGATAGCTTTAAGGTCGGCCTCCGGCATTGTCGATGTGGAGTTCTCGATTACGTCTTTCATTGGGCCTGAAGCGACGCTTGCAGCCGTTTGTCCCGTACTCAGATATCGCACGATCTCGTCGATTGACAATTTGCCCAAACCGGCATGCAAAGGACGCATGTTGAGAGGAGACGGCAACGTATTGCGATTGGCCCGATTGGTGATGGGAGCGAGTGTCGGCAAGTAGGCATTGATGGCGTCGAGATCGACGCGGGTCACCTTGTTGTAATAGGCATAGGGAAAAGCCGGATTCAGATCATCGCCGCTCGGCCGTCTCCCCTCATTCATAGCGCGGACAAAATCATCAGATGACCAGCTATCAATGCCGGCCGTATCGTCCGGCGTAATGTTCGGGGCAATGATCTGTCCAAAGGGCGTTTGCAGTGGGAGCCACTCGCCAAATGGCGTCCCACCGGGGGAGGTGTGACGGGCGACAGAATCGCGTGAGATCACCAGCGCCTTGCCGCGCATAAGGTCTACATAATGGTCAGATTCAGCAGCCACCACATTCACAAATAGCAGTAGAAATCCTACGGCCTGGCGGAGTCGGACCGCCACTCTCTTTACAATCCGCTTCATGCCTGCACCAAGGGGCGCGGCGACTTCATATACTCGAAGATGGCGTCCAGCGCCCAATAGGTTAGGGCGCCAACGGTGCCCGTCGGATTGTAGCCTGGGTTTTGAGGAAACGCCGAGGCGCCCATCACGAAGACATTGTGGACGTCCCAGGACTGCAGGTACCGGTTAAGCGCGCTGGTGCTCGGATGGCTACCAAACACGGCGCCTCCTGTGTTGTGAGTGGATCGGTAAGGCACCACCGACCAAGCGCCGTTAAGGCGGTTGACCTGTGTGGCTTTGGCCCCCATGGCTTTTGCGATCTCGTCACAGCGGGCGGCCATCCAATTCGCCATCTTTCGCTCATTGTCTTGGTAATCGAAGGTCATGCGCAGCAATGGACGGCCAATCCGGTCTTTATAAGTCGGATCAAGATCGAGGTAATTGTTGCGATAGCTCATGACACTGCCCTGCGCGTCGACATTAGCCACCTTCAGATAGTTGTCGTGAACCGCCTTCTTCCAGGCGCTACCCCAACTCGGCGTGCCGCGTGGCACCGGGTGGTAGAGGATCGGCCGTCCGTTGCTGCAGGCGCACGTAATGGAGGCGCCTCCTACAAAGCCGTGTGCGTCATGGTCAAAATTATCGCAGTTGTAGTCGTCCAACGCTTGGCCGAGGCCGCCTGCGGCTCCGAACGGATTGAATATGGCTCTGTCGAAAAAACCTGTCGAACCGGTGGCGGTCTGATACGTATAGTTGCGGCCGACCACGCCTTCGTCTCTCGCCTGATCATACGGTTTGCCGATGCCTGATAATAGTAAGAGGCGAACGTTAAAGAGGCTGTAGGCGCAGACCAGCACGAGATCCGCGGGCTGTTCCCACTCTTGACCATCGGCCTCAACATAGGTCACTCCGGTCGCCATTTTGCCGCCTACACAAAGGTTGATCTTAGTCACCTCGCAATCCGTGCGGGCTTCAAAGGTGGGCTCGCGGACTAGCGCCGGGAGAACGCAGGTCTGCGGCGAGGCCTTCGAATATGTCCCGCAGCCGAACCGCTCACAGAAGCCGCAATAGGTGCACGGGGCCAAAGTGCAGCCGTAAGTATTGGTGTAGGCCACCGAAATACATGCCGACGGTAATGGAAATGGGTGTAGGCCAAGTTCGACTGCAGCACGGGTGAACAACTCCTGCGCATAGCCTTGCTTCATCGGTGGCGTTGGGTATTCGCGCGAGCGCGGGCCTTCGAAGGGATTGCCGACAGCGTTTATTTTGCCTTTGAGATTGCCGGCTTTGCCCGAAATGCCTGTCATGCGCTCGAACTTGTCATAATAGGGCTCAAGCTCGTCGTAAGAAACTGGCCAGTCCTGGATATCATTCCCGTAAGGCAGGCTCTTGTTGCCATAGCGCTCAGTCAAGTGGCGACGGAGGCGGAAATCGTCTGGTAGGAAGCGCCAGGTCTGGCCACCCCAATGCATGCCGCTACCACCGACCCCGTTACCGGGCAGGAAACTGCCCCATTTGCGAATTGGCAACGCGGTCTGCGCAGGATTGTTGCGCATAGTTTGCGTTTCCTGCCTGGGGCGCAGGAAGAATTCATGCCGCACGGCATACCGCAATTCATCCGGCACCGTGCCGATATTGAACTCCGTAGCGGTATTGCGCCATGGGCCTCGTTCGATTGCAACCACTTCGCGACCGGCACGGGACAGCTCGTAAGCGAGGATCGATCCAGTCCAGCCCAGACCGATGATAACGACGTCCTTTCGGGGAAGACGGCGGGCCATCAGCGGCTCCCCCAGGCAGGACGGCCCTGCAACCCGACCGGCGGTAGCTCGTAGCGCTTGTTCGGTTTCTCCATCACGTCTCGATAATCGTAGCGAGCACCGGGGAAGCCAACGAGGTCCCAGCCTATCATCTCGCGGTTGCCGCCATAGATCGGATCGGCGAAATAACCTTCAATGGCGTTAGTGTGAATGGCTGAGAACAGCATCTGACTATCGAAATTCTGGAACTGAACCTCGCCCTGTTCCATCGCGTGAATTAAACTGTCCTGCCTCTCACAGCTGAGCTCGGCAAAGCCGCGCCCTCCATAGGTCTCGCTGCAATAGCGATCGAGAGCGGCGAGCCCTAACCGATACTGCTGGCGAGGTGTCATCGGCGATTGCAGTCCCTGGCTCGGCAGTGGCGTTTCCGAAAATGGTCCTTGCATGTACAGTGAATCATGACCGCCATACGGCCCGGTCAGCTGACGATCGATAAACGTCGTGACGCCGGCGTCCTTAGCGCCGGCGCCGAGTTCGTCAGTCGGAATTAGACGATCCACGAACGCATCGACAATGGCAGCCTCCTTTGCGGTGAAGAACAAATATCCCCCGGATACGACTGGCGTCACCGGATCGGCCTTATTGGGCTCCCAAGGCAAGGCCTTCGTCATCACCCGCGCGCTTGCCCCCCCCATGGTGATAAAAAGAGACGCACCCGCTAGCAAACTCCTGCGCGTTACGTGAGCGTTTCCATGCTTCCCTTGGAGGGGCCCAATGGGAGGCAAGGGATAATCATCGGACAAATCTCTCATCTTGATCCGGCCTCGCAGGTGTAATCGGTGACAGCCGCTTCTGCTGTAGAGTCCCAGGAAATCATGCATCCGGCCACAGAATGTCTGATCGCAACTAGCTCCACATGAGCAGACACTGTTTGATTTGTGGGATGCGACTACGGTTACTTTCGAGCAGCGGCTTAGTGGAGCAGGAAATCTCCGCTTCACGCCCGAGCGCTTGAGTGGCGATAGCACGCAGCGTTTTGGGACGACGATGCGGATTGCCGGCGTCAAGCATGTTGCAGCGGCGTATTTCGTCCGATTGCTCGAAGCGAGGGGCGTGGTGGGTTACAAGCTGTGGCCTGGTGTCCATTGGTTGGCATGACGGTGGGCTCAAGCTCCTAACGTGGACATTCGCACGCGCCAGTTGATCGGATTGGTCGGATGTTTTCATTCTTCCCACTCTCTCCTACCAGTGACGCCCGTGCCGCCGGCAAAGGGCGCTTCAAACTAGAAGTATCGAGCAGATGAGTATCTCTGTTTGGAGGCCAAGTCGGTACTACTAGATCGAGTAGAGCCGGTCCGGCCAGTCGACGTTCGGTGTCCAAAAGTGCTCCCCACCTTGCATGAAAGGGCATAATCCCGAACACCGTCTGGCACGAGCGCAACTAGAGATTATGGAGTACTTGATCTAGAAAGCTCGCGCTCTGAGTCAGGATCTCGTAGAGCTTTACGTTGTATTGAGCGCGCCGCCAGATGCTTTAGATCAGAGCTTAAGCATTTGATCCTGACGCTTCGTCCAGTTCCCTGCCTTCTACTGGGTGCCGGCGCCGAAGCATGATACCCTTCAGCGTGGCTTGATCCATCTGACCCCACAGGCGCTGAGAGCGGCCAACAATTTGGGGGGGGCTGCCAGCGATCGAGCTAGCATTGAAGGACTGCGATAAGTTGCGGGTCCACACGAGGTGGTGCAGACCGGCATTCATCGTCCAACCGCCAATACGTTGCTAGGTGATGAGGTCCGCGTCGTCACACGCCTGGTCCGCCGTCTCGCCAAAGCCCTGCTATTGCGAAGAATCAAGGGGTTTTGTGTCCGTACACGCTCAGCGCGGTGGCGTATGTCCAGGTCCAGCGTATCACGAGGAGGCAGCGTCACGACCAGCAGGCTCGCATATACCGGCTGCTCATCGACATTGGCGAGCGTTGGAAACGCACGCACTGGGCTCGACGAACCCGCGCGATCCGTGCTCAAGACGTCTGCGCCGACGTAGCCATCAAAGAACCGCGCGCAGGTCGAAGACTTCTGCCAGCTGGCAAGTCGTGTCATTGATCAGGCACGTCGCCGTGTGATGCTTGGTGAGCAGCTCGTTACCGACGAGAACTATTGCATCTTGGAACCTCATGGCGACCTGATCAAGCGCGGTAAGGTTCGCATGCTGGTCGAGTTTGGTCACAAGATCTACCTCGCCGAAAGCGCAGCGGGCCTGATCACGCAGTACGTTGGGCAATCCATCGGACGACGCCCACGTGGCATTTTCTCTCGAGCGCCACAGGCAGTCCTGGGTCGGAGCTCCGAATTCTAGCGATCGCCTTCTTGCCTCAGCCTGCACATGCCGTTCATGCTCAAGTAGATCCACTCAGATTAATTCACGTCACCGCTTGTCTCGATAGCGATGGCTACTGACTGCATAATAGCAGCAAAACGTACGGCAGTCTGGATCTCCGTTGGACTGAACCACTCCTGCTGCAGAGCTGTTTCGTGCTCGTCCATGAGGGCGCCGCAGCCATTGATAGCCGAGATGGCCAGTGACCATAGCTCGAGATCGCCCCTGTCAACGTTCGAACTCTCGATGAGGTCTTGCCGGAGCCGCGCAGGCATCTTCCTGTATTCCAGGTTTGACGCGAGTTGAACAAAGGGATTGTAGACGTTGTTCATCGCGATCAAGAAAGCCGCGGATTTAACAGCAGCGATGGCATCTGGCGTCATTACAGATCTAGCCTCGCATTCCATCGCGGAAATGATCTTGTGATTGCGAGTCGCAATCGCGACGGCTAGCAATAGACTGCACTTGCACTTTGGCGTAAGTGTCTCGTCGGCCAACATAGCCGCTAGGTTAGTCCTAACGTCTTTGGCAAAATCCGGTATCTGGTCCTTTAACTCGTTCATCAACATGATGTCTCTCACTCGACTTTCAGAGCGTCTCGCGACCGGCTGTTTACAGCGCCAGGAGCCGCTTTTCGGAAGCAGGTGATGCGGGAGCGGCAGCTATTCTGGCGTCGTTCACTGCTGTTGTAGTCCTTCGAACATGCTGCCCAATCTTAATGCCATCGTCCTCTTGATGAGATAGTCAGATGACGGAGCGTTTACTTGCTGGTCCCGCAGAACTGTTTCGGGGCGCGCGTCGCTAACAAGCACCGCAACCGCTCATCCGTGTCCCATTAGCCGCTATTTTCACCTCGGCGTTCCTTACCCACCCTCTCGAAACAGGCTCTGTCTCGTCTTCTCGTGGAGGTCCGGACTGGAGTTGCGTCTTTGACATCAATTGAAGTCACCTGGGTTCGAGAAACAGGAATATCGATCCGAGATTTCACTGGAAGTACGGTTTCAGCTCACCACCAGCAAAATTTATGCCGGCAGGCGCGCCGATGGTGCGGTGCCAACATGTGACTGCAACGTCGAGTGTTGGCTTCGAGCTATTCGGTTGTAGCCCAGCGAGCAGATGGAGTTCGGGGAAGGTCTTGCTGGTATTGTGACCTTGCCCCCATATGTGGAACGGCCCGCGAGGCAAGAGCTTTTTCAGTCGATTTCACACATTGGAACGGTGCGGTCATATGTCCGGCCT
>NZ_JADFUE010000089.1:0-19714 GCF_054967145.1 Bradyrhizobium sp. UFLA06-24
CCCCTGCAATCTCAAATGCCGCCGCAACCGGAAAACAGACTCTCAATCAAGTGCTTGGAGGCTTGTTCACGGACAACTGGTGAGGATCAGAACAATCGAGCCATGGAACCTGACAGGCACTCCAAATCCAGCGTTGACCAGCCCGACGAGAAGCTTCGCGGCCGAGCGAGGCCCTGACCCTACGCGTCGGCATAGCAATCGTGGACCGGTTCATCATATCGTTTTACAGCTTAAGGGAGATGCAGTGAATCGTGAGGGGCTCTATTCTTCGATGTCCGCCGGATAAATTTGGAAATGCGGCAAATGATGATCGAGGACGATAAGGGGATTCGCCCCGGCATCGAAACGATGCGCGGGTTGCCTGCATTTTATGATGGTGCAGTCGTGACGACATCGTCGCTCACGAATGTAAGTCTATGTGTCGATCTGGACGCGGCGAAGCAGTTGGATCGATTACAGCCGATGATCGAACCGATAAACTACACGACGCTTTGGCAGCTGCAACCTGTGTCAAACAGTTGAAGTTCGATGCGGTTTCTCCTTTTCGCCCGATGAAGTAGTCTACGAAAATCGAGCGATGCAGTTCGTAGCGCATATTTAAGCTATCTAATGCGGAACGAACGCCGCATAAACTTCATCGGCTCCACTAGGGTTGGCGCGATTATCGCCGCCGCTTCGGCCAAATATCTCAAACCATATATGTTGGAGCTTTGGGCTCGACGCCGTTGATTGTGCTCAACGACGCGGGCGAAAAAAATGACAAGGCTGGCGCGAGCGCCAAGCAAAGGAGACAGGCGAGGGGTGTGGCCCTGCGAAGTGCACACCGCAGTTTTCCTTATTCGCGCGGGAGGGCCACTGGCGTGGAGCGTCGGTCGAGATAGCCACCAGGGAACGCAGTCAGGGGAAGGATTGGCGTATATGGATGCCATAACGCGAGCCCAACCAGCCGCGCGTCAAGCCGTACGATCAGTTTGCGGGCGATCATGTTAGCTATCGCCTCATCAATCTCGCCCTGCATTACATTCGCCGCGCCCGGCCGATCGCACAGGCGAGTTTCAGGCGAGCCTTCGTCCGCGGCCAGAAGAATTTCTCGCTCGAGGCCTCTGACGCGGTGTTCGCGCTCGATTGCTATGGCTCGCGTGTCCTCGACTATGATTTCGTCGCCGTTGTCCTGCATCGACAGCATAGAGAAAGTCGGCCCCCTCCAGGCTTTCAGCCAGGCATCGATGCCCTTGGCGACGGCATTTAGCCCCGGGCGGTTTTCGTCGCGCGGTGTGAAATGGCCGCCGACATCGTGGTCTTCGCTGTCTTCGAAGTAGTATACCTGTTCCGAGAGATCGCGCTCCGACAGCGGATACACGTAGCGATAGGGGGCGGCCGGGAGCAGCTTCAGTCCATGTTTCTCAGCTGTGTAATGATAGGGGCTGTAGCGCTGGTATCGCAAGCGTACCGCAGGTCCCGGCTGCAGATGATGCAGCAACGGCAACCAAGAGGCCATTTCCGCATACCATGCATCACACTCGCCGGGAAAGCCCCACAATAAACTCCAACTGACCCGCACGCCGTACTGACGGCACCACTTCAACAGCTGAACATTGTGCGCTGAGGTCGTTCCTTTGCGCATCAGCTTCAAAACACGAGTATCCAGGCTCTCAATACCCGGTTGAATCCAGCGGACGCCGGCGGCAGCCAGCTTTTCCACTTCGTGGCGCTTCAGGTTGGCTTTGACCTCAAAGAAGATCGCGAGCTTCTCGGGTAGCGCGGTGAGGTGAGGGAGCGCCTTTTCAAGGTAGTCAATGGCCATAATATTGTCTACAGCTTCGATGCGCGACGAGCCGTAGCGCGCCGACATCTCAATCATCTCCGCTGCGGCCTGCCCCGCGGGCTTCTGGCGGTAGGTCATCGATCCGCCGTTCAGCCCGCAAAACAGGCAATGACTGCGCTCGCCCCACCAGCAGCCGCGAGAGAACTCCATCGGCAGCCCAGCATGGATGCGGTCGGCGTAGAGCGACGCCTCAACCTCCGCAAAATAGTCCGAGAAATCCGGCAGCGGCAGGTCACGCATGTTCTCGATCACGGCGCGGGGCACTAAGTCGCGCGTCGACGCCGCGGGATAGCCGGCCTCGCGATGCGTCGGGCCGAAAACGCCAAATGGCAGGTCAGCAGGCGGGATGTCTCTGCCGCGATTTAGGATGTCCCAACACAGCGGGCCGATCAGTGCGTCGGCCTCGCCCGACACGACATAGTCGACCCATGGGAAACGCGCGTGAGTGCTGCGCCCCATTACCGACTCGCAGTTCGCTCCACCCATGAGGGTGACAAGATCAAGTGAGCGCTCGCTCAGCCGGCGCAGCAACGCGAGCGAGGGGACATGCTGGGTGAAGGTCGAGCTGCACCCGACCATAGCCGGCCGCTTCGCCAATATCTTGTCAGCCGTCCAGTCGATAAACCCGCCGATGAGCGAGCGCAGCCTAAGGAAATTCGCGCGACGCTCGGCCATACCTTTGCCTGCGTGTATCGGGTTGCGCTCGAAATAGAGGTCGAGGAAGGCGTTTTGTTCGGGTTCGAAGCCGGGAAAAGCAATGCCCGCGAACAGCCAATCAACCAGTGCCTCCTCTGGCGGGCAATTCTCAAGAGGTCCATAGTCGGCGATGCCTATGTATTCTAGAAACCAGATGTTGGCATATGCTATGGTGGATTGCAGTCCAGCCTGGGTCAGCGCTGATTTCAGCAGACCAAGCGCCAGTGACGGCCTTTCGACTGCCGACACAGGCATGTTGACTAGGACGATTGGCACAGCGATACTCATAATCATTCCACGTTATTCATGATGTGCGCACAGGTGCGTTCGCCATGCCATAGTCTCATGCGCCGGACGGCAAAGTGAATTCTGCGCGACTCCTGACCGGAGCCGTGAACATGAAGTCGCTAATTCGGCTAGTGGGCAGCCCGCTTCGAGCCACGATTTCCGCGTCACGTTCGTTGCCCGGCGACTGGACGGCATGAGCAAGCAGAGAGTGCTGGAGCCGAACGGGGAATAATTGCCTGCACGCGGCTCCGCTCTGGTATTTAGCGGCGCCACCCTCGAGTGAGACTCGCTGTTTTTCATCATTGATGAACGGACTGACGTGTCATTCACATGGACCTATCAAAGTTTCAGGCGCGTCGTCGTCCGCTAGCAGGGATCACCGCCAGTGCAAGTTGCAGTGGCGCGCCACGAAAAGCCACGACCTCTCCGGAACCAGCGGCACCGTCGTCTGGCAGAACCATTTGATTGACCACTGGGCGGGGCAAGCCATTCTCGACTTAACCGCGTGCGTCCCAGTCGTGCACCGCTGATGCCCGAAATGAGGGCTTGGCTCGAAGCCGCAAGCGCGGAACCCCGCTGGTCTTCTTTTGTCACGCCGGTTGTGCACGCCACGAAGCCAGGGACCGTGGATGCGGAGCGGCATGTCATCGCGCTCAGCACTGCTGGATGGTGGGATGCTGCTGTCGCTTGAGGCTAAGTAGTGCCTCAATGCGAATCGGCACAATCTGCACCCGTATGGGAGGACGCGTGTTTGACTCCTTCGATGCGCCTCGTCGTCCAGTCACCGGTCTGCCAGATGAAGCAGTCGTCGAGGTCTTCTTCGATCAGCCCGGTCATGTACAACTGATCGAGCAAGTCGGCGACCCCAAGGAGGGTTGTTCCGTCAGCTGCGACCCGAATAACCAGCTCCGACATTGTGCAGTTGCCGTCCGCGATCAAAGGGCCAACGGAAATCGGGGCGATGTCGTCGAGCACGCGGTGTTCCATGTTGCGTGAGCGAAGATGAAAGCACCGGTTCCCTGCCTTATATTGCAGGTCCCTGCGGAAGCGGATCGGCAGGTCATGGGCTGGGCTCTCGAGCATATACTGTTCGATCATGCTCTGCAGCCCGCCCCGGAAACCGTCAGGCGTGCTGAAGAAGCGTTCACCCAGAATGCGGGTACCCGAGAGGCCAGCGATCGCTACCCGGCACCGGCGTCACCAGTCGTAAACGCCCCTGCCGCATATTTACGAGGAAGCCGGAAACGCAGGCGATCGTCGTGTGATTGCGTTCCAGAAAGGCGATTGCACCGTCCTTGTTAGCGCCCCTGCGCTTCTCCTTCCGCTCGCGCGCGCGCCCGACCATGGCCTTTGCTGTCTGCGCCTCCTTGCCCTGCAGGATGAGTTCGACTCCTAGCAACTCCTCAGGCGAAAAGGCCGTGTGAATCTGATTAAGATGGGCCCTGCTCAGCACGGAGAAACGATTCGTCGTCGTGCGATATAGATTGAAGAGCCCGAGCACGTGCCTGGTGAGTGCCGGATCCTTGAGTGGGGCTGCGGTTGTTGTTTGCGGTAACGCGCCCGTAATCTGATAGTAGTCGAACAGAAAGCGATCGTAGTGTGGGTTGTCCATAGGATCTGTGGCCCAGTAGCAGAAGCCCGTGCGGACTGCAGAACCAAACATTTCGCTCGCGACACCAACCACGCCCCGCCAAAGCGCTGCATGCTCTTTGCTATGTCGTAATAGCCTGTAAAGCGATCGGCCGAGAGGCCACAGAACCAACAACCGACGCTGCAGCCTTCGCTTAGCTCGAAAGCGATTATGGGGTGCGTGAGCGACGCCGCCGACACGCCCAATTGGTCATTGCAGCGCCGGATTTGCCGCTCGCGCCAAGCATGAAAGCGAGGATTGATCGTCGACATCTCGCCTTCGTCGCGCAAGAGGTCGCGATGACGCATCATCTCGCGGAGATACTCATCCCACATCACAGCCAGCGGCCACGGCGCAGACTCCGGCTTGAAGCGGTATTGTTGGTAGCCACCGCGCCAGAGCGGCAGCACCTCCATTGGATCCACATTGATGCCGTACCGCTCTGTTACCGCTCGAGGGGTGGCGATTGCCTCCGCAAGCGCCCTGCGGAACTCCTCGTCACCGACTAACCGCTCCATGAAGCGTTTGAGATGCGATAGCGTGCGCAGTTGCTCCGGGGTACGCCGGTCAAAAATCTGTCGGTAGTGCTCGGCGGCAGCGTGTGTCATTGACGAAGCTTACTTCATGTTTTCATCGCACTTCATCGCACTTCATCGCCTCCTCGAGCAACCACCCGATGCGGTCAGAGCGAAGGCATGTCAGACCTCGGCCACGACCGCTACAATAACAACCACAACAACTGCAACGGGCTCAACTGCTGTGGCGTGGTCAGAGGCCGCTTCCGCGGCTTGCGCGCCGCTCGTGGCCACCTCTGCAAGGGCCTGAACAGCGCCGGTCGAGATCGTATCACTCGAATTAAAAGTGCCACCGGCGAGCGGTTTAGTCGTCAACTTCTGTCGAGCTCGAATGCAACTTTTAGCTTCATCAGGTGTGAAGCTGTAGCCGAGGCTCTTTCCGATCGCGACAATCGATGCAAGGCCGGTAGCAATTGGTTTTACGCGTTCAAGCAGACCACCGTCGTTCCCCAGATCGTTGACGAATCGCTCTACGTCAGTTCGCGACACAGCCAGTCTCCGTGCCTTTGCTCAAAGTCGCCAAATCATCCATCTCGGGCTCACAAGCGATTGGTGCCGACGCCGTTAACAGGGCAAGAGGCGTGCCGAATTGAAGATTGCTGATTTTTCGTTTTTCTGACCCTGCGTATCGTCCACTTGGTGACACTTTGTTGCCGAACTGACAATCGGCCCGCTACGCGGGACGAGGTTTTCGTTGACAGTATCCAAACGGAGCAGGTTCTTCACGGCTGCGCCACAACGACGGAGGCAATCCGTCGAACAATACAAAATAGTCAAGAGAGCCTGGGGGCGCTGTCCAAGCGTTATGGATCAATCCGAAGACCGTCGCAAAATGGAAGAAGCGCGGTTCGGTGGCCGATCTTCCGACCGGCCCGAGAGAGCCAAAATCCACCAGTTTGTCGCTTGAGAAGGAGGCCATCATCGTCGCCTTTTGCAAGCATGCGCTGCTGCCGCTGGATGACTATGACTGCCTTTATGCTCTCCAGGCGACAATCCCGCATCTGACACGCTCATCGCTTTATCGCTGTCTTCAGCGCCATGGCATCTCACGGCTTCCGACGTGGAGGATGGCAAGGGCGTAAGGCGCAAGTTCAAAAGCTATCTCGGATACTTCCACATCGACATCGCCGAGGTTCGCACCGCGATGGGAGGGCTTTATCTCTTCGTCGCAATCGATCGAACCTCGAAGTGCGCCTTCACCGAGTTGCACGAAAAGCCACGAGTGACACAGCCGACTTCTTGCGGAACTTGATCAAGGCAGTCCCTTACAAGATCCACACCGTTCTGACGGACAACGGCACCCACTCACCGACCCAAGCGGTGGGAGTTGGACTGTGGCCGATATCAAAGCCATGATCGAACGAAAGCAACCATTTTGGGCTCATGCCTTCGAGGTGGCCTGCGCCCGCAATGATATCGATCGTTGCCTGACCAAGCCTAAGCATCCCTGGACCAACGGCCAGGTCGAGCGGATGAACCGCACCATCAAGGAGGCCACAGTCAAGCGCTTCCACTACGACACGCATGACGAGTTGCGCAGCCACCTCGCCGACTTCGTCCGCGCCTACAACTTCGCTCGCCGGCTGAAGACCCTGAAGGGCCTCACGCCCTACGAATACATCTGCAAATGCTGGACTTCCCAGCCAGAACGATTCAAACTTAATCCGCTCCAGCAAATGCCGGGACTAAACACCTAGTTTGGAAACGCAGTCGCTGTTGGAGCTTGCATACGGACGGCGCGGGCCGCTCGCCGTCGAAGGAGAGCGGCAATCGCCGTTCTTGAACCGGGCCCGTTTCTTGAGCCGCTGGTTGGCTGCTTTCGGGCAACGCTCCCTGTTGCTGATCGCGCTGCTGCTCCTCTGGTAGGCAGCTTCCAGGTTTGGTTTGGTAGATCCGGTCTTCCTGCCACCGTTCACGGAGGTCATCGTACGCTTGCGCAAACCGGCGATCATTCACTACTCTTGAGCACAGCCAGCGAATTCACACGGCGCTTTGCGCCATCAGCAATCGATATGGCCATCTTCTCCGGAAATCCTTTTGGAAGCGCATTCAGCACCTGATCTATGGCCTTTGCGGCTGTATCGCCGAGCTGCTGGATGACAACCTTGACTGTTTTGTCGGGTAGACCGCAGCTTTTCGCAGTCTGCACGAAATGTCGGCCGAGAACCGTGTGGACGATGTAATGCCGGTTGCTGCCGATCGCCATGGCCAGCTTCATTTGGTTTTGGCTGATCTGTCCAGCGTCCAAGCTCGGTTGGGTCGAAATGATGTCGTAAAGCGGTGCAAGATGAAAACGACCGCCCGGCGCCAAATGAATGCTAAAATTCTTCGCGTGGCCATCGGTGGCGGCAAGCAGCCAGAACACGATCTGCGCCTTGAAGAAAATGGCCTGGTCGTCCTCAGGCGTATCGCTGCCCTTGAGGAAATCCGAGATTTTGCGGATGCCGGGTCCGCCATCGGATTCATACTTTCGCGCGGGTGGAACGGACAGCGCCTGGCAGCAGTCTTCCTGCGGCAGCCGCAACAGGCGGCCGTCGCGCGTCCAGATGCGATCGAACCGCTCAACTGCGAGCACGCGGCGCCCGGCGAAATCGATGATGCTTGATTTGGCGACAGGCAAGCCGAGTGCCGCAACCAGCTCAAGGCACAGATGCTCGTTTTCAACGCTGCCGGTCAGGTCGATTCCGTTCGGCAACTTCCCGATCTGCGGCTTGATAATGTGCGTAGTTGCGGTCGTGCCATGAGGCACGTGCCACTTGTCTTTCCAGTAAAGCAGCGCTGTCTTTTCCTGCGCGCCCGCGAGAGAAATGCGGAAGTCCTGGTCGGGGCCGATGCCGAGCGGATTGCTGGCAAGGTTGCCGAGAATGGCGGCGATCTCCTGATCGCTAGCGGCGCGGCCATCAATGGCGCCGGCGCCCCCGGGTGCGGCACTGTCGGGAAGGAATTGCAGCGCCCCGATGCAATCGCGGCCGATGGCGGAGAGCAGGCTGTAAGCATCGGCGCCATCAGCATGCGCGCGTTCGGCGACGCGTCGGCGGATGTCGTCATTATCGGGCAGAAGATTGTCAAAAACAGCGACGACGGGATCGCCGATATAACGATCCTCCCGCAATGGCAGCGACACGGAAACGGGGATGGCATTTTCCCACGCGAGCCACTGCTTGTCATACTGGAAATCGATTGCGCCACTGCTCTCGCGCCGCAGCCGCCCGACCAGCCGTGCGTTGAGGTAGACGTTGAGCGGCGCACGGGCAGGGCGACGCGCCATCAGAACAGATCCTCAATCGCTTCAGCCGTCAATTTGGTGCGCGGCCGGATGACCAGCTCGAGGTCGAGCGCGGCCAGCGCATCCATCAAGATGCGCAGCTGCGTTGCAGGTTCACCGGCCTCCAGCTTCGAGACCGTCGCTTGACGCGCATGCATCTTCTCACCGAGGTCCCCCTGGGTGAGCTTCTTCTGCCGCCGGTAGCGCCTGATCCCGGCGCCGATTTGCTGGGGGGTGCGGGCAATCGTATCCATAAAGGCATGATACGCAAACGCGTATAATTTGTCAATATACGCGACCGCGAATATCTACAGATCATACGCTTTCGCGTATACTAGGCATATTGAAATTACTAAAAAGCTAAAGCTGATGATCGATGTAGAGCTGGGCTCGAATCTGCCGGTGGGCGAGAGAGCCTCCTCGACATGTCGAACGTTCGTATCACTATCGTGCCAAGCAACTCCTTGTATCCATTTTGCCGCAATAGTAACAACAACAAATTCAATGACTTGAGGCCGGATTGTTCCCGATCTGAGACCGGACACTAGCTCCGATCGGACCTTTGGAGTCTCGACAGCGATTGAGCTGGAAAGCTATATTAGAACATACTAAGAACTGATCTTCCGGTTGTGTTTTCAAGACCCACTCTCACTAACATTTTGCCCGGCAGGCCGTGCATTTAGTGCCGCCAACTCAGGATGAGGTCGGGCCCAGGAGCCGCGTCATTGACCTTGTTCCGCCATTTGCATGACGACGCCTTTTTAGCTTTTTCGCGCGATCACAAGCACCTGTACGCAGCGTGTCTGCTGGATCTGCACGAACGCTTCTTTTCAGGCGCGCCGTCGTTCCCGACGCCGCAGCAGGTGGTCCACGCCATCTACGACGTCATGCGCGCCAACCCCGTCCTCTGGAACGAGGGCGATGATTTCGGCAGCCTGCCGGAAATGATCTCCGCGAGACGCCGCCGGATCCGGAAGGCCGACGTCGCGCTCGCTTCCGAGAAGGGCGACAAGGCGCTCGGTCTTGCCCGACAACTATACGCCCGGCTGCTCGTCTGGGGATGGCTTGAAGAGGAGGAATACGGGCTTCGCGTCACTGTGGACATGGCTATGGGACCGCTGCTCGTGCTGCAACGGCTCGCGAGCCTCAACAAGGATCTCTCGCAGCGATTCGGCGGCTTGATCGTGCAAATCCGCCTCAACCTGGAGGCCGTCGAAAAACTGAGGCCTGAGATCACCGACCGCAAGCAGCGCGAAGCCGCGCTCGCCGTCCGCGAGGCGCGCAATCAGGCCGACCAGTTCACTAAGAGTCTGCGGGCCATTCTGGCCGACCTGAAGCGCGTCCGACGGACCGTCATGGAGTCGAAAACAGTCGCTACCCGGCTCGAAGCCTTTTTCGAGGAGTTCATCGAACAGCTCCTGCTGAAGGATTTCGAGTCCATCCTCACCGTCAACCATCCATACCGCTTCCGCGACGCCATCGTCGATCTCGCGCGGAGGATCTCCTACAGCCCGGAAACCATGCAGGTCCTCGCCGAGGAGTACATAGCTTCCAGCATGGCAGCCGACATCGAGGACGGTCGAATGGCCGCGGCCGACGACCTGCTGGCTATCGAAAGCATCTTCGATCAGATCGGGGAGATGTTCGACAGGATCGAGGCCTTCCGCAGGCAGCTCGAAGCCCGGGTCCGCAACACCATTAAGTACGCCGAGCGGGGCGGGCAGGGACTCGTCGGCCGGGCCGGCGACCTGGTGCGGCGCCTGGATGCCTTACTGCGCGACGGCAGGCACCACAAGGCGACAATCGAATGGAGCATCGAGCCGCTGCGGTCGCCCTGGTCGGAGCACCATCAGGCGCCGGCCAGGCAGCCGCGCCGTCCCGTCGAAGCAAGGGAGCTCGCCGAGCCGCCGTCGGATCCGTTGTATGAACTGCGCAAGAAGCTCCGCCTCGAGTACATCGCTCGCATCGCGCCCCGCCCCGAGGATGTCAGACGATTCCTCGAGGGCCAGGTGCCGCCATTCGCGACCAGGGAAGCCCGCTTCATGGAAATCGATACCGTGGACGACTTTCTCGCCTTCGATTGCGCCCGCCGATATGCGCTGACAGGCGAGGTTCCGGCGCAGGTCGCGGCCGGGTTCGAACTCGAACCGTGCCCCGACACGCCCCCACACGACAGCGAATGGCTCCGTTGCGCCAACTTCCTGGTCAAGCGATCGGGCGCACTCCGGAAGGCGAGGGCGGCTCATGCTCAGTGAGTTCGAAAACGTCGAGCGCTCCTTCGGCGCGGAAAAGGCAGCCGACCTCCGCAAAGCGCAGCACTTCCTGCTACGGCGGCAGTTCGTGTTCGCGGGAGACCCCCGGACCGGGACAGTCTACAACACGATCATGGACGGCCGCTTCCGCGACGTGGTCGACGGCTTCTTCGATAGTTGCGGATACCGCGTCCACCGCGATCCGGAGGCGCAGTGGGCCGGCATCGTCGCCATGGACGAGGACGTGCCGCTGCCCCGGATGAAGCTCGACGAAACCATCGTCATGCTGGTGCTGGCGGCATACTGGCAGCAGGAGGTGAACGTCGGAGCAGTCGAGGACCGGGCCGTCGTAGTGGCCACTTTGAACGACCTGTTCGATCGCTACCGCGAGATGGCGCAACACGGCGGCGGTGGCGCGATCTCGGCCGCCCGGTTCCGGGACATCCTGCGCGAGGTCGCCCAACGCAGTTTGGTCGAGATCGGTGATTTTGACGACGAGCAGCAGGACTGCGAGATCAGGATCCGTCCGATGATTAAGCTGATCAGTGGCGGCGATGCCCTCCAACGGCTCGAGCGCTACGTCCGTAGCGAGGAGGCGCGGTTTCCGCAGCCCGCAGGAGACGAGGCATGATGGAGCTACGCCACCTGACGATGGTGAACTGGCACCTATTCGACGTCGCCGACATCGACGTGAGGGGACACGTCGGGGTCCTGGGCGAGAACCGGTCCGGCAAATCCACAATCCTCGACATGGCACAGGTCGTTCTCACCGGCGGGAGCCGGCGGTTCTTGCGCCTGAACGCGGTCGCCGGCGATAGCGGAAAATCGCGCAGCGGCTCGAAGCGCAGCGTCGTCGATTACTGCCTTGGGACGCTCGGCGAAGATCAGCGCCGGCGCGACGA
Source organism: Bradyrhizobium sp. UFLA06-24 (assembly GCF_054967145.1). Lineage (NCBI taxonomy): Bacteria > Pseudomonadati > Pseudomonadota > Alphaproteobacteria > Hyphomicrobiales > Nitrobacteraceae > Bradyrhizobium > Bradyrhizobium sp. UFLA06-24. Next base: position 11,434 of record NZ_JADFUE010000089.1, read on the forward strand.
GGCGCGCACCTACATCGCGCTCGGTTTCGAAGACACGGAAGGCGCCCGGTCACCGGTCACGATCGGCATGGCGCTCGAGGCGCGCAAGTCCGACAGCAGGGAGACCGTGCTGGCACTCTTCGTAGCCGTCGGGACCGTTCTGAGCTCCAAGGACTTCATCGAGCAGCGAGGAAAGTCGCAATTCCCGGCGCAGTGGGAGGACGTGCGCGCCCGGATCGTCGCAGCGGTCGGCGAAGGCAACTTCGTCAATCATCGCGACCGGGCGAGCGACTATGTCCGCGAGTACATGCGCCATCTTCTGCCGCATTCGTCCTTTGGCGAACAGAACGCCAGCGCCCTGCAGAAATCAATCGTCAACGCGATGACGCTCGATCACAACCAGACGGCGACGCAGTTCGTGCGGAACTACATCCTCGAGGACAGTCCGATCGGCATCAAGGAGCTGCGCGAGTCGATCCAGACATACCGCAACATCAGCGAGACCATCCGGAAAATGCGCCTCAGGCTCGAAGCCCTAAGGGCGCTTCGGGGCGTCCTCGCCGCGCTTGAAGAGGCGCTCGAGACCAAGTTCAGGGAGGAATGGGTCGCAAAACGCGCGACTTGGCTCGCGGCGCGCGCGACAAACCTGGACTTCAAGACCAAGCGGCGTACCGAGATGGCGCGCCGGGACGCCGCAGCAAAAGAACTCGAATTCATCGACGACGACGTCAAGGCCATCGATAAGGAGATCGAACGCCTCACGGCCGCGATCGCCGAGCACGATGCCAAGACCGGCAGAAAGTCCCTGCAGCAGACCGCCGATGTGGCCGGGCAGGCGGCGCACCGCGCCTCGGCGGACTTCAAGGCTCGCATGGAGAACATCCGTCGCCTGGAGCCGCTACGCGCGATGTGCGCGGACGGTTTCGAGGACTTCGTTCCTGCGCTTGAGCGTCTTCTGACCGCCACCGCCGGGGCCGACATCGGGGGCGTCTCCGACGAGGTCACCGCGGCCGAGAAGTCCTTCGCGGCAAGCGGCGCCAAATGGCTGCCGAAGATCGACGAAGCGCGTCAAAGGATCATCGCGGAGCTTTCCGGCCTCCGCGGCAGGCGCGACGAGGTGCTCGAACGGATCCGACAGCACGCCGCCGGAGGGGCGCGCGCCTATCTCGGCGACGACACTGAACTCCTCTGCCGCAGGCTGCGGCAGGGTGGAATGGTCCCGCGCGTACTCTGCGACATCATCGAAGTCGCCGAACCCGAGTGGGTAGGAGCCGCCGAGGCGCTCCTCGGTCGCGACCGGGAAGCCGTGTTCGTGGACAGAGCGGATATCAGCGCCGCCACGTCAATCTTCAAGGAAGGTCGCCGCGAGTTTCGCCATGCATCGCTCGTGAGCCTAAACAAGCTCGAGCAGTTCAGGGCCAAGCCGGAGCGCGGCACTTTCCCCTCGATCTTCCGGAGCCAGGATCCGGACGCGATGGCCTTCATCATGCGCCGCTACGGCAACGTCCGTCTCGCCGACACGCTCGACCAGTTCAACAGGCCCGGCCGGGCGATAATGAAGGACGGCCTCTACGACGACGGACTCGTCCGGAGCCATCGCTGGATCGAATCCTCGCAGTATAAGATCGGAAAGGCAGCCCAGGCGAACGCCCTGCGATCCCTGCAGGATCAGGCCGAGGAGCTGGGTCGGATCCTGATCGACAAGGGGAAGGAGGCCCATGCCGCGGAGCAGGCTTTTGCCGCTCTGAAGAACATCTGCGAGGGACGTAATGATCTGGGGGCTTGCGCGGCCGCCTTCGCGGCCGCGCAGACTGAGGTCGCTGAAGCTCAGGCCAGGCTCGATGCCCTCGACGGCGCGGGGGACGGCGGGCTTCGCGACAAAAAGAGGGCGCAGCAAAAGCTGAAGGAGAAGAGGCTGGAGGAGAGAAAGACACAGCAGAAGGCGTTCGGCGAGCATGACGGCGAGGTCAGGTCGGCGGAGAGGAGGCTCGGAGAGGGCGAGAACGTGCCCGGCTCCGAACTCAACCTCAGGGTCGCCCGGTCGATATACCGCAAGTTCTTCCCACTCTACTCCACCGCGAAAGGCAGGGCCGTCTACCGCGACCGCCTCGATGCCGCAGCCCAAAAGGGCTTCGCTGAGAAACACCGGGCCATCGCCGAGAAGGCCTTGAAGGATGCGAATGTGTCCGACAACGAGCGCGCCCGGATCGAGCGACGGGTCCGCGAGCTTCTTTACGATTACTTCGACCAGTTCGGGATGAGTTCGCAGGTCGGTGCGGAAAGCGAGCCGCTGCGGGAGGTGAAGCCATGGATGGAGCAGCTGATCTCGGATATCGAATCCAATGAGCTGCGCCAGTACGAAAGGCAGGCGCGGGATGCGGCGGAAAAGGCCTCTACCCTGCTGCGCGGCGAGTTCATCAACGCGCTCACGGCCCGGATCGGAAAGATGGAGCGGGAGCTGCAATCGTTGAACCGTAGCCTCTACGCACATCCGTTCCATAACGAGCGATATTCATTCCATCGCACCCAGATGGTGGAATTCCAGCCCATCCTGAAGATCATCGAGATCGCCAAAACCTCTCCGGAGGCGCTCGATATGCTGTTCCGGGGCGACGTGCCCGATGACTTCCCGCACAAGGATACGATCGTCGCACTCGAGGCGCTGCTCGAGGACCCCGACAAGGATTTCACCCAGTTCGAGGACTACCGCAACTTCTACACCTTCGAGATCCACATGGAGGATGTTGCCACCGGCCGCTCGACCCGCTGGGAGCAGCGGCGCGGCACCGGGTCTGGCGCCGAACAACAGGTGCCTATCTACGTTGCCATCGGCGCTTCGCTGGCCGCCGTCTACGGCAGCGCGGAGCGTCGTGCCGGCAAGCCCGCCGGTTTCGCGCTCGCCATGTTCGATGAGGCCTTCTCCAAGATGGACGGCAAGAACCAGCGGCAGATGATGAGCTTTTACAAAAACCTCGGCCTGCAGTTCGTGATCGCGGCGCCGTTCGAGAAGCGCGTCGCCGTGCTCGAGCACATGGACACCATCGTGGAGGTGGACCGGATCGGCGAGCAGTCCAGGGCCACTGTGGTGGAACTGAAAGAGAAGGCCAAGCGCGAGCTGATGGCCATCGATCCGGACCTGATGTCCGAAGATGAGCTCGCCACCCGTCTGGCCGCCGAGTAGCCATGGCTCGGCGTTTCACGGATGCGATCGGCCTGCTGAACGACCTGCTCAACCGCTTCGAGTCCGGGGCCGCAAGCCCGATCGCCCACCCGGACTACCCCGCTTTCCCATCAGTAGTCGCGGCGGACGCCTTCCTGAAACAGATCAGGGAAGCCGAAAGTGCCGCCGCGGTCTCCATTCGCTGGGGGCGCGGCGCCAACCGAGACCAAGTGGCGCACGTGCGGTTAGCCTCGGCGGAGATCTTATACCGATATCTCCGCCGTACCCCCGCGTCGCGCATCGCGGAGGATGCCGCCGTGCGGCTTGTCGCCGGGGCGGCGATGCACGACTCTCTGAAGAACAGCTCTTCCCAAGTCGCCGAGGTATGGGGGCGGGGGAAAACGTGGCACGGGTTCGCTTCGTCCGATGTCGAGACACTGCGCGACGCGTTCGTTCTCGCCCAGGCCATCCTGGCCGACAAGCATCTTGGCGTCGACTACAAGACCTTCTCGAGACGAACGGTGGGGCACAGCAAAACGCTCGAACGGATCGAAGGCGCGGTCGTGCGGCTCCTGAGCGGCATCCTGGAGTTTCCGCCCGGCGCGCGGCCACGCGAGGCGCTCCGGGCAATCGGCCTTGAGCGCTTCGCGCCACCGCTGCTGATCGCGGGCAAGATCGACCTCGATGGAGCCGACCTCTCCGGAATCTCTCCGCTGTATCTCGGAATCACTCCCAAGGAAGCAGATCGCGTCCGCTTCCGGGAGCCGCCGGCCTACGTTCTAACGATCGAAAATTTCGCAAGCTTCAACCGGCACATCGCCGAGGCGGACCCCGGCCGATTAGGAACGACCATGTATGTCGGAGGGTACCCCTCGCTTGCCACCCAGCAGGCGCTGCGGACGATCGCAGGATTGGTATCCGAACAGACGCCGATCTTTCATTGGTCGGACATCGATCCGGACGGCACCTGGATCTTCCACACCATCGAGCGCGCCGTCGACCGACCGATCCGTGCCCACCTCATGAGTGTCGAAGTTGCCGAGCGTTTGGGACAAGTGCCGTTCAAAAAATCCGCACCCGCTCGATGTCCACCGGACTCCGGTATCGCAGCTCTGGCAGCGTACCTGACGAAAGATGGAGCCAAGACGCTCGAGCAGGAAGAACTCGATCCAGTCCTGCCAGAGTTTCATTAGAAAATGCGCGCGGACGCTCGTGGTTGCGGCTTTGGCTGTCTCGCTCAGGACGTCGTGTTTCAAGCGCGACAACAGCACCGCCCGCAACTACGTGCTGCGGGAAAACCGACATCGTTTCTTCATAAAAACGCTCAAGCGGCATTGGCATGCCAGTTGCTTGAAGATGGGACGAAACCATGTGTGACTATGATGCTCGTTCAGCATCCTTTTGAGGTGTTCAGATGAAATTTGCCCGCTTGATCGAGGGCAGAGGTCCCCTGATGCGCTTTCCAAACCGGGCGCCTGCCTCGCGAACTCTGCCATCTTGGGATCGCGCTCCGGTTTGCCGGGCAGAAGCCGATTGTCTTGGGGGCTCGCAACGAATGGTGGTTCTCAGCAAGAACGCCAGCGTAAAGGCGTCCTCAGGACGATCGTTTGGCATCGGATTAGCCCATGGTTCGGGGTGGGGCATCTGCGACATGCAGAGCCTGCGCTCTTGAAGCTAGGTGTCGGCCTTGCATCGGGGCTTGCAGATGGTCAATGAGCTAATGCAGAACGATTGGGATCTTGAGAACATACTCAGGCAACAAGACGAGCTCAAGGTCAAGCTGCTTCGCGCCCAATCGGTTGTCGAAGAATGTAAGGCAGGATTGGCGGATCTGGAGCGGAGGCTTGAGTGTCGAGCGGTCTCGATCGATGAACGCCAGCGCAACTCTGCGGCAAACAATTCAATACGCAACGCACGGCCGCCTAAATCGCGAAGCCTCGATAATCCTGTTAACCCGGATGCTGCCGTGGCGTTTTCGCCTCGATGGGACCGCTGAAAGCCGCCGCCGCGCACGTTAACGGCGACAGGTTTTGGGACGGACCTGGCGAAGATCTCGAGACGCATGGTGTTGCGAACCCGGCGGGCGAACTGGACAATTAGGTGCGGCCTTGCCGATAGGCTCGGCTTTTTGGCTGATCGCGGTGCGTCCGCCAGGGATGCGCGCAGAGCAGCACCAGATAGGGGACGTATCGCCGCGTCTTTGGCTAGAGCTCCTGTTTCGGGGCTGCTCACGTAGATGTCCTGAATCGAGTGTCAAGAGCTCACCACTTCCAGCCAGTTCGGTCGTCTTGTCCGCCTTTAAGTCGTTGAAATTTCCGATTAGGCGTCCATGGAGGGGGCGCGAGCGGGCGCGTTCAATGACCATGATGGTCCGCTATGGCCGTGGGGCAGGCGACGTGCCGAGCGATGCTGACCGCGGAAGCCGACCATGCCTCCGGCATCGCATGGATGATGACGGAACTGGCTGACTATGTCCCGCAAGCGATCATTCCGGAACAGGGCGGGTAACGGCAGTCATCTATATTCGTGAGACACCAGGAAGAGGCTATCCGGTGCGAATGCGATCCGGTGCCGGCCGTGGCCTCGTCAGCTTCTCGAAAGCTTTCCCGAATACTCACTGCCCACCGATCCTGGACGAGAGGCTGCGTGGACTCACGCGCAATTGGAGTTGCACAAATGAAATCGGGGACCGGTTGGGAGCTCAATCAGTGTGAGCAGGCTGACGTTACGAAGTTGTTGGATTTTCGTACTAACGCAAAACGCTTCATCTTTTTCGCGCAGCAGGCAAGGTGCTACAGCGCGATCTCAAGTCCAGGCGTCTGCTGCGTCGGATAAATGTCATCTTGTGCGCGCCAGTGGCGCGCGCGGCGACTCGATCAAGCCAGCGCTCAATACCAGAAAAGGCACGCGACAATGATGCGCGTGACAAAAGCACGAGCAGGTCAATGACAAAGCGTTTTCGTAACTGGGCCCTATTGTCCATCCTCGCCTCCATGGTTGTCGGCCCCGCCGCAAAAGCGCAAGACCGCCGGACTATCGCCGAACCTGTTGCACCTGATACGGTCTGCGATCGCCCTGTGCCTTCCGGCAAGAACGATACAGTTAGCCTACAGGAGGCCATTGAACATTGCCCCGATGGCGCTGCAGTTTATCTCGGGCGCGGCGAGTTTCACTCAGGTCCACTCGAGATGAAATCGGGCGTGACCTTATGGGTCGGACGCGGTGCGACACTGATCGCCATCCCCGAACCTGCCGCTTACGACAAGGGCCTCGGACAATGTGGTCGCATTGCGGAAAAGGGCGACGGTTGCCGGCCATTCATCAGCTTTTCTAAAACGCGCGGCGGCGGTATCTACGGAGAGGGCATCATCGATGGTCAGGGCGGCGCGCTGATCGGCGGCGGCGCGGAAACCTGGTGGCAGCTAGCCCGCCGCGCCCAAGCCCAGGGCGGCAATCAGAACGCCCCACGCTTGATCCAGGTCGATCATGCGCAGGATATCACGTTCTCTGGTGTCACCTTGCGCAACGCTGCCAATTTTCATGTCGCGATGAACCGGGTTGAAAGTGCCACGTTTTGGGGCCTCACGATCGATTCGCCGGCGGATGCCCGCAACACCGATGGCATCGATCTTGGCGCCAGTCAGGATGTGACCATCACCCACAGCTGGATCCGTACGGGTGACGACAACGTCGCAATCAAGGCCGGCGACAATGGCTCAAGCAGCCATATCTCGGTCATTGATAATTATTTCGGCTGGGGGCATGGCATGTCGATCGGCAGCGAGGTGAATTCCGGGGCCAGAGACATATTGGTGCGTAATCTGACACTGGATGGTACGACGTCGGGCCTGCGCATCAAGAGCGATGTTGGTCGAGGCGGTCTGGTCGAGAACGTGACTTATGAGTACGTGTGCCTGAGGGGCAACCGGTGGCCGCTGGCTTTCGATGCAAAATATGATCCGCGCGCTCAAGGCACGAGGATTCCGGTCTATCGGCAAATCGTTCTCCGTCATGTGCATGGCGACGCCGGTGTGCTGCTGATGCGCGGCGTAGACGGGCGGCATGCCCTGGACGTGACACTCGAAGATGTTCGATTTGCCAATTCCGCGACTTGGCAACTTGAACATGCGAACGTCAGCGCAAATCACTCTGACGTATGGCCCCCGCTGCCCGGACGAGCTACACAGCCGCCGCTGCGCGGATCGGAGGTATGTTCCAGGGCATTCCGCGACGGCAATCGGTAAGCACTACACGCGGCGCCGAACTCAGGTGGTGAGTTCCGCATCTGGGGCCAAGATTACTGGTGTTGACGAAGGTCGGGCTCATGTCCCGAGTTGGTTGCTATTGGCCGACGGTTTTGCAGGGCCGGAAATGCCAAGGTGGGTTCTGATTTGGCGATGAAAATCTCGTGTCGATGCGCGACGGCTATCCCGCTGAGAAACGAAGTGTAAGATCACATGCGAATTGTCATTTCCTCCGCTGCAATTCTGGCGGGATGTTTCTTCATCCCCGTGGCGTACGCGCATCCACTGTTGGTGTCGCATGCCGGAAATGCAGACTATCACTCCGTGCAGCAAGCCATCGACGCATTGCCGGCGGAAGGCGGAAACGTCCGGATCGCGCCAGGCATCTATCGCGAGAAGGTTAAAATCACGAAATCCGGTGTTCATCTCGCAGGGACTGGCAACAAGCCGGAGGATACGGTCATTGTGTATGGCGACGGCGCGGTCAATGTAGGAGGAACGGCCCGTTCGGCGACGCTGGATGCCCCTAGCGATGACTTCCGGCTCGAGAATCTGACCATTCAGAACGACTATGCCCTCAATCCGGCCAATCCACCTTCGCAGGCGGTAGCGCTGTCCGTTACCGGAGATAGGGACGTCATTACGCGCGTCCGCCTGCTCGGCGCCCAGGACACGCTGTTTGCCGGCAAGGGACCAAACGGTAGAATGTCACGACAATACTTCTCGAACTGCTACATCGAAGGGCATGTCGATTTCATATTTGGCAACGCCAAGGTCTGGTTCCGGCAATGTGAATTGCACGGCATCGCCAATCAAGCGGTCATCTATACCGCTCAGAGCAAGGCAACGCCGGATGAGGACAGTGGCTATGTTTTTGATCATTGCAGGCTAAGTGCCG
>NZ_JADFUE010000008.1:0-173060 GCF_054967145.1 Bradyrhizobium sp. UFLA06-24
GCCTACAGCGGGTAAACGTCGTATCCCCCAATCCATGCTATTTGGGTAGACGAAGCGCAGGAGCCCCTCTCTGGAGATGTCGATGCCCTATTCCACGCTGCCGGCGCCGCGGCGCAGATCGGCTTCGATCTGAAGTCGCGTGCCGCCGCCGAAGCGGGCGCGGTAGACCTGAAGGTTCTCCATGATCCGCTGCACGTAATTGCGCGTCTCCGAGAAGGGGATCAGCTCCACCCAATCGACTGCGTCGACTTTCGGATCGCGTGGATCGCCGTAGCGGTCGATCCATTTCTTCACGCTGCCACGGCCGGCATTGTAGGCGGCGAACGTCATGATGTAGGAGCCGCGATAATCCTCGAGCAGGCCGCCGAGCTCGGCCGCGCCGAGCGTGGCGTTGTAGGACGAGTCGTTCTTCAGCCGCGATAGGTCATAGGTCGCGCCGTGCCGCTTGCAGACATAGCGCGCGGCGTCGGGCGTCACCTGCATCAGGCCATAAGCCTGCGCCGGCGAGACCACGGCCGGGTTAAACGCGCTTTCCTGCCGCGCGATGGCGTAGACGATGCTGCGCTCGACCTCGGGGCCGATCTGCGAGAACTGCGGAATGCCGTTGACGGGGTAGGCGTAGAAATCAAACGGCAGGCCGCGATTGAGCGCGGCCTTGCCGACCAGCAGCATGCCGCGCGCGTCGCTGTAGCGCTGGGTCAGCTCGCCGAGGCCGGCCAAGGCTTCGGGATCGCCGTTCTCGCCCATGTCGGCGAGCATGGGAACGGCGAGCTCGCGCTCGTCGAGCTCATAGAGCAGATGCGCGGCGCGCACGATCTCCAGCCGCTCGGCGCCGCGGCTGCGGGGCTGGCTATTCAGCTCGATCTGCGGCAGGCCGAGCTTGGCGCGCGCGAGCTGGCCGTAATAGCTGGTCGACTGCTCGGCAGCGCGGGCATAGGCATTGCGCGCTTCCTGCTGGCGACCGGCAGCCTCCGCCGCACGGCCCTGCCAATAACCGGCGCGCGCCAGCGTGGTCGGATTGACGCTGCCGACGCCGATGCGGGCGAAATGCTGCGCGGCGGCCGCGGGATCATTGAGGAAGCGCAGCGCGATCCAGCCCGCGGTGAACTCCTGCTCGGTCTTGTAGATGTCGCGCGAGGGCAGGGCCGCATCGCGCGCGATCAGATAGGCGCTGCGGAAATCCTCGGTGTCGATCATCTTGCGCGCCAGAAGGCGTCGCTCGATCCACCATTCGTCGAGATTGTAGAGCCTATTCGGGTCCTTCGGGGCGGACAGCATCAGCTGGGCGGCTTCGGGAAACTTCTCTTCGCGGCGCAGAAGCTGGATCCTGCTGAAGATGAAGCCTGGATCGCTGTGCAACTCGCCCGGCACCTGTTCGAGCAGCGCGCGCGTGTTAGGTGCCTTCCGGAAGGACGCGATGCGGGCCTTGGCGAGCGCGACATAGCCGGCGCCGAGCCGCTTTGCCGCGCGTAGCGCTGCCTCGTGCTCGCTGCCGTAAAGCAGCGTGTCCATCCGCGCCTTCTGATCGCCCGGCGTCAGCAGGGCGCCGAACTGATCGAGCGCGTTGTTCTCGGTCTCCTCGGACATGGGATCGCTGCGCCAGGCCTCGCGCACCAGCCGCTCGGCGTTGGCGCGGTCGCCGCGCGCCAGCATCGCCTTGGCGAGCGCGAAGCGGCCCTTGGCCGAAACCGGGGATTCGTTCTCGAACCACGACCAGGCGACGGAATCGTCGCGCCGATCGTCCCACATCGCGGCTTCAAGCCGCCGGCGCAGGAAGGTCTGCGACGGCCAGCTCGGATTGGCGGACAGGAAAGCGCGGTAACGCTCGACGCTCGCGCCATTATCCTCGCTGCGCAGGATGATCCATTCCGCGAGTTTTCGCGCGACCGGATCGGAAATGGAATCCGCGTAGCTGGTGGCGTCGGCCGGCTTGCGCTTGCGTACGAGTTCGATGACGTTTTCGAGCGTGTCCTTGTCGGCTTGCGACGTCGACGAGGTCGCAGCGATCGCGGCCGGTGTGACGGGCTTGCGCGGCGCGGCGTGCTGGCGGGTCGCAGGCGCCAACACGGGCGTTGCGGCCGGCCTGGCGGGGGGCGGCGCAGAGGGGCTGACGGTCGCCGTCACCGCAGGCGCGGCGTGGGACGGAGCATTGGCGGCTGGCCGGGACTTTGGCGTGGCGGCTGCCGCGGGCTTCGGCTTATCCTTTGCGGCCTCCTTGCCGGCAGGCTTCTTCGCCGCATCCTTGGCCGGGGCCGGAGCGGCTCCCTTGCTTGCGCCCTTGGTGGTTTCCTTGCCGGTTTCCTTGCCCGTGCCCTTGGCGACCTCCTTGGCCGATCCCTTTGTCGCGTCCTTTGCGGGCGGCTTCGGTGCGGGCTTCGCGGTTCCCTTGTTCGCTTGCTTCCCGGTGTCCTCGGTTGTCTCGCCGGACTTGGCCAAGGCGACGCAGCCGATCGACATCCCGGCCATCAGGCACAGGGCCAGACCGGCGGATCGCCATGCGGCACGAGGAAAGCTGGTCACGGCGGTTCGTCGCCCCGAATCAGTCAATTGGCTCAAGACCTATCTGTACAAGATCTGGCTGTATTTGATTGAATATGCGGACAAAATACCAACAGCCGCTTACCTTCGCCGGGTTTGCACCATCACCACGGCAAAATCGCGGCTTAAACGGTGCGTCACACGGAAGCGGGTCTTTTACGGGCGGAATAGACCCGATATGAAGGGGGCTTGCTCAAAGAGATAGCCGCGTACGGAGGAAGTCCATGGCAGCCAAGACGAAATTCCGGGGATCGTTCACCGCCTTGGTCACGCCGTTCAAGAACGGCTCGCTTGACGAGGCGGCGTTCCGGTCGCTGGTCAACTGGCAAATCTCCGAGGGCACTAACGGCCTGGTCCCGGTCGGCACCACCGGCGAGAGCCCAACGCTCAGCCATGACGAGCACAAGAAGGTCGTCGAATGGTGCATCGAGGAGGCCAAGGGCCGTGTGCCCGTGATCGCCGGCGCCGGCTCCAACTCGACCAAGGAAGCGATCGAACTCGCCCAGCACGCCGAGAAGGCAGGCGCGAACGCGGTTCTGGTGGTGACGCCCTACTACAACAAGCCAACCCAAGAGGGCATGTACCAGCACTTCAAGGCGATCAACGATGCGATCGGCATTCCGATCATCATCTACAACATTCCGCCACGCTCGGTGATCGACATGTCGGTCGACACCATGAAGCGGCTGTGGGAGCTGAAGAACATCGCCGGCGTCAAGGACGCCACCGCCAGCATGGTGCGCGTGTCGCAGCAGCGCGCGGCGATGGGCGAGGATTTCAACCAGCTCTCGGGCGAAGACGCCACCATCATCGGCTACATGGCGCATGGCGGCCATGGCTGCATCTCGGTGACCTCCAATGTCGCGCCGCGCCTGTGCGCGGAGTTCCACGCCGCGTGGGCGAAGGGCGACACCAAGGCGGCGCTCGCGATCCACGACAAGCTGATGCCGCTGCACAACAACCTCTTCATCGAGAGCAATCCGGCGCCGATCAAGTACGCGATGTCGCTGCTCGGCAAGATGGACGAGACGCTGCGGCTGCCGATGGTTCCGGTGTCGGAGCCGACCCGCGTGGCCGTGCGCAGCGCGATGGTTCACGCCGGCCTGGTCAACTGATGAACTAGGCAATCAGGGGAGCCGTTCATGAGCGTCGAGGAAAAAGGCACGCGGATGCTCAGGGAGTTCCGCGAGTTCGCGATGAAGGGCAATGTCGTCGACCTCGCGGTCGGCGTCATCATCGGCGCTGCCTTCGGTGCCATCGTCACGTCGCTGGTCGGCGACATCATCATGCCGATCATCGGTGCCGCGACCGGCGGCCTCGACTTCTCGAATTACTTCCTCCCCTTGTCGAAGGCGGTCACCGCCACCAACTTAGCGGATGCGAAAAAGCAAGGTGCAGTGCTTGCTTACGGCAACTTCCTGACGCTAACGATTAACTTCATCATCATCGCCTTCGTGCTGTTCCTGGTGATCCGCGCGATGAACACCTTGAAGCGCAAGGAAGAGACCAAGCCCGCGGAGCCGCCGAAGCCTTCGGAGGAGGTGGTGCTGCTGACCGAGATCCGCGATCTCCTCAAGAAGTGACGCGCGCGCTTGATCCAATCTGTTAGCGTCGCTTTGTATCTCGATTAGGTATTGCTATCAGGTTTTGAGGGTCATGGCCGATAAGAACGAACGTCCGATCAAGGTCATGGCGGAAAATCGCAAGGCCCGCTTCAACTACGCCATCGAGGATACGATCGAGGCGGGCATTGCCCTGACGGGCACCGAAGTGAAGTCGATCCGCAACGGCAAGAGCACGATTGCGGAATCCTACGCCGACTCCAAGAACGGTGAGATCTGGCTGATCAATGCCACCATTCCCGAATACCTCCAGGGCAACCGCTTCAATCATGAGCCCAAGCGGCCGCGAAAGCTGCTGCTGCACCGCCGCCAGATCAACAAGCTGATGGGTGCGGTCGACCGCGAAGGCATGACGCTGATCCCGCTCAAGCTGTATTTCAACGAGCGCGGCCGGGCCAAATTGCAGCTCGCGGTTGCAAAGGGCAAGAAGCTGCACGACAAGCGCGAGAGCGAGAAGAAGCGCGATTGGAGCCGGGAGAAGGGCCGGCTGATGCGGGCGAGGGGGTAGCGGGATGACTCAGAAGAACCTGCTCGAGGTCGATTGGAGCCAGATTCCCGCGCCCGCTGACGATGGCGGCGCCGCGCATCTGAAAGGTTCGATGCTGCCGGCGATTACCCTGATCGCGACCGATGACACCTCAGTCGATCTATCAACGCTTCGGGGGCGCACCGTGGTGTTCGCCTATCCGCGTACCGGTGAGCCCGGCAAGATCTCGCTGGTCGAGGATTGGGACATGATCCCGGGCGCGCGCGGCTGTACGCCGCAGACCTGCGCCTTCCGCGATCTGTTCGCGGAGCTCAAGGCTGCCGGTGCGTCGCAGGTGTTCGGCCTGTCGACCCAGAGCAACGAATACCAGACCGAGATGGCCTCGCGGCTGCATCTGCCGTTCCCGGTGCTGTCGGACGAGAAGCTGGCGCTCACGCGCGCGCTTAATCTGCCCACCATGGAGGTCGCGGGCCTCACGCTGATCAAGCGCCTCGCGCTCGTCATCGACGATGCCAGGATCACGCATGTGTTCTATCCGGTGTTTCCGCCTGACCGGAACGCCGGCGACGTCCTGGACTGGCTGAAGGCCAATCCGGTCAAGGGATAGAGCGGCGGCTAGTCCAGATCGGCCTTCACCTTCGCGAACACGCTGCGGAACATGTCGGGCGTCAGCACGCCGGTGTTCGTGTTGTAGCGCGAGCAGTGATAGCTGTCGTACAGCCTGAACGCGCCGGCCTGGTGCACGGCGCCGTGGCCGAAAGGCGCTTGCGAGGCCTTCAGCTTCAGCGGCTTGAGCACGCTGTCGTGCGCAATCCGGCCGAGCGCGATGATGGCGCGCAGCTTCGGCATGGTTTCGAGGTTCGCGACGAGAAACTGGCGGCAGGTGTTGATCTCGACCGGCAGCGGCTTGTTCTGTGGCGGGACGCAATGCACGGCATTGGCGATCCGGCAGTCGACCAGCTTCAAACCGTCGTCCGGCCGCGCCTGATAGCTGCCCTTGGCGAAGCCATATTCAAGCAGCGTGGCATAGAGCAGGTCGCCGGCATAGTCGCCGGTGAAGGGCCGGCCGGTGCGATTGGCCCCCTGCATGCCCGGCGCGAGACCGACGATCAGGAGACGGGCCGTGATGCCGCCAAAGGGCGCCACCGGCGCGTTGTGCCACGACGGCTCACGCGCGCGGTTCGCCTCGCGAAAGGCAACCAGGCGCGGGCAGAGCGGACAGTCGCGGTCGGGAACGAGGGTCGGGGCCTGGCGGCTCGGCCGGGCCGCCTCACTCCTCGAAGTCGTCATCGCCCCTCGGCGCCATGGTGGTCGCGCGCTGGAGGAATTGCGGGGCGTGGTGGCGTCCTTCACCACGTTCGCCGCGGTCGCGCGGGGCGGGGCGTTCGGACGGGTCGCGACCGAGCTTGGACTGCAGCTCGACCAGATCGGTGAAGACGTCGGCCTGGCGGCGCAGCTCGTCGGCGATCATCGGCGGCTGGCTTGCGATGGTGGAGACCACGGTGACCCGCACGCCGCGGCGCTGCACGGCTTCGACCAGCGAGCGGAAGTCGCCGTCGCCCGAGAACAGCACCATCTGGTCGATGTGCTCGGCGAGCTCCATGGCGTCCACGGCGAGCTCGATGTCCATGTTGCCCTTGACCTTGCGCCGGCCGGAGGCGTCGATAAATTCCTTCGTCGCCTTGGTGACGACGGTGTAGCCGTTGTAGTCGAGCCAGTCGATCAGCGGGCGGATCGAGGAATATTCCTGATCTTCGATGATCGCAGTGTAGTAGAACGCCCGCAGCAGCGTCCCGCGGCTCTGAAACTCCTTCAGAAGGCGCTTGTAATCGATATCGAAGCCGAGAGTTTTCGCCGTCGCGTAAAGATTGGCCCCGTCGATGAAGAGCGCGATCTTGTTGGTAGGAGAAGGTGACATTCAGTTTGCTCGCGTAGTGGTCGTGATTGATCGTTTATTGTTGGCACGGCCACAGTCAGCCGCGCAGTTCTAGATTGCCGCCGAAGTCCGTCGAAACCGCAAATCCGGAGAAGTCGGGGCAATCAAGGTATAGTTATGGCGGTCCTGCCTGTACCCGGCGCTGCCCACAATGGCAGCCCGGGAAACCACCCGTCCCAGCCCCAATGTGGGGGTAGCAGAGGCGTTTGGCGAGGCCAAATCACAAATTGGCCTTGCGAATTCGTCCCGTCCCCTATAACTAGCCCAGATCATCCACATATTTCGCCTCACCCACAACGGAGCGACAGTCCATGGCTCGCGTCACCGTAGAAGATTGTATCGACAAGGTCGACAACCGGTTTGACCTGGTCCTGCTGGCCGCCCACCGCGCCCGCATGATTTCATCCGGTTCACAACTAACGGTTGATCGCGATAACGACAAGAACCCTGTTGTATCTTTGCGCGAAATTGCCGAGACGACCATCTCGCCGGAAGATCTTCGCGAAGAGCTGGTGCACTCCCTCCAGAAGTTCGTCGAAGTGGACGAGCCCGAGCCGGACACCGTGCCGCTGATCGGGTCGGCGGGCGCCAGCGTCGATGCGGACGACACCGAAGTGGCCGTGGAGCGCATGACCGAAGAGGAGCTCCTGAAGGGCCTCGAAGGCCTCGCGCCGCCGGAAGAGCAGCCCGAGGAAGACGAGTAATCGGCTCACTCGCGATCGTCGACTTCTTGTGATCTTATCAAAGGCCCGAACCCCTGTTCGGGCCTTTGCTTTTGTTGACCTTTTCGTGGTTACCATAGCGTGGCCGGTTTGCGCCGCGCGCCTGTCATCGAATTGATCGGCGGCGTCCGCAATCGGAGCTTAAGATGTATACAACGGGCCGTTTCATGGTCCGTTTGAAGGCAGGACCGCATGGTGTATCGACGCCGCAGACCCACGCAGATGCAGGCCGCAACCGAATCGGTTGCCGTGGCCCCGACTGCGCCGGTCGCACGGCCAGCCAAGCCGCGCGCGCGCATGATGCGTCAATATGACCTCGTCGAGCGCGTCCGGTCCTACAATCCCAATACCAACGAAGATCTGCTGAACCGCGCCTATGTCTACGCCATGAAGGCGCACGGCTCCCAGACCCGCGCCTCGGGCGACCCGTATTTTTCGCACCCGCTGGAAGTGGCGGCGATTCTCACCGACCTGAAGCTGGACGACGCCACCATCGTCGCCGCGCTGCTGCACGATACGATCGAGGACACCGAAGCGACGCGTGCCGAAATCGATCAGCTCTTCGGTCCCGAGATCGGCGCGCTGGTCGAGGGCCTGACCAAGCTGAAGCGGCTGGAACTGGTGTCGCGCGAGGCGAAGCAGGCCGAGAACCTGCGCAAATTGTTGCTGGCCATTGCCGACGATGTCCGCGTGCTGCTGGTCAAGCTTGCCGACCGCCTGCACAACATGCGCACGCTCGACTTCGTGCCGACCGAATCGCGCCGCCGCATCGCCGAGGAGACGCTCGACATCTACGCGCCGCTGGCCGGGCGCATGGGCATGCAGGAAATGCGCGAGGAGCTGGAGGATCTGTCCTTCCGCACCCTCGATCCCGAAGCCTATGCGGTGGTGATGCAGCGGCTCGATGCGCTGGCCGAGCGCAACCGCAACCTGATCGGCGAGATCGAGGACCAGCTCTCCAACAATCTGCGCCATCGCGGTCTCGGCGCGCGCGTCTATGGCCGCCGCAAGAAGCCGTTCTCGATCTGGACCAAGATGGAGCGCAAGTCGGTCGGCTTCGAGCAATTGTCCGACATCTTCGGCTTCCGCCTCGTCGTCAACGACATCGAGGCCTGCTATCGCGCGCTCGGCATCGTCCACACCACCTGGCCGGTCGTGCCGGGGCGGTTCAAGGATTACATCTCCACGCCGAAGCAGAACGATTATCGCTCGATCCACACCACCGTGATCGGCCCCGGCAACCAGCGCGTCGAGCTCCAGATTCGCACCGAGGCGATGGACCAGATCGCCGAACGCGGCATTGCCGCGCACGTCTTCTACAAGGAGGGTGTCGGGTCGCCGACCGAATTCCTCAAGCGCGAGTCCAACGCGTTCGCCTGGCTGCGCCACACCATCGGCATTCTCTCGGAGAGCGCCAATCCCGAGGAATTCCTCGAGCACACCAAGCTCGAGCTGTTCCACGACCAGGTGTTCTGCTTCACCCCGAAAGGCAAGCTGATCGCGCTGCCGCGTCATGCCAACGTGATCGACTTCGCCTATGCCGTGCATACCGACGTCGGCAACAGCGCAGTCGGCTGCAAGATCAACGGCCAGTTCGCGCCGCTGTCATCGGAGCTTCAGAACGGCGACGAGGTCGAGGTGCTGACCTCTGATGCGCAATCGGCGCCGCCCTCGGCCTGGGAGACGCTCGCGGTCACCGGCAAGGCGCGCGCCGCGATCCGGCGTGCCACCCGCACCGCGGTCCGCGATCAATATGCCGGCCTCGGCCGGCGCATCGTCGAGCGCCTGTTCGAGCGCGCCAAGATCGAATACGCCGACGACAAGCTCAAGGGCGCGCTGCCGCGGCTTGCACGCACCTCGATCGAGGACGTCATGGCGGCGGTCGGCCGCGGCGAGATCAAGGCCTCCCACGTCGCGCGCGCGATGTATCCCGATTACAAGGAGGAGCGCGTCGCGCGTTACGGCGTCAAGAAGGGGCTCGCCGCCAAACTCAAGGAGAAGTCGTCGGAGCCGTCGCGCAGCCCGGTTGCGATTCCGATCCGTGGCATCAATTCCGACCTGCCGGTGAAGTTCGCGCCGAACGGCGGCGCCGTGCCCGGCGATCGCATCGTCGGCATCGTCACGCCGGGCGAGGGGATCACGATCTATCCGATCCAGTCGCCGGCGCTGAAGGATTTCGAAGAGGAGCCGGAGCGCTGGCTCGACGTCCGCTGGGACATCGAGGACTCCGCGCCGCAGCGCTTCCCGGCGCGCATCAAGGTCGAGAACGTCAACGAGCCCGGCGCGCTGGCTCAGATCGCAACCGTGATCGCCGAGCACGACGGCAACATCGACAACATCAGCATGCAGCGCCGCTCACCCGACTTCACCGAGACGACGATCGATCTCGAAGTCTACGATCTCAAGCATTTGAGCGCGATCCTGGCTCAGCTGCGCGCCAAGGCGGTCGTTGCCAAAGTCGAACGTGTTAATGGGTAGGCGCTGTCGTCATCGCCTGTCACTCCGGCCTCGTGAGTTCTGAAATGCCTGCATCTCCGCTCCGCCTCGGCGTCAATATCGACCACGTGGCCACCGTCCGTAATGCACGCGGTGGCCGCCATCCCGATCCGGTCCGCGCCGCGCTGCTTGCGATCGAGGCGGGCGCCGACGGCATCACGGCGCATTTGCGCGAAGACCGCCGGCACATCCGCGACGAGGACATGGCGCGGCTGAAGGCGGAGATCTCCAAGCCGCTGAATTTCGAGATGGCCGCGACCGACGACATGATGCGGATCTCGCTCGCCACCAGACCGCACGCCGTGTGCCTGGTGCCGGAGCGGCGCCAGGAGGTGACGACCGAGGGCGGGCTCGATGTCGTCGGCCAGCACAATGTGCTGGCGCCCTATATCGCGCGGCTCAGCGATGCCGGCATCCGCGTTTCGCTGTTCATCGCCGCCGACCCTGCTCAAATCGAGATGGCGGCGCAACTGCGCGCGCCGGTGATCGAGATCCACACCGGTGCCTGGTGCGACGCCGTGACCGACGGCCACACCGACAAGGCCGAGGCCGAGTGGCAGCGGATCCTTGCCGGAGTGAAGGTGGCCAAGGCCGCCGGGCTCGAGGTTCACGCCGGCCATGGGCTCGATTATGTGACGGCCGAGAAGATCGCAGCGCTGCCGGAAATCATGGAGCTCAACATCGGCTATTACATGATCGGCGAGGCGCTGTTCGTCGGTCTTGCCGAGACGGTGCGCAAGATGCGCGGCGCGATGGATCGCGGCCGGAGCCGGGCATGATCATCGGCATCGGCTCCGACCTGATCGACATCACCCGCGTCGCTAAGGTGATCGAGCGCCACGGCGAGCGCTTCCTCGATCGCATCTTCACCGCGGCCGAACGGGCCAAGGCCGAGCGCCGTGCCAAGAACGAGAAGATGGTGGTTGCGACCTACGCCAAGCGCTTCGCCGCCAAGGAGGCCTGCTCGAAGGCGCTCGGCACCGGCATCAGGCAGGGTGTGTGGTGGCGCGACATGGGGGTGGTCAATCTGCCCGGGGGCCGCCCGTCCATGCGGCTGACCGGGGGGGCTCTGGCCCGGCTGCAGGTCCTGACCCCGGAGGGATTCGAGCCGCAGATCGACCTCTCCATCACCGACGACTGGCCGCTTGCGCAAGCCTTCGTGATCATTTCTGCCGTCCCGCGGGCCAAGCCCTGACGGCGCGAGGATCGCTATATAATTTGCATTAAGAATCAATGCTTTGTGCAGTTTTGATGCGATCCTTGATTGCGTGGACTGCGACAACCGTCTAAAAGTCCGCGGACGCAAATCAGGCTGGGCGAATTCGGCTTTACGCCGGAATTGGCCCCACTATCAGAATCAGGACAATCTCCTTGGGCCGCGAACGGGTGGGCTGGACGCGGGAGGGGGGCGTTCTGTGATCGCCGGCCGGAATTGAGAGAGCAATGAGCGTGACTTCGGGAACGAAAACTGAAAGCGGCGTCGGCGAAACAGTCCGGGTCGTGATCCACGCTCTCCTGATCGCCTTGGTGATCCGCACCTTCCTGTTCCAGCCTTTCAACATCCCCTCCGGCTCGATGAAGGCCACGCTGCTGGTGGGCGACTATCTGTTCGTGTCGAAATATTCGTACGGCTATAGCCACTACTCGATCCCGTTCTCGCCGCCGCTGTTCTCGGGACGCATCTGGGGCTCGGATCCGAACCGTGGCGATATCGTCGTGTTCCGCCTGCCCAAGGACGACACCACCGACTACATCAAGCGCGTGATCGGCCTTCCCGGCGACCACATCCAGATGAAGGACGGGCTTCTTTACATCAACGACACGCCGGTCGAGCGTCAGCGCATGAGCGAGTTTGTCGGCGAAGATCCGTGCGGCTCCGAGGGCGGCGGCATCTCGCGCGTGAAGCGCTGGAAGGAAACGCTGCCGAACGGCGTCTCCTACGAGACGCTCGATTGCGCCGACAACGGCTACATGGACAACACCAACGTCTACACGGTGCCGCCTGGCCATTTCTTCATGATGGGTGACAACCGCGACAACTCCACCGACAGCCGCTTCCTCGGTCAGGTCGGCTACGTGCCGCGGGAGAACTTGATCGGCCGCGCACAGATGATCTTCTTCTCCATCGGCGAAGGCGAGCATGCCTGGATGTTCTGGCGCTGGCCGTGGTCGGTGCGCTGGAATCGCTTCTTCAAAATCGTCCGATGAAAGACGAAGCCAAGGACATCGCGACCGAACCGATCGAGGCGCAAGCCGCTCCCGAGGGCGAAGCTGCAACCAAGACGCTTGTGCCCAAGACTAATTCTGAATCCAAGGCCGCCGAAGCCAAGATTTCGGAAACCAAGGCTCCGGCCAAGAAGAAGCGGACGCGGAGCAGCAAGGCCAAAGACAAGGCCAAGGCGGCCGCGGAGGCCAGCGCGGCGCTCGAGGCGCGCATCGGCCACCGCTTCGCAGACCCCAATCTTCTGATGCAGGCGATCACGCACGTCTCGGCGCTCAAGTCCGGGCGCAAGCGCGGCGACAGCTATCAGCGGCTGGAGTTTCTCGGCGACCACGTGCTCGGGCTCGTCGTCTCCGACATGCTCTATCACGCCTTTCCGAACGCCGACGAGGGCGAACTGTCCAAGCGGCTTGCCGAGCTCGTGCGCAAGGAGAGCTGCGCCGATGTCGCCAAGTCACTCGGTCTGCTCGAGGACATCAAGCTCGGGTCGGTCGGCTCCAGTGCCGATGCCCGTCTGCGCAAGTCCATCCTCGGCGACATCTGCGAGGCGGTGATCGGCGCGATCTTTCTCGACGGCGGTCATGCGGCGGCGGACGAGTTCGTCAAGCGCAACTGGACCGAGCGGATGCACAAGCCGCGGCGTCCCTTGCGCGATCCCAAAACGGTGCTGCAGGAATGGGCGCAGGGGAAGGGACTGCCGACGCCTGTCTACCGCGAGGTCGAACGCACCGGCCCGCATCACGATCCGCAGTTCCGCGTTGCGGTGGACCTGCCGGGACTTGCGCCGGCCGAAGGCATCGGCGGCAGCAAGCGCGCGGCGGAGAAAGTGGCAGCTTCAGTGATGATCGAACGTGAAGGCGTTGGCGGCGGCAATGACGGTTGAAACGGGTGGTGAGACGACTGCCGCCACGCGCTGCGGCTTCGTTGCGCTGATCGGCGCGCCGAACGTCGGCAAGTCCACACTTGTCAATGCGCTGGTCGGGGCCAAGGTTACGATCGTCTCGCGCAAGGTGCAGACCACGCGCGCGCTGATCCGTGGCATCGTGATCGAGAACAATGCGCAGATCATCCTGGTCGACACGCCCGGTATTTTCCTGCCCAAGCGCCGGCTCGACCGTGCCATGGTTTCGACCGCCTGGAGCGGGGCGCATGACGCCGACCTCGTCTGCGTGCTGCTCGATGCCAAGACCGGAATCGACGAGGAAGCCGAGGCGATCCTGGCCAAGGCGGCCAGCGTCAATCACGACAAGATCCTGGTCATCAACAAGGTCGACCTGGTCCAGCGCGAGAAGCTCCTGGCGCTGGCGCAGGCCGCCAACGAGCGCATGAAGTTCGCAAGGACTTTCATGATCTCCGCGATCTCGGGCGACGGCGTCGACGACATCCGCACGACGCTGGCCGAGATGGTGCCGCCGGGCCCATACCTCTATCCCGAGGATCAGATGTCGGACGCGCCGATGCGGCAGCTGGCGGCCGAGATCACGCGCGAAAAGATCTATCAGAAGCTGCACCAGGAATTGCCCTACCAATCCACCGTCGAGACCGACAAGTGGGAGGAGCGCAAGGACAAGTCGGTGCGCATCGAGCAGACGATCTTCGTCGAGCGCGAGAGCCAGCGCAAGATCGTGCTCGGCAAGGGCGGTGCCACCATCAAATCGATCGGTGCGGATTCGCGGAATGAGCTGATGCAGATCCTGGACGTGCCGGTCCATCTGTTCCTGTTCGTGAAGGTGCGCGAGAACTGGGGTGACGACCCCGATCGGTACCGCGAGATGGGCCTGGAATTTCCCAGGGAATAACCAAGAAAAGATCAGTTGCCGATGAGTGTGCCCCGCAACGTCCAGCGTTTCGAAGCGCTGCTTTATGCCTCGCTGATGCTGGACGCGCTGTCCGTGGCGGTGCAGGACCGCACGCCCACGATCGAGACGACCGAGCAGATGATCATGACCGGGACCTTGCTCGCCGGCGGCATGATCCTGCTGCTGCTCTATTTCGTCTGGCTGGCCGCGCATTGGCGCAAAAACTGGCCGCGCTGGGTGCTCGCGGCGGCCTTGGTGTTGTCGGTGATCTCGCTCGGCCAAATCCTCGGCGAGCGGGGCCTCGAACTCGACAGTGCCATCGAGATCGTCTCCTGCGCGCTGACGGCGTTCGGGCTGTATTTCTCGTTTACCGGCGACGCGCAGGGCTGGTTCAACGCGTGAAACCCTCGTGTCCCGGACAAGGAGCAGCGCGTTAGCGCTGCCCGCAGAGTCGGGACCAAGGTGCGCGCGGAGAGAGGGGCCCCGGCTCGGCAACGCGCCGCTCGCGCGCCGCGTTTTGTCCGGGGCACGAGTGCGTGCGAGAGGCACTGGAATCCTGTAGTCTCACCCTCATGGAATGGACCGACGAAGGCATCGTGCTGGGCGTGCGGCGGCATGGCGAGAGCAGCGCCATCGTCGAGCTGCTGACGCGCCAGCACGGCCGGCATCTCGGTCTCGTGCGTGGGGGGGCGAGTTCGCGACTGCGGCCGCTCTTGCAGCCCGGCAACAGCGTCAGCGCGGTGTGGCGGGCGCGGCTCGACGAGCATCTCGGCACCTACGCGATCGAAGGGCTGAAGCTGCGGGCCGCGACGCTGCTGGGGTCCTCGCATGGGGTCTACGGCGTCACCCATCTGGCTTCGATTGCGCGGCTGCTTCCCGAGCGCGATCCGCACGAGGAGATATTCGCACTGCTCGAACATTCGCTCGACGATTTCGACGATATCGGCAGCGCCGCCGTGCATCTCATCCATTTCGAGCTGGCGATGCTCGCCGAGCTCGGCTTCGGGCTCGCGCTCGACAACTGCGCGGTGACCGGGGAGACCACCGATCTGATCTATGTGTCGCCGAAATCCGGCGGCGCGGTGTCGCGCGGCGCTGGTGAGCCGTGGCGCGACCGGCTGCTGCGGCTGCCGCCGTTCCTGCGCCAGGGCGAAATGCATGACGACCTCACTGACCAGGATCTTCGGGACGGTTTCCGGCTGACCGGCCTGTTCCTGCTGCGCCACGTGCTGGAGCCGCGGGGCCAGGGCCATTCCGACGCGCGAGCTGGCTTCATCAATGCCCTGATCCGGCAGCAGGCCAAGGCGGCGCTCCCCGCGCCGTAAGCGAGGGCGATCCTGTCGGTATGACGGGATCGCGGTACTGCACTGCCCCAAAACATGGGGTTCCTCCGGAACGAAATCGGGCTGTTCGCGTTGGGGCGGGCAGGTTCCACAACGGGGACAGCCCGCATGTTGATCAGGGGTTTTGCGCTCACCGCGGCGCTGCTCGCTTTTGCGCCTGATGCCATGGCTGCCGAGGCGCAACCAAGCGTGTTTCGTCGAGCCTCCTGTACTCTGGTCCGCTATTACGTGGCGAAATATTCCGCTGCGGCCGCAGAGACATGGGCGCGATCCCACGGCGCGACCGACGCCGAGATCGAGGCGGCCCGCCACTGCGTTGCCAACATGCCGGCGACATCTCCGGCCAAGGTCCAGCCGACCGTGACGGCCGGCTGGGCAGGGCAGTAGAAGCCCATAGGGAACCAATCCATCCTTGCCCGATTCGCTTCCACGGTTTAACCGGGCGGCATGGGAAAACGAATCGTTCCGCCGGAAGAACCGGCCGAAATTCACGAGGTGCCGCTGCGTGATGCGCTTGAAGAGCGCTATCTCGCTTATGCACTCTCCACCATCATGCACCGCGCGCTGCCGGACGCGCGAGACGGCTTGAAGCCGGTCCACCGGCGCATCCTCTACGGCATGCGCCTGCTCCGCCTGGACCCCGGCACGGCCTTCAAGAAATCCGCCAAGATCGTCGGCGATGTGATGGGTTCGTTCCATCCGCACGGCGACCAGGCCATCTACGACGCCATGGTGCGCCTCGCCCAGGATTTCTCCTCGCGCTATCCGCTGGTCGACGGTCAGGGCAATTTCGGCAATATCGACGGCGATAATCCCGCCGCCTACCGCTACACCGAAGCGCGCATGACCGACGTCGCGCGGCTTCTGCTCGAAGGTATCGACGAGGACGGCGTCGAGTTCCGTGCCAATTACGACGGCCAGTCGAAGGAGCCGGTCGTGCTGCCCGGCGGCTTCCCCAACCTGCTCGCCAATGGCGCGCAGGGCATCGCGGTCGGCATGGCGACCTCGATCCCGCCGCACAACGCCGCCGAACTGTGCGACGCCGCGCTGCATCTGATCGAGAAGCCCGACGCGAAGTCCAAGGCGCTCCTGAAGTGGGTGAAGGGCCCGGATTTCCCGACCGGCGGCATCTGCGTCGATTCCAAGCAGGCCATCGCCGAAGCCTACACCACCGGCCGCGGCTCGTTCCGTGTCCGCGCCAAGTGGCAGCAGGAGGAGGGGGCGCGCGGCACCTGGGTGGTCGTCGTCACCGAGATTCCCTATCTGGTGCAGAAGTCACGGATGGTCGAGAAGATCGCCGAGCTGCTTGACCAGAAGAAGCTGCCGCTGGTAGGCGAGGTCCGCGACGAATCCGCCGAGGACGTTCGCCTCGTCATTGAGCCGAAGTCGAAGAACGTCGATCCCGCCTTGATGATGGAATCCCTGTTCCGGCTCACCGAGCTCGAGAGCAAGATTCCGCTGAATCTCAACGTGCTGATCAAGGGCCGCATTCCCAAGGTCGTGGGGCTCGCGGAGTGCCTGCGCGAATGGCTCGACCATTTGCGCGACGTGCTGATCCGCCGCAGCAATTTCCGCAAGGCGCAGATCGAGCACCGGCTCGAAATCCTCGGCGGCCTGCTGATCGCCTATCTGAACATCGACAAGGTGATCAAGATCATTCGCACCGAGGACGAGCCGAAGCCGGCCTTGATCAAGGCGTTCAAGCTCACCGAAGTGCAGGCTGAAGCCATTCTCAACATGCGGCTGCGCAGCTTGCGCAAGCTCGAGGAGATGGAGATCCGCACCGAGGATGCCGACCTGCGCAAGGAGCTGAAGGGCATCGAAGGGCTGCTCGGCTCCGAGGCCCAGCAATGGAAGAAGGTCGGCGAGCAGGTCGGGAAGGTCCGTGACATGTTCGGGCCGAAGACCCCGCTGGGCAAGCGCCGCACCACCTTTGCGGACGCCCCCGAGCACGATCTCGCCGCGATGGAGGAAGCTCTCGTCGAGCGCGAGCCGGTGACGGTCGTCGTCTCCGACAAGGGCTGGATCCGCACCATGAAGGGTCATGTCGAGGATCTCTCGGGCCTCGCCTTCAAGCAGGACGACAAGCTCGGTTTCGCCTTCTTTGCCGAGACCACCTCGAAGCTCCTGCTGTTCGCCACCAACGGCAAATTCTATTCGCTGGATGTTGCGAAGCTGCCGGGCGGCCGCGGCCATGGCGAGCCGATCCGCCTGTTCATCGACCTCGAGCAGGAGGCGGCACCCGTTGCGCTGTTCGTCCACAAGGGCGGTCGCAAATTCCTGGTCGCGAGCCACGAAGGCCAGGGCTTTGTCGTCAACGAGGACGATTGCGTCGGCACCACCAAGAAGGGCAAGCAGGTCCTCAACGTCGATATGCCGAACGAGGCGCGCGCGGTCACTGAGGTGATCGGCGACACCGTCGCTGTGATCGGTGAGAACCGCAAAATGCTGATCTTCCCGCTTGACCAGGTGCCGGAGATGGCGCGCGGCCGCGGTGTACGCCTGCAGAAATACAAGGACGGCGGTCTTTCCGACGTCGCCGTGTTCGACGCCAAGGCGGGCCTGTCCTGGAAGGACTCCGCGGGGCGCGAGTTCTCGGCGACCATGAAGGAGCTTGCGGAATGGCAAGGCACCCGTGCCGACGCCGGTCGCCTGCCGCCGAAGGGTTTTCCGAAGTCGAACAAGTTCGGCAAGGTGATTGGGTAGGGCGAGCTTGTGTCCCGGACGCGCTGCAGCGTGCAACGCTGCTGCGCAGAGCCGGGGCACAGGTGAATAGCACGCACCCATTCCCACACTGTCATCGCGAGCGCAGCGACCGGCTGCGACAGCGCCGCTCTCCAATTCGCATTCCACCGCCCATCACGGTCTGATACCGTTCGCGACGCCGGTGTTCTGGAATGTCGAGAATTAGCGCGATGTACGATGTCATTGTTGTCGGCGGCGGCTCGGCCGGCGCTGCCGTTGCGGCAAGGCTTTCTGAGGATCCGGCACGGCGCGTCCTGCTTCTCGAAGCGGGCCTCGATTGGCGCGCCGATGAAGCGCCCTGGGAAGTGCGGACGCCGAACCCGATCCCGATCATCCACAAGCGCGAGTACCAGGAGAAATGGCAATGGCCTGATCTCCTGTCGCGCCGGGTGGCCGGGCAGGAGCCGCGCTTCTACTGGCGCGGCAAGGGGCTCGGCGGCTCGTCGATGATGAACGGCCAGATCGCCATCCGCGGCGTGGCCCACGCGTTCGATGAATGGGCCGCCAATGGCTGCACCGGCTGGTCGGCCAAGGAGGTGATGCCGCTGTTCTCCGTGATCGAGGACGATCTGGAGTTCGGCGACGCCGAGGGCCATGGCCGCGGCGGACCGTTGCCGGTTTATCGCGCGCCGCCGGAGACGTGGGGGCCGATCGATCGCGGCCTGCGCGATGCAGCGCTCGCGAGTGGCTATCCCTGGTGCGCCGACCTCAACGGTCTTAATGGCGAGGGCGTTGCCTGTTATCCCATCAACAGCCGCGGCGGCCGCCGCATCAGCACCAATGAGGCTTATCTCGAACCTGCGCGCGGCCGCGCCAATCTCGAGATCCGAGGCCGGACGCTGGTCGACCGCGTGCTAATCCGCGACGGCCGGGCGACCGGCGTTCGCGTTCACGCTGAGGGGCAGGGTACGATCGAGATCGGCGCACGTCAGATCGTGCTGTGCGCCGGCGCGATCCACAGCCCGGCGATCCTGCTGCGCTCGGGCATCGGACCGGCCGAGGAGCTGAAGGCGATGGGCATTGCGGTCGAGCGCGACCTGCCGGTCGGCCGCCACTTCTTCGATCACCCGCTGTTTCGCGCAACGATCCAGCTGCACGAAAATATGCGCCCCACTGATCCGGACACCCGCCACACCAATTGCTGCGTCACTTATTCCTCGGGTCTCGCCGATGGCGGCAAGCGCGACATGATCCTGATCGCGTTCAACCATCGCGGCATCGGCATGCCCGGGGCGATCGGCGCAGGTCTGTTCAACGCCTATTCGCGCGGCACGCTCAAGCTGGCGTCCAGCGACCCGTTCATCGATCCTATCGTCGAGGAGAACATGCTCGCCGACCCCCGCGACATGCTGCGGATGATGGATGCGGTGAAGCGCCTCGCCGTGATCACCTCGCAGTCCGCGCTGTCAGGTATCGCCGACTGGATCCGGCTCGCCGACACCGATCTGACATTGCCGGAGGCCGCTCGCCTGCCGGATGACGAGCTGGATGCGCTGCTGCGCCGTGAAACCGGCGATATCCAGCACGCCGCCGGCAGCTGCCGCATGACCGGCATCAACGATGTCGACGGCGTCGTCAATCCTGATGGCACGGTGAAAGGTATCTCGGGTCTGCGCGTCGCCGATGCCTCGATCATGCCGTCCGACTGCCGGGCGAACACCCACTTCACGACGGTGGTGATTGGGGAAGCGATCGCGCGGATGATGATACGGTAAGCCTAGCTCAGCACCGGTGTCAGAAAGCTCTGGTGCTGCGGCCTATAGTGAACGAAGCGGAATTCCGCGGCGGGATCGGGGTTGATCTTCGATCGCACCAACAATGCGCTGCCAGGAGGGACCAAGGATGACGCCCAAGATCATGTCCAGGATCACGCTTGCTCTGGCCATCGCCGCACTCGCGCTGTCGGCCCGCGCCGCATCCGCGCAGACGGGGGTCGAAAAGCTCTACATCCTCAACTGCGGCGAGGGGGTCGCCGGCGACATCTCGCGCTGGTCGCCCGGCGTGAATGAAGGCAAGTCGATGGACTTCGTCGACACCTGCTATCTCATCAAGCACAGCCAGGGCTGGTTCCTGTGGGACACCGGCATTCCCGACGCCGTCGCAGGGATGCCGAACGGGCTCGTGCCGGCCGATTCCAAGGCCGTCACCTGGCGGCGTCCGAAAACGCTCGCCGCGCAGCTCGAGCAGATCGGCGTGAAACCCGCCGACGTCAAGGCGATGGGCGTCTCGCACACGCATCCCGATCACATCGGCAATGTCGAGATGTTCCCGCAGGCAACGCTCTATGTGCAGAAGGCCGAATATGACTGGCCGGGCGCCAACAACGAGCCGCGCTTCAAGCCCTCGCATCCGGTCGAGCTGCTCGCGGGCGACAAGGACGTGTTCGGTGACGGCAGCATCACCATCCTCTCGACGCCCGGCCATACGCCGGGACACCAGTCGTTGATGGTGAGACTGCCGAAGACCGGCGTGGTGGTGCTGTCGGGCGATGCCGCCCATTTCAGGGATAATTACGACAACCGCCGCGTCCCCACGATGAATGTCAGCAAGGACCAGTCGCTCGCCTCGATGCAGAAGATTGCCGACGTCGTTTCGAAGGAAAAGGGGCAGCTCTGGATCAACCACGACAAGGCGCAGCGCGACACCCAGAAGATGTCGCCGGAGTTTTACGACTGAGGCGGGATCAGCTTCTTGGTGCGGTGACCGCCGGTGGGCTCGGGTCCGGTGTCTTCTTCGGCTTCAGCGTGCCGGCATAGAACGAGAGCAGCCACACCAGCAGCACGGCGAGGAGATAGACGCCCCAGGCCTGCGGTGGCGTCATGGCCCAGCGCAGGAGGCCTTTGAAGGTGCGGGGCGGACTGTTGTCGTCGGTCATGCTGCGCTTGTGCGCGAAAGCGGTGGCCCGGTCAATCCGGCCGTGACTTGGCGCGGATCAGAAACAGCGCCGCCAGCGCCGACAGGCTCAGCGCCGACGAGACCATCAGCACCTTGGCGCCCATCACATCGATCAGCAGGCCGAATGCCAGCGGCGATATCGCCTGCGCCATCCTTGCCGGCGCGCCGATGATGCCGAGGCGATAGCCGAAATCCTTGGGGCCGAAGATCGCGAGTGGCAGCGTCCCGCGCGCGATCGTCAAAATGCCGTTGCCGGAGCCGTGCAGCAGGGCAAAGGCGCTCGCGGCCGGCGCGCCGAAGATGGCGACGACGGCAGCTCCGATCGGGTGGGTGAGGCAGGCGAGCCGGGTCGACAAGAGCGGATGAAAGCGGCTGAGTACGCTCGCTTCGAGAATGCGCGCGATCACCTGCGCCGGGCCGATCAGGGCGCCGGCCGCGATCGCTTCGACATGCGTTGCCCCTGTTGCCTCGAGGATGCGGGGGAAATGCACGGCCATGGCGCCGGTGACGGTCCAGACCGCTGCGAAGACGAAGGCGAGCAGCACCATCGTGCGGTCGAGCGGCAAATGCGGCTTCTCGGCCGCAGCCGCGGCCTGCTTGGCGCCCTTGATCGCCGGCAGCATGAAGAAGTTGAGGGGCAGGCCGATCAGGATATTGGCCGCGGCCCAGGCGAAACACGTCTCGCGCCAGCCGATATGGGCGAGCCCCCAGGCGGTGAGGGGCCAGCCCACGGTCGAGGCAAAGCCCGCCATCAGCGTGATGCCGGTGATCGAGCCGCGCGCCTCGGTGCCGTAGATTCGGCCGAGTGCGGCGAAAGCGGCATCATAGAGTCCCATGGCCATGCCGATGCCGAGCACGAGCCAGGCGAATGCCATCACCACGATCGACTGTGAGAAGCCGAGCAGGACGAGGCCCGCCGCGATGGTCAGGTTCGAGGCCGACAGCACCTGCCGTCCGCCGACGAGATCGATCTGCCGGCCGATGCGTGGCCCCAGCATCGCGGAGATCACCAGCGAAGCCGAGAATGCGCCGAAGACCCAGTTCGAGGAGACGCCGAGGTCGTGCGCCATGGGATCGGCGAGCAGGGCCGGCAGATAGTAGCTCGACGCCCAGGCCAGGGTCTGCGTCGTGCCGAGCGCCAGGATGATCGGAAGCTGGCGCTGGGTCATATCCCAATGTTTCTCGTCTGCAGTGTCATCGGTTCCATTTGCAGCCGGCAACGCCGGCACGTCAACAGCGTCCCGGACATGTTCGATCTGCTTGCGGATGAAGCTTGGTCTGCGGCCTTCCGCTCGTCATGAATGCACGCCATAATAGCGCATGCAAATAACCTCCCGCCTCGCGCTGATGAACTGGCTGGCCGGCCAGGGGCTCACCGGTCTTCCCGAACCCGATCTGCTCCGGGGATTTTGCGAGCGCTGCCGCGCCGAGGGGCTGGAACTCTCGCGCGGGCTCGTGGTCATCGATACGCTGCATCCGATCTACGAGGGCCGAGCCTTTCGCTGGAGCGATACGCCGACCAACGAGAGCGACGTCGTCGAATACGGCTCGACGGCTGAAGGCGATGCCGCCAAGAACTGGCGGCGCTCGGTGTTCTATCATCTGCTCGAGCATGGCCACGACGAGATGGTGCTCGATCTTGCCGATGCGCCCTCGCTCGATTTCTCGCAGATCGGCGACCTCGCCGAAAACGGTCACCGCCATTTCCTGGCGTTCGTGCACCGCTTCGGTGAGACCGGCGCGCTCGGACAGATGGACTGCCTCTACTCCTACTGGACGACGCGGCGTGACGACGGCTTTGCCGAAGCCGAGCTCGCCGCGCTGCGCGATCTCGTGCCGGTGCTGGGACTCGCGATCAAATCGGCGCAGCAGGTCGACATCGTGCGGACGCTGGGACGGGTCTATCTCGGACGCGATGCCTCCGAGCAGGTTCTGCGCGGGCGCATCTCGCGCGGCGTCACCGAACGCATCAATGCCGTGCTCTGGTATTCGGATCTGCGCGGCTCGACCGGGATCAGCGAGAGCATCGGGCCGGACGAGATCATCCCGTTCCTCAACGACTATGCGCAGGCCGTGATCGACGCGATCCACGAAGCCGGCGGCGACGTGCTGAAGCTGATCGGCGACGGCGTGCTCGCGATGTTCACGGCTGCGGACATGGCGGATGCGCGGCGCGCCGCGCTGCGAGCCGAGCACCTGTTCCGCCAGAATGTCGCGGCGCTGAATGCACGCCGCGCGGCGGAGGGCCGTCCGACCACATCGGCCTATATCGGGCTGCATGTCGGCGAGGTCCTTTACGGCAATATCGGCAGCGAGGACCGGCTCGATTTCACAGTGGTGGGGCCGACCGTGAACGAGGTCAGCCGCATCGCCTCGATGAGCCGCTCGGTCGATCGCGAAGTGCTGGCGTCGGCGGAATTCTACAAGGGCCTGGACGCCGCCGGTCGCCGCTATCTCGTCTCCACCGGCCGTTACGCGTTGCGCGGCATCGGCCGCGCGCAGGATCTCTACACGCTCGACCCCGAGGTCGATGCGAGCGAGCCCGTGACCGGGAGCTACGAGCGGTATCTGGCGAATTAAGCACTGGTGTCGCCGCCCACGCGGTCATTGCGAGCGCAGCGAAGCAATCCAGATGATCTCCGCGGAAGGATTCTGGATTGCTTCGTCGCGAAGGGCTCCTCGCAATGACGCCTGTGGCTAGCACCGTGCCGCCACTTCATCCCCCACCATCGCCGGCTGCCGGTCCAGCGCCACCGCCGGTGACAGCCAGATCACCAGCGCCTGCACGCCGAACACGGCCGCCGCGAGATAGAGGCACGCTTCCGCGCTCCAGATGCCGCCGACGATCGCACCCAGTGCCGAGCCGAGCGGGCGGGCGCCGTAGCTCATGATGTTGATGGCGGAGACCCGGCCGAGCAGACGCGGGGGCGTCACCGACTGGCGCAAGGTCGTGGTCGAGATCACCCAGAGGATCGGGCCGACGCCGAGCAGGAAGAAGCTCAAGGCAGCAAGCCACGGCGAGGGCACCAGCACCGTCAGCGCCATCACCAGGGCCGCGACGAAGCCGGTGATCGGGCCGAGGCCAACGACCGTGCCGAACGCAATGCGTTGCATCACGCGCGTTGCGAACAGCGCGCCGATCACCATGCCGACACCGTACATCGTCAACACCGTGCCGACGCCCGCGGCGGTCAGACCGAGATGGCGCACTGCATAGGGCACGAACACCGCGATCTGCAGGAACCAGCCGGTGTTGAAGATAAACTGGGTGATGAACACCGGCCGCAGCAGCGGATGGTGAAACACGAAACCGGCGCCCTCGCGGATGTCCTGGAACGGATGACGGCGCGGCATCGGCGCACGGGTCGGTTCGTAGAGACCGGAGAGCAGGATCACGGCGATCGCCGAGAGCGTGGCGGCAAAGCCGAAGGCCGGGCTCGCACCCCACCATCCCACCAGCGCGCCGCCGAGCGCAGGACCGCTTGCGAAGGCGATGGTGCGGGCCAGCTCGATCCGCGCATTCGCAGCCGGCAGCAGCTCTGCGCTCACCAGCGAGGGCACCAGCGCGGGCGCGGCCACGCTGTAGACCACAGTGCCGCATGCCGCGGCAAAGCCGAGTAGCGCCAGCAGCGGCAGATTGAGCGCGCCGAGCGCGAGCAGGAGAACGATCGCAGCCAGCGCCGCCGCGCGTAGCGCCTCGGCGCCTGCCATCAGCGCGCGGCGCGAGATGCGGTCGGCGAGCAGGCCGGCGGGGATGGCGAACAGGACGAAGGGCAAGGTGAGGGCGGTCTGGAGCAGGCCGGTCTGGCCCTCGGCCACACCCAGCGTCAGCACCGCGACGATGGGCGCTGCGGCCAGGGCGATCTGCTCGGCCGATTGAGCCGCGAGGTTGGACCAGGCGAGGCGATTGAAGGTGTCAGGGAGACGGGACGGATTTGACATGGCGCATTTCCTGCAAAGTCTTGATGGCGCCAGTATCGGAGACCCGGGACGGCCAAACCCACCCGCTTCCCGACAGGGCCGGGTCGATGGCGCGATGACGGGAACCGATGCGGCTAGATGCAGTTGCAAATGAGTTGCAATAAAAGCCTATCCCGGTATTCTGCCAGCATGGATGCTAGATCGCCCGATCTGACCCAGGATCTCACTCGCGGCCTGACCCAGGACTCGGCCGGCTGGCGCGATGATGCGCCCGCGACCAAGAGCCTGGCCGAGGTGAACGCCACGGTGCCCCTCCCGACGGCAGGGACGTGGTGGCGGCGGCTGCTGGCCTTCATCGGCCCGGGCTACATGGTCTCGGTCGGCTACATGGACCCCGGCAATTGGGCGACCGACCTCGCCGGCGGGTCGAGGTTCGGCTACACGCTGCTCGCGGTCATCCTGCTCTCGAACCTCATGGCGATCCTGCTGCAGTCCTTGGCGGCGCGGCTCGGCATCGTCACCGACCGCGATCTCGCGCAGGCCTGCCGCGCGACTTATTCGCCCGCCGTCAACTTTCTGCTCTGGCTCGCTTGCGAGGCGGCGATCATCGCCTGCGATCTCGCCGAGGTGATCGGCACCGCGATCGCGCTGAAGCTTCTGTTTGGCATTCCCCTGATCGGCGGTGCGCTGATCGCAGCGCTGGATGCGTTCCTGCTGCTGGTCCTGATGAACCGCGGCTTCCGCCTCCTCGAAGCCTTCGTGATGGCGCTGCTTTCGGTGATCGCGATCTGCTTTGCGGTCCAGATCGTCGCTGCTGCGCCGCCGATCGCGGACGTGCTGCGCGGCTTTGCGCCGAAGAGCGAGATCTTCACCAATCCCGAGATGCTCTACATCGCGATCGGCATCATCGGCGCGACCGTGATGCCGCATAATCTCTATCTGCATTCGTCGATCGTGCAGACGCGCGCCTATGCGCGCGACGACGAAGGCCGTCGCGAAGCGATCAAATGGGCGACGACGGATTCCACGATAGCGCTGATGCTGGCGCTGTTCATCAACGCCGCGATCCTGGTGGTGGCGGCCGCGACCTTCCACACCAGCGGCCATTCCGACGTCGCCGAGATCGGCCAGGCGTTCGAGCTGCTCTCGCCCTTGCTCGGTCTCGGTATCGCCTCGACACTGTTCGCGGTCGCGCTGCTCGCCTCGGGCCTGAACTCGACCGTGACCGCGACGCTCGCCGGCCAGATCGTGATGGAAGGCTTTCTCGATCTGCGCCTGCCGAGCTGGGCGCGCCGCCTGCTGACGCGCGGCATCGCTATCGTCCCTGTCATCGTCGTCACCGCAATCTACGGCGAGCGCGGCACGGCGGATTTGCTGGTGTTCAGCCAGGTCGTGCTGTCGATGCAGCTTCCCTTCGCCGTGATCCCGCTGGTCCGCTTCGTCTCGGATCGCCGCAAGATGGGCCAGTTCGCGATTCCCGCGTCGGTCGCCGCGATCGCGTGGATCGTCGCGGGTGTAATCGTGGTTCTGAACGTGAAGCTGCTGGTGGATGTACTGTTGGGGTGAGCGCGTTAATCCTGCGGCTCGGACGCCGCATCGCCTTGTGCGTCGATGCGCAGCCAGCCTGAGGGGGCGAGGCGCTGCTGCGGCAGGAAGCGGGCCTTGTAGTCCATCTTCTTCGACCCTTCGATCCAGTAGCCGAGATAGACGTAAGGCAAGCCTTGCCGCCGCGCCCGCGCGATGTGGTCGAGGATCATGAAGGTGCCCATCGAGCGGCTGACCTGGTTCGGCTCGAAGAACGAATAGACCATCGACAGGCCGTCGCTCAGCACGTCGGTCAGCGCGACCGCGATCAGCTCTTCGCCGCGGCCGGTGAGGCCGCTGTCGGGACCCCGCTTGCGGTACTCGATGATGCGGGTCTCGACGTGGCTGTCCTCCACCATCATGGCGTAGTCGAGCACGGTCATGTCGGCCATGCCGCCGTGGCGGTGACGGGCGTCGAGATAGGCGCGGAAGATGGAATATTGTTCGGAGGTCGGCACCGCGCTGCGCTGCTCGCCGATGATGTCGGCGTTGCGCGCCATCACCTTGCGGAAGTTGCGGGAGGGGCGGAACTCGTTGGCGATGACCCGGACGGAGACACAGGCGCGGCACTGGTCGCAGGCCGGCCGGTAAGCGATCGACTGGCTGCGGCGGAACCCGCCATGGGTCAGGAGGTCATTGAGATCACCGGCGCGGTCACCCACGAGGTGCGTAAACACCTTGCGCTCATGCCGGCCCGGCAGATACGGGCAAGGGGAGGGCGCCGTGAGGTAAAATTGTGGGGTGTCGCGCGAGTGCTGGGTCAAGGGACGTCGTGGGCCTCCGAAGTGGCTGTCAGCATCGCGCTCCAGAAGCCCTTGGTCAATCGGTCTGCTCGGCGGGTCAGCTCAGTCAGCTTAGTCGATCCTGGTTGATAGGCTCTTGCTCACCAGGTCCTCGCGGTCTGAGCCACGGGCGCCCGGACGGAATTGTTGATCACGACCGTTCCCAGCACGAAATCATGCAGCAGGCGCCGGCGACCATTGAACAGGCCGATCAGCACGACGAAGGGCGTCAGGAACGAGACGGTCACCCAGAACAGCACGGCATGGGTCGCGCCGAGGACAAAGTAGCCGGGCGCGCCGTACCAGGTGCGCAGCTCCAGGTCCATGATCCGCATCCCGACCGTCGCCGATGAGGGACCGCCGATGCAGGCGCCGTAATAGACGATG
Organism: Bradyrhizobium sp. UFLA06-24; assembly: GCF_054967145.1. Lineage (NCBI taxonomy): Bacteria > Pseudomonadati > Pseudomonadota > Alphaproteobacteria > Hyphomicrobiales > Nitrobacteraceae > Bradyrhizobium > Bradyrhizobium sp. UFLA06-24. Next base: position 27,479 of record NZ_JADFUE010000008.1, read on the forward strand.
GCCCAGATCACGGAGGCCGGCCAGGCCAGCCAGAACAGCGCCCAGCCGATGCCGAGCGTCACCACGCCGAACAGGGCAATGAAGATGTAGCCGAGGATGACGGGCACGGAGATCACGATCATGTCGATCAGGAACGCGAACACCCGCCGCGTCGCGACACCGCGGAACAGTTCCGGATGCTGATAGGGATCATAGGCGTGCGGCTGCGCAGCACCGTCATTGCGCCAGGCATTGCCCGAATCCGAATACGACATGTCCGTTCTCCCAGGGGAAACTCCCGTGGCAGGACATGGGAACAGGCTCGTCCCCTGCCAAGGGCGCAGCCGGATTAACAAGCCGAAATATTCCGGCGATTCGGGGGCGGAAAGACCGCGCGGGATTACCCCAGCGCGCGCAGCTTCTCCGCGGCCTTCGGCGCGAAATAGCTAAGCACGCCGTCGGCGCCGGCGCGCTTGAAGGCGAGCAGGCTCTCCATCATCGCGCGGTCACCATCGAGCCAGCCGTTGCCGGCGGCGGCAGCGATCATCGCGTACTCGCCGGAGACCTGGTAGGCGAAGGTCGGCATCGCAAACGTGTCTTTCACACGGCGCACCACGTCGAGATAGGGCAGGCCGGGCTTGACCATCACCATGTCGGCGCCTTCCGCGATGTCGAGCTCGACTTCGCGCAGTGCTTCGTCGCTGTTGGCGCTGTCCATCTGATAGGTGCGCTTGTCGCCGGTGAGTGTCTTGGCCGAGCCGATGGCGTCGCGGAACGGGCCGTAGAAGGCCGAGGCGTATTTTGCGGCATATGCCATGATCTGCACGTCGAGCAGGCCGGCGCGGTCCAATCCTTCGCGGATCGCGGCAACGCGGCCGTCCATCATGTCCGAGGGCGCGATGATGTCGCAGCCGGCTTCGGCCTGCACCAGCGCCTGCCGCACCAGCACCGCGACCGTCTCGTCGTTCAGGATCTTGCCGTCGGAGATCAGACCGTCATGGCCATGGCTGGTGAAGGGGTCGAGCGCGACGTCGCAGAGGACCCCGATGTCAGGGAATTCCTTCTTGATCGCGCGCACCGCCTGGCAGACGAGATTGTTCGGGTTGGTCGCTTCCGAGCCCTCCTCGTCGCGCAGGGACGGATGGGTATAGGGAAACAGCGCGATGCAGGGGATCGTGAGCTTCATGGCGCGCTCGGCCTCGCGGACCGCCTGGTCGACGCTGAGGCGCTCGACGCCGGGCATCGAGGCGACCGGCTCGCGCTTGTTGTCGCCGTCGATCAGGAACAGCGGCCAGATCAGATCATCGGTGGTGAGCACGTTCTCGCGCACCATGCGCCTGGCCCATTCGGCCTTGCGGTTGCGGCGGGGGCGAACGGTCAGATCGAGGGCATGAGGCACCGCTGTACCCGTCCCGCGCGCGACCTCGCGCAGTTCGATCGGACGTCCGTATTTGATCGCCATCACTCTTCTCCCGGCTGGAATTATTCTTATACCAGCTCGCATGGTTCCCGTCACCGCGGCTTGACCTCCCGCAAGGTGATGGCAGCCGATTGATTTTGCGAGGCGAAACAGCCAGAAGGGGCTATGTCCGAGATCTCCACCCGCGATGCGGCCCGCGACAGCGCCAATGCCAGGGACGCCGTCAGAGACAATGCGCGAGACAGCGCGATGTCGGTGGCGGCGATCTCGTCGGAGCGCACCGAGTCCGATGACAACGTCTGGACCCGCCGGCTGGTGCTGTTCCTGCGGGTGATGGCGTTGCTGTCGATCCTCAAGGGCCTCTATCACTGGGCACAGGTGACGGGCTTCGTCGGCGGCGAGGACGATGCCTTCGAGAACCAGTCGATGGCCTGGCAGGCCTCGACCATTTACTTCGCGGTCATCGAGCTCGTCGCTGCGGTCGGCCTCTGGCTCGCCACGCCCTGGGGCGCGGTGGTGTGGCTCACGACCGTGGTCTCGATGGCCGTGATCGAGCTGATGTTTCCGGGCATCTATGGCGGCAGCCTGGTCGTCGTGGGCGTCGAGGCCTTCATGCTCGCCGCTTATCTGGCGCTCGCCTGGATGGCCGCGCGCGAACGGCCGCCGTAGCCGACGTCTCCGTTATCAAAGAATACTCTCGCGCCGCGGACGCGATGCAGCGCGCCGCACTTGCGGCGTGATGCGTCGCAGAGCCGGGCCCATCTCTCCGCGGTCGCGTTTTTGGCTTCTTGGTCCCGGCTCTGCCTTCGCTTCGCTTGTCCGGGACACGAGAGGACGTGCGCTCTCGTGGTGACTTGGTTGACCGCTGGTTGCCTAAAATTCGAGGTAAGTTTTCGTTGACCTAGCGGTTTCCGCCACAGCTCTTACGCGTGCGTTTCGAAATGGGGCGGGGCTGTGCTGGAATGTGACAGCAGCGGCGGACGGAGGGTGAACAGGACCTTGCGACGGTCAACAGAGGCTTTCGAAAAGTGCTTGTGGCACAGGCTTAATCCGCAATTCACTGTCTTAAATTCATGATCTCTTTATTCTCTTATTTAAGCCGATCTTCAAACGCCCCCCTTAAGTTGCACCTATCAGACGGGACACAAGTTTCGTCGAATAAGTGTCGATAAAAACGACAACAGGGGAAGTGTCATGATGAAAGCCGTCGCAACTGCGGCAGATACCGCAGAGCGCGTTTCCGGCCCGCAGGGTTCGGTGCAGTCGCTCTATCTGGAAGCATTGACTCTGGTGGAGCGGCTGCATCGCCGGCTCCTCGACGTGATCAAGGACGAGTTCGATCGTCGTGGCCGCGCCGACATCAATTCCGTGCAGGCGCTCCTGCTCTACAACATCGGCGACAAGGAGCTGACCGCGGGCGAACTGCGCACGCGCGGTTACTATCTCGGCTCCAACGTCTCCTACAATCTGAAGAAGCTCGTCGAGCTCGGCTTCCTCGACCATCAGCGTTCGCGCGTTGACCGCCGCTCGGTGCGCATTCGTCTGACGCCGCAGGGCCAGGAAGTCCGCCGCATAGTCGACGCGCTCTACCAGAAGCACGTCAAGACGGTGGAGCAGGTCGGCGGCATCTCGGGCGAGGAGTTCTCGACCCTCAACAAGTCGCTGCACCGCCTCGAGCGATTCTGGACCGACCAGATCCTGTATCGCCTCTGAGTTCCAAGGGATTAAAGCCAAGCCGGCCCCAAACAAGACCGGCAGGCCTCCTGACGTGCCTGACTTCCCCCAAGCGCGCCGGCCCGGCTTTGCCTGGACCGGTGCGTTTTGACGTCCTTTCGCGCTTGCGAAATAATTGGCCTGATCGGCGGAACCGGTCGCTCGCGTCGCAGTTGTCTTCCTGGATCGGAGGACGCCATGCTGGTCGAGCGCGGGTTGCAGGCAATGAACGTCGAGCTCGTGAGCGATGCCTATGCCATCGCTGCGAATTACCTGCGCCGTTCCGGTGCGATCCCCGACACGCTCGTCACCAACGAACGCCTGCTCGAGATCATCATCAAGCTGCTCCAGCACGGCGAATTCAACAAAATCAGGCTCGCCAACAAGGCGATCGCGCGATTTGAAGCGCAGGGCGAGGCCAGAGCGGTTGCCTGATCAAGACTCCCAAAATCTAGGACAGCCAGAGGGTGCCATGGAAGCCGCCATCGACCGCATCATGAAGACCTATGACCTGCTCGCCAATCGCACGGCGGCGGCGAGCGAGGAGGCGCGGGAAAAGGTGACGCAGTACATCAACACCCTGGTGGAAGCCGGCGAGAAGGACACCCATAGGCTAACGGTCTGCGGCCTGACTTATCTGCGCCAGCTCGACGGCAGCATTGACCCGGTGAAGGCGGGGTATACCGGGCTGTAGACGGGCTGGCCTGCAGGTCAGCAGTCCGGACCAATTGCCATTCCCGAGGGCCAGCGCCCCATTTGCAGGGATTTGACGCCTGACCGTCCAATCCGCGCCTCGATACCGGGGTCTCCCGCAAGCTCGCGGGGCCTCGAGGTCCCGGCAGTCTCCACCATATCTGGCATAATTCCCCCGCCTGACCCGCAAATGCTTGGCCGGGGCGGGGGGATGTGGTAGATCGCGCTCGCCGCTTCCGATCGCCACACCAGACCCCCGTAGCCCGCCAAAAGGCTGCGGCGGTGGAGATATTCCACGATGACGTCAGCCAAGACCGCCAACGCGCCCGATTCGTTCTTCACCGCCTCGCTCGAGCAGGCCGACCCGGAAATCGCTGCCGCCATCAAGGGCGAGCTCGGCCGGCAGCGCCACGAAGTGGAGCTGATCGCCTCCGAGAACATCGTCAGCCGGGCCGTGCTGGAAGCGCAGGGTTCGGTGATGACCAACAAATACGCGGAAGGTTATCCGGGCGCGCGCTACTATGGCGGTTGTGAGTGGGTGGACGTCGCCGAGAACCTTGCGATCGACCGCGCCAAGAAGCTGTTCGGCGCCAACTTCGCCAACGTGCAGCCGAACTCCGGCAGCCAGATGAACCAGGCGGTGTTTCTGGCGCTGCTGCAGCCCGGCGACACCTTCATGGGCCTCGACCTTGCGGCCGGCGGCCATCTCACCCATGGCTCGCCCGTCAACATGAGCGGCAAGTGGTTCAAGGCCGCGCACTACACGGTGCGCCGCGAGGACCAGATCATCGACATGGACGCCGTCGCCAAGCAGGCCGAAGAAGTGAAGCCGAAGCTGATCGTCGCGGGTGGCTCGGCCTATTCGCGCGCCTGGGACTTCAAGCGCTTCCGCGAGATCGCGGATAGCGTCGGCGCGTATCTGCTGGTCGATATGGCGCATTTCGCGGGCCTCGTTGCCGGCGGCGTGCATGCATCGCCCGTGCCGTACGCTCACGTCACCACGACCACCACACACAAGTCGTTGCGCGGTCCGCGTGGCGGCCTGATGCTGTGGAATGACGAGGCGCTGACCAAGAAGTTCAACTCGGCGATCTTCCCGGGCCTGCAGGGTGGCCCCCTGATGCATGTGATCGCGGCGAAGGCGGTGGCCTTCGGCGAGGCGCTGCGTCCGGACTTCAAGGTCTATGCGAAGAACGTGGTCGAGAACGCCAAGGCGCTGGCCGAGGCGATGAAGAGCCACGGTTTCGACATCGTCTCCGGCGGCACCGATAACCATCTGATGCTCGTTGACCTCCGGCCGAAAGGCCTGAAGGGCAACGCCTCGGAAAAGGCGTTGGTGCGCGCTGCCATCACCTGCAACAAGAACGGTATTCCCTTCGACCCCGAGTCCCCGTTTGTCACCTCAGGCATTCGTCTGGGCACGCCGGCGGCGACGACCCGCGGCTTTGGCGTCGCTGAATTCCAGCAGGTCGGCGGCATGATCGCCGAGGTTCTCAATGCGATCGCGCAGTCCTCTGACGGCAAGGCGCCGCTGGTGGAAGCCGCGATCAAGGAACGGGTCAAGGCGCTCACCGACCGGTTCCCGATCTATCAGTAAGGCCAAGAAAACGGGTTAAGGTCAACGGATGCGCTGCCCGAACTGCAACAGTCTCGATACGCAGGTGAAGGACTCGCGTCCGACCGAGGACTCGTCCGTGATCCGCAGGCGGCGCGTGTGCGTCGCCTGCAATTTCCGCTTCACCACCTTCGAGCGCGTGCAGCTGCGCGAGCTCACGGTGATCAAGCGCAACGGCCGCCGCGTGCCGTTCGACCGCGACAAGCTGATGCGCTCGGTGCAGATTTCGCTTCGCAAGCGCCAGGTCGAGCCAGAGCGGGTCGAGAAGATGGTCTCCACCATCGTGCGCGAGCTCGAGACCGGGGGCGAGGCCGAGATCTCTTCCGAGGTGATCGGTGAGACCGTGATGGAGCATCTGCGCACGCTCGATGACGTTGCTTATGTGCGCTTCGCCTCCGTCTATCGCAATTTCCGCGAGGCCAAGGATTTCGCCGACGTGCTCGGCGAGCTCTCCGGTGAGGAGGAAGCGCGGCTCGCCGCGATCCGCAAATGATCTTCCGTATCCTGGAGGATCAGTTCGCAGCAAAGATCCGGGAGTCCAAGGACGCCGATCGCCGCTTCATGCAGCTGGCGCTGGCGCTCGGCCGGCGCGGGCAGGGACGCACCTGGCCCAATCCGGCCGTGGGCGCCGTTGTCGTCAAGGACGGTGTCATCCTCGGCCGCGGCTGGACGCAAGCCGGCGGACGACCTCACGCCGAGCCTGAAGCATTGCGGCGCGCAGGCGAGGCGGCGCGCGGCGCCACGCTCTACGTCACGCTCGAACCATGCTCGCATTTCGGCAAGTCACCGCCTTGCGCCGATGCGGTGATCGCGGCCGGCATCAAGCGCGTGGTGGCGGCGATCGAGGATCCCAATCCTGATGTGGCGGGGCAGGGCCACGCCCGGTTGCGTGCTGCCGGCATCACAGTGGATGTAGGTCTATGCGCCGCGGAAGCGGCGTTCGACCATGCGGGTCATTTCCGCCGGATCAGGGACAAGCGTCCGCATGTGATCCTGAAGCTTGCGGTCTCGCCCGACGGCAAGATCGGGGCTGAAGGTGGCAAGCCGCTGGCGATCACCGGCGAGGCCGTGCGCGACCGGGTGCATCTGTTGCGCGCCTCGAGCGATGCCATCCTGGTCGGGATCGGCACGGTGCTGGCGGACGATCCGCAGCTCAATTGCCGCCTGCCGGGCATGGCGGCGCGCTCGCCGGTGCGCGTGGTGCTCGACCAGAGCCTGCGCATTCCGGCTTCGAGCCGGCTGGTGCGCTCCGCGCGCGAGACGCCGCTTTGGGTGATGGCGTCCGAGCTTGCGGAAGCGGCCGCTGCGACCCGGCTGGGCGCGGCCGGTGCGCAAATCATGCGCATGCCGTCGAATGGTGCAGCCGGGCTCGATCTTCCGGCCGTGCTGCATGCATTGGCCGACAAGGGCATCACGCGGCTGATGGTTGAGGGCGGCAGCCATGTCGCGGCCTCGTTCGTGGCCGCCGACCTCGTCGACGAGATCTGGCTGTTCCGCGGGGCGGAAGAGGTGGGCCCTGATGGCGTCGATGCGCTCGATGCATTGCCCCTGTCGAAAATCACGCAGTCGCCGGCCTACAAGGTTCATGCTAGCGAGACATTCGGCCCCGATACTCTCACCATCTACGAGCGCGCGTAACATGTTCACCGGCATTGTCACCGATATCGGCGAGATCGTCAGCTTCACGCCAACGGCGCAGGGCCAGCTGCACCGCCTGCGCATCGCGTGCAGCTACGATCAGAGCACCATCGCCGATGGGGCCTCGATCGCGTGCAACGGCGTCTGCCTGACGGTCGTCGCCTCCGGCGTCGCAGGCGGCAAAACCTGGTTCGAGGTCGATACCGCTGCCGAGACGCTGGCACTCACGACGGCCAAGTCCTGGAAGCTGGGCACGCGGCTCAACCTCGAGCGTGCTCTCAAGATCGGTGATGAACTCGGTGGCCATATCGTCGCCGGCCATGCCGACGGCATCGCCACCATCGTCAGCCGCGAGGACCTGCCCGAGATGGCGCGGTTCAAGCTCTCGACCACGCGCGAGCTGGCGAGGTTCATCGCCACGAAAGGCTCGATCACGCTCGACGGCGTCTCACTGACGATCAATACGGTTGAGGATGTGACCTTTTCGGTCCTGATCATCCCGCATACGCTTGATGTGACCACGATCGGTGGCTGGAAGGCGGGCAGTGAGGTCAATATCGAGGTCGATCTGATGGCGCGCTATGCGGCGCGGCTGACGGAAATGACGGTTTAAAACTTGGCTTCCACGCCCGCGGCGACTACATAACGCGCCTACCCAGTAAACGGATTGAGACGATGGCAGACGCGCGGCGCGCACCCCTGAAGGACCAGACCGACATTTCCGGCGCGCGTGCGCTCGTCGTCGAGGCAAGGTTCTATGACGATCTCCAGGACGCACTGTTGGACGGCGCTGTCGCCGAGCTGAAAGCGGCCGGGCTGACGCATGACGTCATCACGGTTCCCGGAGCGCTGGAGATTCCGGCGGCGGTGGCGATCGCGGTCGACGCAGCCGCGGCGAACGGCAAGCCCTATGATGCGGTGATCGCGCTCGGCTGCGTCATCCGCGGCGACACCATTCATTTCGAGATCGTCTCGCAGGAATCCTCCCGCGCGCTGATGGACCTCGCCGTGGCGCGCAAGCTGCCGCTCGGCAACGGCATCCTTACCGTCAACAACGAGGACCAAGCCTGGGCGCGGGCGCGCTCAAGCGAGCTCAACAAGGGCGGCGATGCCGCGCGCGCCGCGCTTGCGATGCTGCGCATCAAGCGCCGCCTGGCCCGGACCTGAGCCATGTCTGATCCAAAGAAACCGGGCGCTCCCGAGAAGAAGGCGAACCGGCGCGGCGCGGCGCGGCTCGCGGCCGTCCAGGCGCTGTACCAGATGGATATCGCCGGCGCGGGCATCAACGACATCTTTGCCGAGTTCGAAAGCCACTGGCTCGGCAACGAGGTCGAGGGCGACACCTATTTGCCGGCGGAAGCCGCGTTCTTCCGCGACGTCGTCTCCGGCGTTGTGCGCGACCAGAAAAAGCTCGATCCGCTGATCGACGAAGCGCTGTCGAAGGGCTGGCCGTTGAAGCGGATCGAAGCGATCCTGCGCGCCGTGCTGCGGGCAGGGGCCTATGAGCTCCAGCATCGCAAGGACGTGCCGGGCCGCGTCGTGGTGTCCGAATATGTCGACGTTGCCAACGCCTTCGTCGACCGCGAGGAGACCGGCATGGTCAACGCCGTGCTCGACCAGATCGGCCGCCAGTTTCGCGGTGACGAGTTCGGGCGGGGGTAGTTTATCCGCGAGGGCGGTGAAGTCATGCAATGCTGCTGCCCCATGCTGCGCTGTCATCACCCGCGAAAGCGGGTGATCCAGTACGCCGCGGCCCATCGGTTTCACACGACTGTCTCTGGAATACTGGATCGCCCGGTCCTAGTGCGCAATTGCGCACTGGCCGGGCGATGACAGCGGAGAGTAAGGCCGACATCGATGACCGCTCCGACCAATCTTTCCGGCGAAGACTCCCTCATCGCGCGCTACTTCAAGCCGCTGGCAACCGATCCAGGCGCCTTCGGGCTGGTCGACGATGCCGCGGTCCTGTCCGCGTCCGGCGAGGACATCGTCGTCACCACGGACGCCGTGGTTGAGGGCGTGCATTATCTTGCCTCCGATCCCCCAGATACCGTGGCGCGCAAGGCGTTGCGGGTGAACCTGTCCGATCTCGCCGCGAAGGGCGCGGCTCCGGCCGGCTTCGTGCTGACGCTGGCGTTGCGCAGCAAGGAGGATGCCTGGCTCAGGCCGTTCGCGGATGCACTCGGTGAGGACGCAAAGACTTTCGCCTGTCCGCTGCTTGGCGGCGACACGGTGTCGACGCCGGGGCCGCAGATGATTTCGATCACCGCCTTCGGCCGGGTGCCGAAGGGGCGGATGGTCGGCCGTACCGGCGCGCGGCCGGGCGATATTGTCCTGGTGACGGGCACGATCGGCGATGCCGCGCTCGGACTCGACGTGCTGACCGGCGGCGCAGCGGCTACGGCGCTCGCGTCCGATATCGCCGCAAAAGACGCTCTCATCTCGCGCTATCGGATCCCGCAGCCGCGCAACATGCTGGCGCAGGCCGTGCGCGACCATGCAACGGCCGCGATGGACGTCTCCGATGGGCTCGCCGGCGATCTGACCAAACTCTGTGCTGCATCCGGCGTCTCGGCCATTGTCAATGTGGAGACTGTGCCACTCTCCGCCGCGGCGGCGGGCCTGATCGTGCGCAAGGCCATTTGCGTTGAGACGCTGCTTGCCGGGGGCGACGATTACGAGGTGCTGTGTACGGTCCCGCCTGCACAGAGCGATGCGCTGATTGCCGCGGGTCGGGCGGCAGGTCTGGCCGTCACGGCGATCGGCACCATCGTCGCCGGCCACGAGCGGCCACGCTTCCTGGACGGGCAGGGGCAGGAGCTCGCCTTGAAGCGGCTGTCCTATAGCCATTTCTGAAGCCAGCTTGCCTTCGACCCTGACTGTCCCTGATACCTGACGGCGCAACCCTCGCGACAGCCAAACGCTGTATCCGTATCCATTGATGCAAAACCAGCCAATGGATTTGATTCGATGACGGCCATCGTCGCAGGTTCGAGCGAGGCGCCGGCAGCCGCCGCGCGCGAATGCGGAGGCTGCACGCTCTGCTGCAAAGTGTACAATGTGGTCGCATTCGGCAAGCCCGCCGGCAAATGGTGCTCGCATTGCCGGCCCGGCCGGGGCTGCACGATCCACGACCATCTGCCCAGCGAGTGCGCGGCGTTCGATTGTCTCTGGAAAACGATGCCGGCGCTGCCCATGCACTGGAAGCCCGATCTGGCGAAGATGGTGCTTACCGTGCATCCCCAGACAAACAATATCCAGGTCGTAGTCGATCCCGGCCTGCCGTCGGCCTGGACCCGGCAGCCTTATCACGGCCAGTTGCGGTTGCTGTCGAAGAGCAACATGGCAAAAGGCCATCTGGTGATCGTGTTCGTCAGCGAACTGGCGACGCTGATCCTGCCTGACCAGGATGTCCCGCTTGGCGTCCTCACGCTCGACCAGGTCGTTTCGGTGTCACTGGAAACCAGTGCGAGCGGCAGCGTCTACGAGGTCAAGATCTTCAACCGGCGCACAACGGCCGGCGGACAGACCCTGGAATTGGCCTCTTCCTCCCGGCATGCCGTGAGGGCGGCGGCTTGAGGCAGCCGAGGCCGTCCCCTCGGGATTAGGTCTAAATACCTGCCGAGATCGGCTTTTTCGGCCTGATCCGGCGTTGCACCCTCAATTTGATTTTGGCAAGCTTGCGAACGACTGGAGCCGCCTCTTCGGGAAAGGGGCGGCTTTGTTCAAAATCAAGGCGCTGCACCGCGAGACGGACAACAAAGGCGCTGGGGATACATCAAGGATCTGAGGCAAAAAATCACATGACAGCATTATGGTTGATAGTGCTCTGCGGAGTGCTTTCCGTCGTCTACGCGATTTGGGCGACGTCTTCGGTGTTGGGCGCGGATGCGGGGTCGCCGCGCATGCAGGAAATTGCAGGAGCGGTGCGCGAGGGCGCACAGGCTTATCTGCGCCGGCAATACACCACGATCGGTATCGTCGGCATCGTCATCTTCGTGCTGCTTGCCTATTTCCTCGGGCTCTATGTCGCGATCGGTTTCGCCATCGGCGCCATCCTGTCGGGGGCGGCCGGCTTCATCGGCATGAACGTCTCGGTCCGTGCCAATGTGCGCACCGCCCAGGCCGCGACGACCTCGCTCGCCGGCGGCCTCGAACTCGCCTTCAAGGCGGGCGCGATCACCGGCCTGCTGGTGGCCGGTCTCGCCCTGTTGGGCGTGACGCTCTATTTCGGCTTCCTGGTCCACTCGCTGAATCTCCCGCCCGATAGCCGCACCGTGGTCGACGCCATGGTGGCGCTCGGCTTCGGCGCCTCGCTGATCTCGATCTTCGCCCGTCTCGGCGGCGGCATCTTCACCAAGGGTGCCGATGTTGGCGGCGACCTCGTCGGCAAGGTCGAAGCGGGCATCCCGGAGGACGATCCGCGCAACCCGGCGACGATTGCCGATAACGTCGGCGACAACGTCGGTGACTGCGCCGGCATGGCGGCCGACCTGTTCGAGACCTACGCGGTGACGGCGGTCGCCACCATGGTGCTGGCGGCGATCTTCTTCGCCAAGACGCCGATCCTCGCCAACATGATGACGCTGCCGCTCGCCATCGGCGGCATCTGCATCATCACCTCGATCATCGGCACGTTCTTCGTGAAGCTCGGGCCGAGCCAGTCGATCATGGGCGCCCTCTATAAAGGCCTGATCGCAACCGGCATTCTGTCGCTGATCGGCATTGCCGTGGTGATCTACTACCTGATCGGCTTCGGCAAGCTCGAGGGCGTCGACTACACCGGCATGGCGCTGTTCGAATGCGGCGTGGTCGGCCTCGTCGTTACCGCGCTGATCATCTGGATCACCGAATACTACACCGGCACCGACTATCGTCCGGTGAAGTCGATCGCCCAGGCCTCGGTGACCGGCCACGGCACCAACGTGATCCAGGGACTTGCCGTCTCGATGGAGGCGACGGCGCTGCCCGCGATCGTCATCATCGCCGGCATCCTGATCACCTACAGCCTTGCCGGCCTGTTCGGCATCGCGATCGCGACCGCCACCATGCTGGCGCTGGCCGGCATGATCGTGGCGCTCGACGCGTTCGGTCCGGTGACCGACAACGCCGGCGGCATCGCCGAAATGGCGGGCCTGCCGAAGGAAGTACGCAAGTCGACCGACGCGCTCGACGCGGTCGGCAACACCACCAAGGCGGTGACGAAGGGATACGCGATCGGCTCCGCCGGTCTCGGTGCCCTCGTGCTGTTCGCGGCCTACAACCAGGACCTCAAGTTCTTCGTTGGAGACAGCGCGCATCACGCCTACTTCGCCGGCGTCAATCCGGACTTCTCGCTGAACAATCCCTACGTCGTGGTGGGCCTGCTGTTCGGCGGTCTCTTGCCGTACCTGTTCGGTGCGATGGGTATGACCGCGGTGGGCCGTGCGGCCGGCGCGATCGTCGAGGAGGTCCGGCGTCAGTTCCGCGAGAAGCCGGGCATCATGCAGGGCACCGACAAGCCCGACTACGGCAAGGCGGTCGACCTGCTCACGCGAGCGGCGATCAAGGAGATGATCATCCCCTCGCTGCTGCCGGTGCTGTCGCCGATCGTCGTCTACTTCGTGATCTACGCGATCGCGGGCGGAGGCGTTGCCGGCAAGTCGGCGGCGTTCTCCGCTGTCGGCGCCATGCTGCTCGGCGTGATCGTGACGGGCCTGTTCGTCGCGATCTCCATGACCTCGGGCGGCGGCGCCTGGGACAACGCCAAGAAGTACATCGAGGACGGCCACTTCGGCGGCAAGGGCAGTGATGCCCACAAGTCCGCGGTGACCGGCGACACCGTCGGTGATCCCTACAAGGATACGGCGGGCCCCGCGGTGAATCCGATGATCAAGATCACCAACATCGTGGCGTTGCTGCTGCTGGCGATTCTGGCACACTGAGTCGGCGCAAACGACACAAGACAAGACCCCGCGGCGTAAGCCGCGGGGTCTTCGTTTGGTAGACCGCAGACTCTCGCCGCGTCATTGCGAGGAGCTCTTGCGACGAAGCAACCCAGGGTCTTTCCGCTGTAGCAGTCTGGATTGCTTCGCTTCGCTCGCAATGAGGGGAGCGGCGCCTACTGCACGTCCATCTGCAAGCCTTCCTTCTGGATGATGCCGGCGAATTTCTTCGTCTCGGCGTCCACGAACTCGGCGAATTGCTGTGGCGTGCCGTAATCGGCGCGGGCGCCCATGGCGGAGATCTGCTTCTTGATGTCGTCGCGCTCCAGCATCGCCTTGACCTGGAGATTGAGCGCCTCGAGCACCGGGGCAGGGACGCCCTTCGGCAGGAACACCGAGAACCAGGACGACACGTCGAAATTCGCAAGCTCCGGCGCGCTCTCGCGCATGGTCGGCAGGTTCGGTGCGAGCTCGCTGCGCTCGGTGGTGGTGACGCAGAGGCCGTTGAGCGTGCCGTTCTGCACCTGCGGCAAGCTCGGGTAGAGATTGTCGAACAGGATCTGGATGTCGCCGGCGAGCGCGGCCTGGAGCGCGGGGCCGGCACCGCGGAACGGGATGTGCGTCATCTTCAGCCCGGTGAGCTGGAGAAACCAGGCGCCGGTGAGGTGCGGGCTCTGGCCGACGCCTGATGAGGCGTAGCTCAGCTTGTCCGGATTGGCTTTCAGATAGGCGATCAGTTCGGCGACGGACTTGATGCCGGTCTTCGGATGCGCCGACACGATGTTCGGGATCCGGATCATGTTGGTCACAGGCTGGAGCTGGTCCGGCTTGTAGGTGAGGTTCTTGAAGATGCTGTAGGCGATCGCGTTCGGACCGGGATTGCCGATCAGGATGGTGTGGCCGTCGGCCTTGGAGCGAACGACCTCGGCGGTGCCGATCGTTCCGCCGCCACCCGAGCGGTTCTCCACGACCGCAGTCTGGCCCCAGGCGGACTGCAGATGGGCAGCAAGCAGGCGGCCCATCACATCCGTCGAGCCGCCGGCTGCGGCCGGCACGATGATGCGGATGTTCTCGGTCGGCTTCCAGTCCGCAAGGCTCGATCGCGGCAGGATGGCTGCAGCCGACAGACCAGCGGCACCGGCGAGCAGGCGACGGCGGGACAAACTTTTGTTGGGCACGAATCCACTCCCGGCTTTGTTTTGCAGAGAGCGTAGGGAACCGAGCGTGCAACGGCAAGTCGCACACGCCCGCACGTGTTGCGCAAAGAGCGGCGCGACGCCGCAGGCTGAAGACTCAGTTAAAGCTGAGCAGCTTGAACAGCGGCGCGAGGTAGCTCATCTCCTGACCCGACGTCGGCGTGGTGCGGCTGATGGAGTCGAAGATCTTGCCGTCCTGCAGGCCGTAATTCGCAAGCCGGCGCACACGCCGGTTCTTGTCGAAATAGATCGCGATCACGCGCTGGTCGACCACCTTCTGATTCATAAACGCAACCATGCGCTCGGAGCGCTGCGAAATGTAATAGAACACCTCGCCGTCCAGCGTCGCGACGGTGGAGGGCGTGCCCATCACGATCAGCACCTGATCCTGGCTCGCGCCGATCGGAATCTGCTCCAGCGCGCCGGGCGGCAGGATGTAGCCCTTCTGGAACTGCTCGCCGGCGCAGCCTGCAAGGGCAGCACCGACCAGGGTCACGGCCGCGAGCATGCGCAGGCCGCGCCAAGCCGCATGAAGGCCGCGCCGCCGAGTTGCGCGCAGGCTGGTCTGGTTCGTTATGGTCATAGCGGAACTGATTCCGTCCCCTTGCGTCGCGCGAGGCGCTGAAGTACCGGGCGGAGGCTCTGAATGCAACTCGCGCGCGCCCGCTTGCGGAAACCACAATGCTTTGGCCGTTCAATCACTTCAGGAAACCCCGGCTAGCCCCGGCCGGCACCATTGAGGCCATCTATGGCATGATCGTGACGCAGGCGCGAGAACCCATATTTTACCGGGAGTTGGGCGTACCGGATACGGTTAATGGGCGTTTCGATCTGTTGCTCCTGCACCTCTGGCTGTTGCTGCGGCGGCTGCGGACGGTTCAAGGCGGGGCTGGGCTGTCGCAAGCGCTGTTCGACCGCTTCTGCGAGGACATGGACGACAATCTGCGCGAGATGGGCGTGGGCGACCAGACAGTCCCGAAACGGATGCGGGCGTTCGGCGAGGCCTTTTACGGCCGCGTCCAGGCCTACGACCAGGCCATCGATAAAGGCACTGAGGCGCTGGCGCAGGCGATCTGCAAGAATATCTTGAATGGGGCAGGGATGGATCACGCACAGCGGCTGGCCGTCTATGCAGAGGCCGCGAATGCGGATCTCGACCGGACCGGCGATCCGGCGCTGCTGCTCGGATCCTTCAAATTTCCCGCACAGCTTCGGGAGGGCGAGATGTCATGAATCGACCGATGACCGGATCCCAACCCGATCCCTGGCGCTCGCCCGTGGCGGTAGCGCAGATTCCCGATACCGGCCTGCACCGCGCGCTTGAAGCATCGGGGGCCGAGCGCCAGGCCATGGCCGATCTCGCGGGCCTACGCGACATCCTGTCGGCCCATGCCGACTTCGACGTCGTGCCGAAGAGCGGTGGCCGGGTCCAGGTCACCGGCCGCGTCCGGGCTAGGGTCGGCCAGATCTGCGTCGTCACGCTCGATCCGATCGAGAGCGAGATCGACGAGGAGGTCGACCTGACCTTTGCGCCCGAGGCCGAAACGCGGCGGCTGGAGGACCTGATCGAGCAAGGCCAGGACGGCGAGGACCCGCCGGAGGTCGCCGATCCCCCGGAGGCCATCGTCAACGGGATCATCGATCTCGGGCGGATCGCGACCGATGCGCTGTTCCTCGCGATCGATCCGTATCCTCGCAAGCCTGGCGCCGTGTTCGAAGCCGAAGTCATCGCGCCCGACCCCGAGGACCATCCGTTCGCAGCGCTGAAGGCGCTTCAGGACAACAAGCAGGGTAAGAAGAAGGGCAAATAGCTGGGCATTCCCCGTAAGACCGCTTTGCCAGGGGAGGCGAAGTGTTTACGGGGCTGGTTTCAGATATTTTATTATCTTCTTGATATATAATAGTTATTGCGAGTTTTGGCGGCCTGCCGCGGGATCGCCCTTAGTCCAAAAGGCTGGGGGCAAGAGGTTGTTTCGGGATAACAAAACGCTATTGTCCGCCCCGGTCCGGGTGCGGCGTGGCGCTTGGCCGGTCGCCATGTCCGTGGCGTACCCATTTTTTGCGGCCCGCTCGTTCAAGACCGCACCAGACCAGGTTTCCGGGACTTCTATGCCAAGCAAGGTTCGCATCGCGCTGGACGCCATGGGGGGCGATGACGGTGCTGCCGTGGTCATTCCAGGCGCCGCCATCTCGCTTCGGAGGCACCGCGATACCGAATTCCTGCTGGTCGGGGACCGCGCCAAGATCGAGCCCGAGCTCGACCGGCACCCCGAGCTCAAGGCCGCTGCGAAGATCATCCATACCGACGTCGCCGTCAGCGGCTCGGACAAGCCGAGTCAGGCCCTGCGGCGCGGCCGCAAGACGTCCTCGATGTGGCTTGCCATCGACGCTGTGAAAAAGGGCGAGGCCGACGTCGCGGTCTCCGCCGGCAATACCGGCGCGCTGATGGCGATGGCCCGGTTCCATCTACGCACGCTGCCGGGCATTGACCGTCCGGCCATCAGCGCGATCTGGCCGACCCGGCGCGGCGAGTCCGTCGTGCTCGATCTCGGCGCCACCATCGGCGGCGATGCGCGCCATCTGGTTGCGCTTGCGATCATGGGCGCGGCCATGATGAGCGTGGTGTTCGACAAGAAACGCCCCACCGTCGGCCTGCTCAACATCGGTACCGAGGAAATCAAGGGACATGAGGAGATCCGCGAGGCCGGCGAAATCCTGCGCGCGATGAACCTGCCCGAACTCGAATATATCGGCTTCGTCGAGGGCGACGGCATCGGCAAGGGCGTGGCCGATGTGATCGTGACCGAAGGGTATAGCGGCAACATCGCGCTCAAGGCTGCCGAAGGAACCGCGCGTCAGATGGCGGACTTACTCCGCAACGAAATCCAGCGCAGCTGGCTGTCCAAGGTCGGTTATGTCTTTGCCCGCAAGGCCTTCCAGGCCCTCCGTGACAAGATGGATCCGAACAAGTCGAACGGCGGCGTGTTGCTGGGACTTAACGGGCTTGTCGTCAAAAGCCACGGCGGAATCAACGCCGAAGGCTTTGCCTATGCGATCGATGTTGGCTATGAGATGGCTCACTACGATCTCCTGAACAAGATCAATCAGATGCTCAACCGCGAGGGTGGTGCACTCAATTCCGTGCAATCCGCGCAGGAGGCTGTTTCGTGACTCAAATTCGTTCGGTCGTGCTCGGCTGCGGCTCTTACCTGCCGGAGCAGGTGGTGACCAACGCCCAATTGGCGGCGCGTATCGACACGTCCGACGAGTGGATCGTGCAGCGAACCGGCATTCGCGAACGGCACATTGCCTCCGAAGGCGAATTCACCTCCCATCTGGCGATCAATGCGGCGCAGGCCGCGCTCTCGGACGCCGGCGTGGACGCGCAGTCGATCGAACTGATCGTGCTGGCGACCTCGACGCCGGACAACACCTTTCCAGCGACCGCAGTCGCCGTGCAGAATGCGCTCGGCATCAATCACGGCGCGGCGTTCGATCTCCAGGCGGTGTGCTCCGGCTTCGTGTTCGCGCTCGCAACCGCCGACAATTTCCTGCGCACCGGCGCCTACAAGCGCGCGCTGGTGATCGGGGCCGAGACCTTCTCGCGCATCCTCGACTGGAACGACCGCGGCACCTGCGTGCTGTTCGGCGACGGCGCGGGCGCGGTCGTGCTGGAGGCGCAGGAGCAGCCGGGCAATGCCGCGACCGACCGCGGCGTCGTCACCACGCATCTGCGCTCCGACGGCCGGCACAAGGCAAAGCTGTTCGTCGATGGCGGGCCGTCCTCGACCCAGACCGTCGGCCATCTGCGCATGGAGGGCCGGGAGGTCTTCAAGCATGCGGTCGGCATGATCACCGACGTGATCGTCGATGCCTTCCAGGCGACCGGCCTCAATGCCGACAGCATCGACTGGTTCGTGCCGCACCAAGCCAACAAGCGAATCATCGACGCATCCGCCCACAAGCTCCATATCGCGCCGGAGAAGGTGGTGCTGACGGTCGACCGTCATGGCAACACCTCGGCCGCCTCGATCCCGCTGGCGCTGGCCGTGGCGCGCAAGGACGGCCGCATCAAGCGCGGCGACATGGTTCTGCTGGAAGCCATGGGCGGCGGCTTCACCTGGGGCTCCGCGCTGGTGCGGTGGTAAAGCCACATCAGATAAAATTTTGCCGGAATTAGCTCGGATTATCGATGCGTCTGCATTGATGAGCGCTGTTGACCGCCGTATCGTAAGCTCATAATTTCAGACAACAATTGTTCGCCGTGATGTGGGGCAGGGCGATGACCGAGACCAGCAAAACCGTAACGCGAGTTGATCTGTGCGAAGCCGTCTACCAAAAGGTGGGCCTGTCGCGCACGGAATCGTCCGCCTTCGTGGAACTCGTGCTGAAGGAGATCACCGACTGCCTTGAGAAGGGCGAGACGGTGAAGCTGTCCTCGTTCGGGTCCTTCATGGTCCGCAAGAAGGGCCAGCGCATCGGCCGCAACCCGAAGACTGGCACCGAGGTGCCGATCTCGCCGCGGCGGGTGATGGTGTTCAAGCCCTCGGCGATCCTGAAGCAGCGGATCAACGCGCAGCACCGCACCAATGGTGACGCCACCAAGGCTCCTCAAGAGGCCTAACAGCCCTCCGGAAAGGATTGGCATTTGGACAAGGCGCCGGATGCGTTCCGAACCATCAGCGAAGTAGCGCAGGAGCTCGACATTCCGCAGCACGTGCTGCGGTTCTGGGAGACCCGCTTCTCGCAGATCAAGCCGATGAAGCGCAGCGGCGGCCGTCGCTATTACCGCCCCGACGACGTCGACCTGCTCAAGGGCATCCGCAGGCTGCTCTACGGGGAGGGCTATACCATCCGCGGGGTGCAGCGGATCCTGAAGGAGCACGGCGTCAAATCGGTGCAGGGCCTGGCCGACGGCGCGGCTGCGGTCTCGTTCGGGGCGATCGAGGACGCCATCGGCGCCAGCCTGATGGAGCCTGAGGACGAAGCCCCCATCAAGGGCGTCACTGACACCGACGATGACGACTACCAGGGCGACGAAGAGGAAGGCATCGACTTCCGCTTCACGGAGGTCGACGACGAGGAGATCCTCACCACCTTCCGCAAGGGCGGCGCTGCCGCCGCGCCCCCCGGCCCCAGCGCGCTGGATCGGGAACGGCTCGGACGGGTGCTCGCCGACCTCGTCGCCTGCAAGGAGATGCTGGATCAAGCGCTGAAGGACGGGTAGGGCTGCATTCGGCCCGGCTCTGCCGGTGGTTCCGATGACGATCGGCTCCGAGCCGGTCTCGAGGGCCATCAAAATGGTGCGGCTCGCCTTGCGCATCGCGCCGATCCTAGCTAATGGAACGACGTTCGGAGCGTGGCGCAGCCCGGTTAGCGCACTAGTCTGGGAGACTAGGGGTCGGAGGTTCAAATCCTCTCGCTCCGACCATTTTTTCAGATCATTTGTCGGGTGGATTGACGGTCAGTGCGGAGCCCGCGTCAGCCAGTGCCGCATGCGTGGCGGTCAGGGCGAGGGTCCATCGCCAGCTACCTCAAATACCCCACCACCATCCTCGTCGTCTCCTCCACCAGCACCTTCACCATCTTCTCCGGCAACACCTCTGCCTGGTTCAGCACCACATTGTGCGCCACGGCTTCGATTGTGCTGACGCAGATGAAGGTTGCGATGTCGAGATCGATCTTGCGCAGTTCCTTGCAATGCTTCTCGAAATAGGCGCGCACCAGGCTGTGGACCTCGCGGATGAAGGCTTCGCTGTCGAGCTTTCCGGCGCGGGGGATCTGCTCGGCGAGGACGCGCTGCAGTTTCGGGTTGATGCGGTGGGTTTCGATCGCGACGCTGACGAGGCGGCGCACGGCTTTCTCGATCGGCATGTCCGCGATTTCGCGGAGTGTGGTGCGGACGATGGCCATGATCTCCTCCTGGTGGCGGTGGATCACGGCGGCGACGAGCGCCTCCTTGCCCGGAAAATATTGATAGAGCGAGCCGACGCTGACGCCGGCGACCTCGGCGATGCGGTTGGTGCTCGTCTTTTCAAAACCCTCCCGGACCAGAATGCGAGCAGTCGCCTCGATCAGCGCGTCGACCGTGGCGCGGGATCGTTCCTGCGAGGCATTTTTCCGAGGTGTTGTAGGCGGTTTGCTGGCCACGGCCTTGTGATCTAATGCGAGTAGGAAAAGCGAGTGAATGCTCGCATTATATTGGCAAGTGGCGACGGATCGGCAAGCCTCTTTGTCGCCGTGTCCAAGGAGCCGGATGGGGATGTGGCCATGAGCGTTGCCAGGATCGTGTCGGCCCTGCAGTTTTGCCCGGGCAGCTGCATCTTCGGTCCACCGGCCCGGCACGATCCTGCGCCGAGCTTGCAGAGCCAAGTCTTCAACCTGCTGCTCCGGTTGCTTCCCTACAAGCAGCAGCTTGGGTCGGCCGAGGCCGTGCAGGCTCATGTGCAGAGGCTTGCCTTGCAGCCGGCCTCGTTCGAGCCGGTGGGGCTCGGCCGCGGCGTCGAGGCGATCCTGACCAAGATGGGTGGTTGGCCGGTCTATTACACCGCGCCGTCCTCGGGGCATGAGGGCTGCAACCACGTCATGTTCCTGCATGGCGGCGGCTACATCAACGAGATCGCGCCGGCGCATTGGCGCTTTGTCGGCCAGATGACGCGCAAGGCCGGAATCGTCTGCGTCGTGCCGATCTATCCGCTTGCGCCGCGCGCCACCGCCAAAGAGGTCGTGCCAAAGACGGCTGAGCTGTTGCGCATGCTGCTGGAGGACGCAGGGTCTGCAAAGGTCACGGTGGTCGGCAACTCGGCCGGCGCGGGTCTCGCGCTTGCTGCGTGCCAATGGCTGCGCGATCACGGCCATCGGCAGCCGAGCAGGCTGGTATTGATTTCGCCCGGGGTTGACGCGTCTGTGAGCCGCCCTGAGCAAGCGGATCTTGCAGCGCGCGATCCGATCCAGGACATTCCCGGGATTGTCGAAGCGGGAAGGCTCTATGCCGGCGAGCTTGATGTCGGCCATCCCTTCGTCAGCCCGCTCAACGGTGCCTTTCGTTCGCTTGCGCCGATGACGATCTTCTCCGGCACGCGCGATCTGTTTTACCCTGACAGCGCCGATCTCGCCGTGCGCGTGCGGGCGGCAGGCGTGCCGGTCGAGCTGCATCTGTGGCGGGATCAGCCGCACAATTACGCGATGATGCCGACGCCGGAGGGCCGGCGCGCGCGTGCGATGATTTTGCGGGCGGTGGCTTGAACAGAGAACGTGACTGAAATCACAATGGGCGCCACGGGCGAGACGTTGGCGCAGGCAGACTTTGGTGCTGATCGTGTCGCACGGAAGGGCAAGAGCGGCCCCCGGGCGTTTCCTCGGTATCAGTAGTTTTGCGGGGTCCTAGGCATGGCCCTTGATCTCGTAATGACCCGGCACGCATTTGAAGCGCTCGAGGCGCCAGTTGGCGTGATAGATCGGGTGCTCGCCCATCCACTTTGCAAGCGGGGCCTGGGCACCGACCGCGCACGCCATCATCGACATATCGGGCGTCATGTTGCTGTCGGTCACGATTTCCTCGACACAGCTGCCCGAGGCAGCAGCGCCAAGCCGGCAGAGCACGGCAACGACGGTTATGAACATTCCAGTCACCTCATTGGTAGTTTCGACCACGAGGGGGATGCAAGCCGAGTGCCACAGCCTGTGCCTGATACGACACGCTGGCTGGGCCTGCTCGCCCCAGCGTCCCCATTTGACGATTCGGATTGTAAAAAAATTGCCCATAAACCGAAGCCGGGGAACTACGGGGAACCCGCAGAGAAGAGAGCAGAGATGAGCGATTGTGGGGGCAGTGCCGCGTCAGCCGCCCTTCACAGCAACGGCCGAGCCGATAGGCTTTGCGGCGTGCGGAATACCCGTCAAAAGAGCGGGACCGTGACACGACAATGGAAACGCGAGGGCAGACGATGAAGGCACGACCATCCGGCGTGATCCCGCCGATGACGACCCCGTTCCGGAAAGATGGCGAGATCGACTATCAGCTCATAGCGCCGCAAGTCGACTGGATGATCGGCGCCGGCGCGCATGGCGTTGCCGCCGGCGGCTCGACCGGCGAGGGCCACACGCTCGACCACGAGGAATATCGCGATCTGATGGCGGCGACGGTGGAGGCGGTGAAGGGGCGCATTCCCGTCATCGCCGGCATCATCGTCGATTCCACGCGCGATGCGATCCGCCGCGGCAAGCTCGTGCGCGACATGAATGTCGCAGCGCTCCAGGTGACGCCGGTGCATTACCTGTTCAAGCCGGATGACGATGCGATGGTCGCGCATTTCCGCGCCATGGCCGACGAGACCGGCATGCCCATCATCATCTACAACGTAGTCCCGTGGTCGTATTTGTCGCCGGCGTTGCTGACGCGGATCATGGCCGAAGTACCGCTGGTCATCGGCGTGAAGCAGAGCGCGGGCGATCTCAAGCTGTTCGCGGATCTCATGATGATGGCGCCCGACAAGCTGATCTTCAGCGCGGTCGATGCCCTGATGTATCCCTCCTACACGCTGGGCGCCCATGGCTCGATCGCCGCGATCCTGACCGCCGCGCCGCACGCCTCCGTGGCGCTGTGGGATGCGGTGAAGGCAGGCGATCATCCGCGCGCGCTCGAATTGCACAAGAAGCTGCTGACGCTGTGGAACGCCATCATTGCCGACAATCTGCCGGCCTGTACGCGTTACGCGCAGACGCTCCAGGGCCTGCCCATGACCTATCCGCGCGCACCGATGCCGGAGGCGTCACCTGCGCAGCAGGCGGCGACTCGCAAGGCGCTGGAAGCGCTTGGCGCGCTCGACGGGCGGCAGATCGAGGCGGCCGAATAGTCCGCACGCCGAAATAACCGATGTGAACCGGCAGCGCCGATCCGCTTTTACCTGCGGGTGCGGCGCTGCTACATTTTGCGCGCGTCGCGCCAACGACGAAGAAACAGACCGACAAGGGGAGGGGCCGAAAGTCCCATGAAGGCATTTGCTGGAAAGATCGCCGTCATCACCGGTGGCGGCACGGGCATGGGGCGTGAGCTCGCCCGGCAGCTCGTTGCCGAGGGCTGCAACGTCGCGATGTGCGACGTCTCGGAAGCCGCCATGGCCGAAACCAAGCGACTGTGCGAGACCGAGAAGCTACCGCAGGGCCTGCGCGTCACGACGCATGTCGCCGACGTGTCGATCGAGGATCATCTCAAGCGTTTTCGCGACGAGCTCTCCGAGCAGCAGAAGGCGGACAAGATCCATCTGCTATTCAACAACGCCGGCATCGGCGGCGGTGGCAGCCTGTTCACCAACACGCGCGAGCAATGGGAGCGCACCTTCAACATCTGCTGGGGCGGGGTCTATCTCGGCGTCCGCACCTTCCTGCCGATGCTGGTTGCGGCGGACGAAGCCCACATCATCAACACCGCCAGCGTCAACGGCTTCTGGGCCTCGATCGGCATGAACCAGGCGCACACCGCCTACAGCTCGGCGAAGTTCGCCGTGAAAGGATTTACCGAAGCGCTGATCAACGATCTCCGTCTGCACGCGCCGCATGTCAAATGTTCGGTGGTGATGCCCGGCCATATCGGCACCTCGATCGTCTCCAACTCACGCAAGGTGCAGAGCGCCGACGGATCGGAGCGTCTCAACGCCGACGAAGTCGTTCTGACGCGCAAGCGGATGGTCGCCGCCGGGGTGCCAGATGCTGACAAAATGTCGGACGAGGACATTCAGGCGGTCTTCGCCGAGCGGGCCCGCAGCTTTCTCGAGGATGCGCCGACCACGGCCGCGCAAGCCGCCAAAATCATCCTTGACGGCGTGAAAGCCGAGCGGTGGCGCATCCTGGTGGGTGAAGACGCAAAGCGCCTCGACGAGCGCGTCCGCGCGACGCCGGAGCAGGTCTACGACCGCGCCTTCTACGAAAGCTTTACCCAGGAAGTCGGCTGGCGGCTTGGCTGAGACCGGCCGCGATCGCGCGCCTATATAGGAATGACGATCATCATCGCAAGAGGCGCGGCAGCCAGTTGTCTCGGCGTCGCGGTGATCTTTACCTTCTTATGACGAAGCGGAATGTCACGCATGCGGCGATATTCCCGCGTTCAAGCGATGGTGATCTCAAACATGCCTCATTTGAAGCAGGCCAGCTTGGTTGGCGAACCAAAATAGTCTAGTCAAACAGAGGTAACGCCACGATCGAGCGTAGCTCCGATGATACCCGCATGCCTCTCCGATGATTTCATCCTCTGCCCGGAGAGAGAGGATATCTCCGCTGAATTCACCCGGCTGCTCACCGCGGCCCAGGAGGGCGGCGCCACCATCGCCGAATGCCTGATGATCGCTCGCCAGCTGAAGCGCGGCGACGAGCAGTCCTGGCATCGCGAGTGGAAGAAGCTGGCGCAGGCCAACCGGCATCGGGCCGAGGCGGCCTTCGCCCAAGGACATCTGGTGACCGCGCAGCGCAACTGGCTGCGCGCCATGAACTACTACGGCGCGGCCGCGATGCCGCTCGATCCGGCCGACGAGCGACGCTGGGTTGCGGTGCTCGCGATGCAGGAATGCGCCCGCAATTACCTCTCGGCGCGCGCTCCGGCCGGCGAGGTCGTGACGATCCCGTGGGTCGAAGGACACGCGCTGCAGGGTTACTTCCTGCCCGCGCCCGCGACGAACGGTCGCGCGCCGACCGTGATCTGCATCGGCGAACCCGGACATCGCAAAGAGGAGTTCCTGGTCAAGCTCGCTCCGCATGCGCGCGAGCGGGGCTTTGCGATGCTGGCGCTCGATCTGCTCGGCGACGAGCGCGACGATTACGCCGACATGCTGTTGCAGCGAGGCGATCTCGAGAGCTCGATCGGCAGCGTGATGGATTACCTGGAGCTACGCAGCGACGTCGATTTCGATCGCGTCGCGATCGTGGCGGACGGGTGGGGCTCTTCGTTCGTGGCGCGTTCTGTATTGCAGGAGCCGCGCCTGGCCGCGGCTGTCTGCGACGGGGGCTTGTGGGACCTGCACGAGCGCTCGTTCTTTGCCAGCCGTTTTGCGATGAGCGATCTCAGCATCGTGCCGGTGCCGCATGCGCCGCTGATGGCCTCCAGTGCCGAATGTCCGGTGCTGATCACCATCGGCGAGGACGGCTGGCTCAAGGCCGACCGGGCGCAGCAGATCGTGCAGAAATCCCGGCTCGGCAGCTCGGACATCGTGCTGAAAGTGTTCACCGCCGAGGAGACTGGCGCCGCACAAGCGCATGCCGACAATCCCAGCCTTGCCAACGAATACATCTTCGACTGGCTCGAATCGCGACTCGGTGCCGCTGGCCGGCGGATCTGAGCGCGATCTGCGGCCCGGGAGACGGGACGCCTCAGAAGTCGAGGGATATCCTGACGCAGGCCTTTTCAAGCCGGGTCTTCAGCATCGCGAGCTTGGCGGTGAATTCGGTCAGCTCGTTCTCGTCGAACTCCTGGAAGACGAATTCGCGAATTGTCTTGTACTGCTCGTTGAGGCTGGCGATGTGCTTTTGAGTCTTCTCGACCAGCGACAGTCGCACCACGCGCGCGTCGGTCGGTGAGGGGCGGCGGCGCAGCAGTCCCTTCTTTTCGAGAAGCTTGGACTGTGTGGTGACGAACGACGGATCGACGTGGAGGAGTTTCGAGACCACGTTGACGGGAACGCCGTCGTCCTTGTCGAGGTCGGAAATCGCCATCAGGATCAGCCATTGCGGCCCGCTGATGCCCAGCGTTCTCGCCCAGAACTGACGCAGCTCCTCCAGATACATGTTGATCGACGATATCTCCCAGGTGAAGCGCCTGATGATATCGAGATTGCCGACGGAGCGGAGGCGCGCCCCTTCTTTCCTCGTCGCTGACACAGCGTCACTCCCGCAGGCTGAATTTCTGTCTGGCCGGTGTTCGCGACGGCCATAGTCCACGCAAGTCTGCCCTGACGCAAGTGCAGAGCAGGATTATTTTGTCACGGAAATTACAAATATGAGCAGGTCAGGATTCGCGCACGTGCAGTGTGTTGCGCCGCAGACACAGAGTTTCCAAAACCATAAAGCTGATCTAATAAAGTATTTTGATTAATGGAATAGCGCAGTCATAGTAGCCCATGGCGGTGGGGGGTTCTCGATCGTCCCGTTGCAGGTGGTTCGCTCACGTCCCTCGCGTCGAATGCGGGTGTGTCCGGAAGCGCGAAGCGGCCGAGCGGATTTGAAGAGACGGGGATCTGGGGGGCCTCATGGTCCGGTCTCCGCAAAATGAGCAGCTTGGAGGTTTTAAATGAAAGTGGTGAAGAGCCTTTTGCTCGGCACTGCGGCGGGTCTGATCGCCGTCGGTGGAGCTCAGGCGGCTGATCTTCCGGTCAAGGCCAAGGCGGTCGAATACGTGAAGATCTGCTCGCTGTACGGTGCGGGTTTCTACTACATCCCGGGCACCGATACCTGCATCAAGCTCGGCGGCTATCTGCGTGCGGAAGTCGCGCTCAATGCCGGCGGCAATTACAGTGCCCAGTACAACGGCGTGTTCGCGGCGAACAACCGCCTGAACAACTACTACTCGCTGCGCGCTCGTGAGGATCTCAACATCGACACGCGCACCGCGACCGAATACGGCGTAGTCCGCACCTATTTCGACGCGGTCTTCACCTGGACCACCGGCAACTATGTCGGCACCGGCTCGGGAACGGGCGCGACCCAGTACAGCAGCACGCTCGGTCTCAACGCGGCCGGCACCGGCCTCGTCGGTTCGGGCGGCGGCTCCGTCAACGGTACCGACGGCGCGATCTCGGGCGGTTCGCTCGGCGTCTACTACGCCTTCATCCAGTTCGCCGGCTTCACCCTCGGTAAGGCGGTGTCGCAGTTCGACGCGCCCTGGATCAACTATCCCGGCAACAACTTCGACCAGCTGGTCGGCGGCAGCGGCACCACCAACGGCGTTCCGCAGGCCACCTACACCGCCGATTTCGGTCAGGGCGTGTCGGGCACGATCTCGGTTCAGGACCAGACGCAGATCTTCCAGACCAACCTCTGGAACGTCGCAGGGATGTCGACCACCGGCGTGCTCGGCGGCGCCTATGGGTCCAGCGATTTCGGCGGCACGCGAGCCCCCGACATCGTCGGCAACATCCGCGTCGATCAGGCCTGGGGTCTGTTCCAGGCGTCGGTCGCCGCCCACGACAATCATGTCGGCTATTATGGCGCGACCGAGACGACCGGTCACCCCGAAGACAAGTGGGGCTGGGCGGTCCAGCTCGCTCTGTCGATCAAGAACATCCCGACCGGTGCCGGCGACGTGATCAACGTGCAGGGCGTCTACACCGAGGGTGCGAGCCGCTACAACTTCCAGGAGCTGGCCGCGACCAGCTACTCGATGTTCGGCAGCTCGAACGCGGCCTATCAGAGCATCGGCTTCGCCGGCGTGTCTGACGCGGTGTTCGCGCCGGGCGGCAGCCTCGAGCTGACCAAGACCTATGGTTTCCGTGGTGCCTACACCCACAACTGGAATCCGTACTGGAACACGGGACTGTACGGCGCGTGGGCGGCTGTGAACTACAGCGGCACGGCCAAGGGCCTGATCTGCGGCAGCGCCGCGTTCGCGACCCTGACCGGCACCTGCAACCCGGACTTCAATATCGGCCAGGTCGGTGTCATCACTCGCTGGACGCCGGTCAAGAACCTGACCTTCTCGGCTGACTTCACCTACAGCCACCTCGACCAGAAGTACTCGGGCACGATCACGACGCCGGCGCTGACCTCGGTTGGCAAGCCCGCCGCGACCTACGAGCTGAAGGATCAGGACACCTACAGCATGCTGCTGCGCGCCCAGCGCAACTGGTAAGCTCAGGTTTTCCGACGATCTGACCAGGCCCCGGCGGGACACCGCCGGGGCCTTTTCTTGATGGGAACGCCGGTTGCGAAAATCAGAAGCCGTCTGCGCAAGCAACGAAGACGAGCTATGCGATTTGATTGCGCCAAATTTATTTACTTACCTGAGTTGCTCAGCTATATGGCTCTCAGCCGATTTCGAAAGTCACGGCTCTTAGCTTCACGCTAAGCCTCCAAGAACCTCCGGTAGTGCCCTGCCGGAGGTTTTTCGTTGTCGAGTGGGGCTGGCGTCAGCCGCGCATGAGGCGGCCGCGCGAGTTCGGCCGGTAGGCCAGGCGGCTATGGCCGGTGCAATAGGGCTGGCCGTCCTGCGCGGCGTTACCGCAGAAGCGGAAATCCTCGGCCCCCGGCGTCGAAATCGGCCAGCGACAGCTGTATTCGCGAAGCTCCATTAGGGAGCAGCGATTGGCGTCGTCGATCGGGCCGGTCACTACGGGTGCGTCCGCTTCGCCGTAGATCGTAGCAAGCATTTCGAATTGCAGCCGGGGCACCGCTTTCGGCGCGCGCGGCGCGCTCGTTCTGTCCTGAAGTCTGCGCTCGTCGACTGAGCGGCCGCGCGTGAGGTTCAATCGCGACAGCTTGCCGATCACGGCGTTGCGGCTGACGCCGATATCGGCGGCGATCTCGCGGCACGACAATCCGGCCTCGAAGTGCCGCTTCAACAGTTCAATTCGTTCAACGGTCCAGGTCGGTGAGAGAGCAGGCATTTGTACGGTCCCAGGTTGCGACATCCGGCCACTAGTCGCCGAGATCCGTCCGCATCAAGCGCGTCGCGCGCTCACGTCCTGCCATTGTCGCGAATCGACAAAAGCCCGTCCTTGATGGCGAGACGGATGCCTTCCTCGATCAATGTCCGTGCGACGCCGGGAACGCTGGTGCCGTGGGTGCCCTGTCTCACCAACTTCTCCAGGTAGGTGATGGTCGAGAGCGCCAAGGTTACGGGAATGCGGTCAGTCTCGGCTTTTTCGGTGGCCATGGCCGAACGCTAGCCTCTTACTCGGGTACATAAAAGTAACGATTAAGACTCTATTTAGGTTCAGGGGCGGAAGTCAAATCCGGGCTGGTACGGTGGTTCAGCGCATTGGAATCGCACGGGAAAAGGATGCGCCTGCCCGCGCCGCGCGGAATCCCGCGCGGCTTGTTGGGGGCAGCAGGTCAGAAGATGTGGGCGGGCTTAGCCGTGCACGATCGCTTTTTCGATCATGCAATGGATGCCCTTCGAGCCGTTGACGGTCTGGGTCACCCGCAGATCGGCCGCGAGACTGCAGAGCGTGTAGGCGTCCTCGCGCGACAGGCCTCTGAGCTCCCCGAGTAAAATGATCATGTCGCGCAGCGCCCGCACCGCGCATTGGTCGAGGTCGGGGTCCATCGCCATCGTCATGTAGTGGGTCGGCGTTTCCGCACGCGGGTAATCGAACCGCAAATCCTTGCGCAGCGTCAGCCGGAATCGGCCCTGCAGCGCCGTCTCGATCGCGGTGACGCAGACCTCGCCGTCGCCCTGAACGCCATGGCCGTCGCCACAGGAGAACATCGCGCCGGGAACGAAGACCGGCAGATACAATGTGGCGCCGGCGCCGAGCTCCTTGTTGTCGAGATTGCCGCCCATGGCGCGTGGCACGAGCGAAGAGATGCGGCCCCAGCTCGGGGGCGGCGACACGCCCATCACCCCGAAGAACGGCTTCAGGGGCAGGTCGAGGCCCCACGGCATCCGGCCGACCATCCGTGTCCGGTCGAGCGGGATGTTGAGGATGCGCGTCTCGTGGAAATCGTCGGGCAGGGTGCCCGACAGCGGCTTGATCAGATTCCAGCCCCAGTCCTGCCGCAGCTGGACGTCGAGGATCTCGACGGCGAGGACATCGCCGGGCTCGGCGCCTTCGACCGCGATCGGGCCGGTCAGGATATGGCCGGGGAGCATCCGCTCGTTCCTGGCATGAACCTCGAGCATCTCCGGCGGAACGTGAAACTTGCTGCGGTCGGGCAGCATGTCCGGACCGCCGCTGATGGTATCGACAATCACCTCGTCGCCGCTGGCAATGGTGAGGACCGGTTTAAGCGCGGCTTCAAAGAAGCCCCAATGGCAGGTTTCGGGACTTGAATGCAGGTGGTGTTGGGTCATTTGCCGCGTCCAGTCGGTTTCATCGGACCTTGTCACGAGATCATGTATGCCGGGGCTTGACCGGACAATCGATCCTCTCCCAAGAAGATTTCTGATGACAAGGGGGCAGGTCAAGCCGCACCCGATCACTCAAGCGAGGTTTCTCCTGTTCTTCGTTCTTTCCAAAACGCTCGGCGCGGCCGTGCTGCCGATCAATCTTCTGGTCGAGCTCGGGATCATCTCGGTCGTGTTGATGGCAACGCGCTTTGCCGGGCTCGGTCGGAAACTGGCCGCGACCACACTGGTCCTGCTCGCACTCGCCGCCTTTTCGCCGCTCGGCAATCTCTTGCTCTATCCGCTGGAGTCGCGCTTTCCTCCGTGGGATCCCGCGCGCGGCGCCCCCGACGGCATCATCGTGCTGGGCGGCTCCGTCGATACCGATCTGTCGGCGGCGCATCGGACGCCGGTGGTCACGCACGGAGCCGATCGCCTGCTCGCACCGGCCGAGCTTGCGCGCCGCTATCCGAATGCGCGGATCGTTTTCACGGGTGGCTCTGCGAACCTGATTTCGACCGGCGCCAGGGAGGCCGACTATTCGGTCCCGATCCTGGAAAGCATCGGCATTCCGAGGGAGCGCCTGATCGTCGAACGGGACTCGCGCAACACCTACGAAAACGCGATCTTCACCAAGCGCCTGGTCGCGCCGAAGCCGGGCCAGCGCTGGCTGCTGGTCACCTCGGCCTATCACATGCCGCGTTCGATCGGAATTTTCCGCAAGGCCGGATTTGACGTCCAGGCCTATCCTGTCGACTGGCGGATGGGCGGACGCGACGATCTGTTCTCGTTCACCAATGTCAGCGCTGATGGTCTCGGCCGCACCGAGGTGGCCATGCGCGAATGGATCGGCCTTGTGGCCTACCGCCTCATGGGCAGAACCAGCGAGTTGCTTCCCGGGCCGGCCAAGGACTAGAACTGGCCTCAGAAGCAAAACGTCCGCGTCGGGAGGATGCCATGCAGCAGCAAGCCGCTGATACGATCGACCTTGCCGGCCTCGTCGCCGATCTCAACAGCCTGTTGCGGCTGAAGACGACGGTAACAGGCATGAAGCTGTTCGCGCATGCTGCGGACATGGAGGCGATCCCGAAAATCCGGCGGCCGAATGCGGTTCACACCACCGATCAGATCGTCAGCATGGCCTCGCGCCTCGGGTGGACCGTCGGCATTACCGGCGAGGATCTTGTCGGCGCGCAGTGCCGCGCGGTGATCGGCCTCGCGCCGCAGGACGACAAATGGCTCGCGGGAGAGAACTATGTCGGCGTCTGGCACGGCACGGCGGAAGATGCGCGCAAGCGCCAGCAAGCCCTGGACGTGGTTCCCTTCGGACAATATCAAGCGCTCGCCGTCAGCCCGCTCGCAAGCGGCCGGCTCAATCCGCCCGACATCTGCCTCGTCTATGCGACGCCCGGCCAGATGATCATCCTGATCAACGGGCTGCAATATACCGGTTACAAGAAGTTCGAATGGGGCGTGGTCGGCGAGACCGCCTGCGCGGATTCCTGGGGACGGGCGCTCAAGACCGGCGAGCCCAGCCTGTCCTTGCCATGCTATGCCGAACGGCGCTATGGCGGCGTGCCGGACGAGGAGATGCTGATGGCCTTGAAGCCCTCCCATCTCGCCAAGGCAATCGAGGGCATGAAGGCGCTGGCCAAGAACGGCCTGCGCTATCCGATCCCGCCCTATGGAATTCAAAGCGACGTCCGCGCCGGCATGGGCGTGAGTTACGCAAAGAAGTAAAGGCCGACCATGAGCTCTGCGAAGTTCGACATCGTTGTCTATGGCGCGACCGGTTTCACCGGCCAGCTCGTCGCCGAATATCTGGCGACGCACTATAAGGGCGATGCCTCGCTGAAATGGGCGATGGCGGGTCGCAGCCTCGAGAAGCTGAAATCCGTGCGCGACGCAATCGACGCGCCTGCCGCTACGCCGCTGATCGTCGCCGATGCGTCCGATGCGGCTTCGCTCAAGGCGATGGCGGAACAGACGATGTCCGTCATCACGACGGTCGGCCCATATCAGCTCTACGGCGAGGAACTGCTCGCCGCCTGCGTCGCGACCGGTACGGATTATTTCGACCTCTGCGGCGAGCCGATCTGGATGCGGCAGATGATCGACAAGTACGAGGCTGCTGCGAAGGACAGCGGCGCACGCATCGTGTTCTCCTGCGGCTTCGATTCCGTGCCGTTCGAGCTCGGCACGTTCTTCGTGCAGGAAGAGGCCAAGCGTGTGTTTGGCGCTCCTGCGGCGCGCGTGAAGGGGCGCGTGCGCGACATGCGCGGCACGCTGTCGGGCGGCACCGCCGCGAGTGCAAAGGCGACCTTTGACGCTGTTGCCAAGGACATGAGCCTCATCGCGATCCTGAACGATCCGTTCGCGCTGACGCCGGGCTTTGCCGGCCCGAAGCAGCCGAAAGGCAACAAGCCGCTCGTTGAGGAAGACCTGCAATCCTGGGCGGCGCCGTTCATGATGGCGCTGATCAATACCCGCAACGTCCACCGCTCCAACATGCTGATGGGCTTTCCCTACGGCCGCGACTTCGTCTACGACGAAATGGTTTTGACCGGACCCGGCGAGAAGGGCGAGGCCAACGCCAAGCGCGTGATGGCGGCCAATGCCGAGAAGACAGGTCCGAGCGCGCCGAAGCCGGGCGAGGGGCCGTCGAAGGAAGAGCGCGAGAACGGGCTGTTCAATCTGCTCTATGTTGCGATCGCGCCTGATGGCCGCATGGTTCGCGCCGGCGTCACCGGCGATCGCGATCCTGGTTACGGCTCGACCTCGAAGATGATCTCCGAATGCGCGATCTGCATGCTGCGCGATGCAACGGACGTTGCCGCCGGCTTCTGGACCCCGGGCGCGGCGATGCAGCACAAGCTGATCAAGCGGCTGCGGGACAATGCGGGCCTGACATTCGAGGTGGAAGCGTAAGGCCAGTGTCCGCAAAGTTCGACATCGTCGTCTACGGGGCAACCGGATACACCGGCCAGCTCGTGGCCGAATATCTCGCTGCGAACTATGTGGGTGACGGGGCTCCGGCATGGGCGTTGGCGGGACGCAGCAGAGACAAGCTCGCCTCCGTTCGCGATGCCATCGGCGCGCCCGCGGACACGCCGCTCATCGTAGCGGACGCGGCCGACCCCGTGTCGTTGCAGGCAATGGTCGATCAGGCGAAGCTGATCGTCACCACGGTTGGTCCATACCAGCTCTATGGGTCCGAGCTGCTTGCCGCCTGCGTCGCTGCCGGCACCGACTACATGGACCTCTGCGGCGAGCCGATCTGGCTGAAGCAGATGATCGACAGGCATGAGGCGGCCGCAAAGGCGAGCGGGGCGCGCATCATGTTCTCCTGCGGCTTCGATTCCATGCCGTTCGAACTCGGCGCGTTCTTCGTGCAGGAGCAAGCGAGGCGCGTGTTCGGGGCATCGGCGCCACGCGTGAAGGGGCGCGTCCGCGACCTCAGCTGGAAGTTCTCCGGCGGCACCTCGGCGAGCGCGCGAGTCACCTTCGAAGCGGTTGCGCAGGATCTCAGCCTGGTGTCGATCCTCAAGGATCCCTTTGCACTCACGCCAGGCTTCGAAGGACCCAGGCAGCCGCGCGGCAACAAGCCTGTTTTCGAGGAAGACCTGCAATCCTGGTCCGCTCCGTTCGCGATGGCGATGCTGAACACCCGCAATGTCCATCGCTCCAACATGCTGATGGGATTCCCCTATGGCCGGGACTTTGTCTACGACGAGATGGTGCTGACGGGGCCGGGCGACGAAGGGCTGGCCAACGCCAAGCGCGTGATGGCCGCCAATAGTGAAAAGACTGGCCCTGAGGCGCTCAAGCCGGGCGAGGGACCTTCGAAGCAAGAGCGCGACGCCGGTCATTACGACCTGCTCTATATCGCGATCGCGCCGGACGGGCGCCAGGTTCGCGCGGCCGTGAAAGGCGATCTCGACCCCGGTTATGCGTCAACGGCGAAGATGATTTCCGAATGCGCCATCTGCCTTCTGCGCGACGCGCCGGATGTGCCTCCCGGTCTGTGGACGCCGGGCGCAGCGATGCAGCACAAGCTGATCAGGCGGCTGGTCGACCATGCCGGGTTGAGGTTTGATGTGGAAGGCTAGGTCAGCTCTCGTAGGGGGGCAAAGCGAAGCGTGCCCGCCGTTGTCACGCTTGGAGAGAGATGGTGGGCACGGCGCGTTGCGCCTTTGCACACCCTACGGCACCGTTTCTGTTACGCCGCCCGCGCGTCATAGGCGTACATGAAATCCATGCCCTTCGATCCCAGCGGCAACAGCAGTTTGATCATCTGATTGCGTATCCACGCGCCGGTGGCGCTGAATTCGCGCTTGTTGTTGCCGTTGCGGCGGGCGATGGCAACGATCTTTTCCGCGCGCGGTCGGCGCTCGGCCTCGAAGGCCTGGAACGTGGCGGTGAGCTCCTGGCCCTCCTGCATCAGGCGGGCGAGCCGCATCGCATCTTCCAGCGCCAGCGAAGCGCCCTGGCCGGCATGGGGGCTCGTCGCATGCGCGGCATCGCCGATCAGGAGCGAGCGCTTGCGCGACCAGGTCGGCAGGGTCGCGACGTCGAGCGTGTCGGTGACTATGATGTTCTCGGCCGCATCGATGATGGCGGGGATGGGATCGTGCCAGCCGTGATGGAAGCCGCGCAGATGCTGCTTCAGCGTGCGCTGATCGAGGGCGCGGAACGTCGCGGCGTCCATGCCATGCGCCGGCTGCGTGCTCCACCACATCACGCCGTGCTTCGGATCCGGGCTGCAATAGCCGTAACCGAAGAAGCCGCTCTGCCCGAACGTGGTCTCGACGTGGCGGCCGACCGGCCTTCCGTCAAGCACGGCGTGCGGCACGAAGCCGCCAAAGCCGATCAGGCCGGTGTTGAAGGGTTTCGGACCATCAGGCACCACCTGGCGCCGCGTGACCGAATGCACGCCGTCGGCGCCGATCAGGAAGTCGCCCTCGGCGGTGGTGCCGTCGGCGAAATAGGCGATAACAGGCTGGTCGCCGCGATCCTCGATCTTGATCAGGCGCTTGTCGAAATAGAGCGAGACGCAGGCGCACCAGGCCTTGTCGATAAGAATCTCGTTCAGCGCCGCGCGGCAGATATTGACGGCCGGCTGGCCAAACCGCCGTTCCATGTCGCGGTTGATCGAGCCGAGCTTGTCACCGCCTTGCGAATAGAAGTCGAAGGATTCCGCGATCGAGCCGCGGCTGATCAACTCGTCCGCGAGCCCGATCTCGTCCATCACATGCATGCCGTTCGGCGCGATCTGCAGCCCGCCGCCGCTGCCCTTCGCGTAGGGCCAGGCTTCATAGATTGCCGATTCGATGCCGGCGCGGCGCAGCAGGATCGCGGCGACGGGCCCGGCGATGCCGGCGCCGATAATCAGGGCCTTGCGGGGACGATGAGGCATTGGCTTGCTCCCGACGTTTCCGTGGTGCTAGGAGAAATTACGGTCGCTAAATCTCTTAGTGACTAAGATATATATCGACTAAGATATGAGGTCGGCCTTGTCAAGGACGAAGGCGCGCGCGGCGTTGCTGGGGGAACTGGAAGAGGCGATGCGGCGCTCGTCCGCGCAGGGCGTGCTCTATGGGCAAACCGTTGCGAACGTCGCCGGGATTGCCAATTCCGATCTCGAATGCATGGACATTCTTTATCTCGAGGGTCGCGTGACTGCAGGCCGCCTCGCCGAAGTGACGGGCCTCACGACCGGGGCCATCACCGGCGTGGTCGACCGACTGGAGAAGGCAGGGCTGGTGCGGCGGGAGCGTGATGAGGCCGATCGCCGCAAGGTCTACATCGCCGTCGTGCCGGAGACTGCCATGAAGATCGGTCAGCTCTACGTGCCGATGCAGCAGGCGCTGGAGAAGGTGTTCAGTGGCTACTCCGACGAGGAACTGCGGCTGCTGCTGCGTTTCGCCAATGAAGGTTACAAGGGCGTGGTCGCGGCGACCGCGGCGCTGAAGACCCTGCTTGATACGCCGCCGGAGAAGCGTCCCGATCTCAAGCTGAAGAAGCGTCGTCCGAAGCCGTGATCTTGTAGGCCTGCGCGGCCGCGATCATGCCCCACATCGCGCCCAGCATCATCCAGAAATGCCGCCAGTGGTCTGTGTCGATCACGAAGCTTTCGCCGACAGTGCCGACGAAGGCCGAGAACACCGCGAGATAGGCGCGCTGCCAGGGCACGCGGACGAAGATGTGCCGGAAGCCCGTGATCACGGTGGTGAAGACCAGCGCGGGATAGCAAACGCCGGAGAGCCAGCCCCCCGACATGAAGGCATTCAGATAGGAATTGTGGGTGTCTTCGGGGAAGAAGCGGTGGAATTGCAGGGGACCGATGCCGAACGGCAGGTCGAGCGCCATCTCCGCACCCAGGATATGCCGGCCGAAGCGGCCGAAGCGGCCTTCGTCGTAGCTCTGGTCGAAGCTCGCGCGCTGCTTGAACATCTCGGCAATAGAGTCGAACGACAGCAGCACCGCGATCAGCGCGAGGCCCAGCACGACCGCCATGACGGCCATGATGATGATGCGCGAGCGCTGCGCGTTGGTGCGGCTGGTCAAGACCATCAGCGCCAGCATGAAGGCGGCGGTCAGGACCAGCCCGCCCCAGGCGGCGCGCGAGAAGGCGAGCAGAATCGCCAGCGACATGATGCCGAAGGCGATGAGGTTGCGGAACGCCTTTGCCGGCTTGTCCGAGACCACGCTCTGGAGCGCAAACAGCGCCGGCAGGATCAGGAAGGCGCCGAGCACGTTCGGGTCCTTGAACGTGCCGCGCGCACGCTCGTAGAGCGTCAGCAGGTCGTGGTCGCCCGGAACGAAATTGAAATATCCGGCGATCGCCGAGAGCGAGGCAACCATCGCGCCGACCACCAGGCCGCGGCGCAGCATGTCGAGCCGTGCCGCCGTGTCCTCCGACGTGATCATGGCGAAGAACACCACGGTCACCGCCATGTACCAGGAGGTCGCGATCCAGCTTGCGACCTCGGACTGATCGAGCAGCGGGATCGCACTGATGGTGTAGCCGACATTGAGCAGGACGAGGGCGAGCACCAGCGGCATCAGCACCAGCCGCAATCGCAAGCCGGTGGCGAAGAAGATCACCGTGGCGAGCAGCGTCGCGATCTCGTAGGGACTTGGCTCGATGAAGACGATCGCGCCTGAGGCCCCGACCAGCCACACCAGCGCGCGCTGAAGGGCCAGGACGCCGGGCGCAGCCGGTGCGGCTATCTTCATTCCACCGGCTGTCGCCGCATACGCCATCACACGCTCACGCTATTCGTGCACACAACTTCCGCTGTCATGCCCCGGCTTGACCCGGGCATCCAGTACTCCGTGCCGTCGTGGCAGGCTCTCCTGCCGGTGATTACTGGTTCGCCCGGCCAAGCCGGGCGATGACAGCGAGGCTCGGCGTCAGCAAACTCAATACGCGTTCTCGTTCTTCGTCAGCAGCGAGAGCGGCGTCTTCAGGAGAATGACGAGGTCGAACAGCACCGACCAGTTCTCGATGTAATAGAGGTCGAACTCGACGCGCTTCTGGATCTTCTCTTCGTTGTCGATCTCGCCGCGCCAGCCGTTGATCTGGGCCCAGCCGGTGATGCCGGGCTTGACGCGGTGGCGGGCGAAATAGCCGTCGACGGCCTCGTCGAACAGCCGGCTCTGGAGCTTGCCCTGGACGGCGTGCGGACGCGGACCGACCAGCGAGAGATTGCCCGCGAAGACCACGTTGAAGAGCTGCGGCAATTCGTCAAGGCTGGTCTTGCGGATGAAGCGGCCGACGCGGGTGACGCGCGGATCGTTCTTGGTCACGACTTTCGAGGCCGTCGGGTCCGCCTGGTGATGATACATCGAGCGGAACTTGTAGACGTCGATGCGCTCATTGTTGAAACCGAAGCGCTTCTGCCGGAACAGCACCGGCCCCGGGCTGTCGAGTTTCACCGCCACCGCAACCAGCGCCATGACCGGCAATGCGGCGAGCAACGCGAGGCTGCCGACGACGCGGTCGAACAGCCATTTCATCACCAGGTCCCAGTCGGTGATCGGCGCCTCGAACACGTCGAGCGTCGGCACCTTGCCGAGGTAGGAGTAGGAGCGGGGGCGGAAGCGCAGCTTGTTGGTGTGGGCGGACAGACGGATATCGACCGGCAGCACCCAGAGCTTCTTCAGCATCTCCAGGATGCGCGTCTCCGCCGAGATCGGCAGGGCGAACAGCACCAGATCGACGCGGGTGCGGCGGGCGAATTCGACGATGTCGTCGACCTTGCCGAGCTTGCGTGCACCGGCACAGGTGTCCAGCGCGCGGCTGTCGTTGCGGTCGTCGAACACGCCGAGCACGTGGATGTCGGAATCCTCCTGCGCCTTCAGCGCTTCGACCAGCTGCTCGCCATTGTGGTCGGAGCCGACGATGATGGTGCGGCGATCGAGCCGGCCCTGGCGCGCCCAGCTGCGAACCAGCGAACGCAGCACGAGGCGCTCGGCAACCAGCGCGGCGAGGCCGAGGAAGTAGAAGGCGGCCAGCCACAGCCGCGAGATTTCGCTGCCGAACTTGGCGAAGAAGGAGATGCCGATGAACATCAGGAAGACGAACGACCAGGACGAGATCATCCGCGTCATTTGCCGGAGTTGTCCGCGGAACAGCTGCACCTGATAAATGTCCGCCGCCTGGAAGCAGACCACGGCGGCGACCGCGACGGCGACGATCTCGATCGGATAAAGCCAGCTGAAGCCGGCGAGCGGCATGACGTAGCCGAGATAGACCGCGATGCCGACCGCGCTCAGCAGGACAAAATCGACGGCTCGCGCGATGCCGGTGATCACGATCGGCGAATAGGCGCGGGCGACCTTCTGGTTGACGACCTCGAGTGCAGCAGGCGTCAGGCGGCGGCGGCGTTCGACAAAAGGTTGCTCAGCCGGCTTGGCCGCGGCGCTGGTCGCGGCATCGAGCATCGAGCGTGCGTTGAGCGGTTCCACGGGCGTCTACGTCCATTCCAAGGCCCCGTGGGCGCAGCCTTGACGCCCCCGGGCATGCATCCCCTGGCACGTCGATTATCGGACAAATCGGAAGATTCTCTAAAGCCGGCTTAAGGATGGTTAATGTTTTGCAAATGCTTCGCGGTACCCGGCGAGCACGCCTTCGACCATCGCCTGCTGGGAGAAATGCGCCGAGATGCGTTGGCGCAGGGCGGAGGCGCGCTGCGCCGTCTCCTTCACATCGGCGAGGGCGGTCGCGATCGCCTCGGCCATGGCCTCGGCATCGCTGGGCGCAAACAAAGCCGGGTTCTCGGGGCCGAAGATCTCGGGGATGCCGCCGACGCGTGCCGCAATCATGGGAATCCCGGCCGCCCCGGCCTCGATCACGACATAAGGCATGGAATCGCCGCGCGAGGGCACGACCAGCAGCCGGCCTTTGGAGAAGCCGTAGCGGGCCTTGACGTGGCCGACGAAGCGGATCGCGTCCGTCAGGCCGAGCCTTTCGACCTGCGCCTTCAGCGCCGCCGATTCCTCGCCATCGCCCCCGAGCGTCAGCGTGATCTTCTTGCCGTTCTGATGCAACCGCGCGACCGCGTCGACCAGCAGATCGGCGCCCTTGATGTGCCTGAACTCGCCGACATAGGCGAGGTCGGTGGCGTCATCAGCGATGTCGACCGGCTCGAACTCCTCGGGCGTCACGCCGTTGAAGACGCAGTGCACGACGCCCTTGGGAGTGCCGACGATGCGCTGATAGGTGTCGCGGGCGAAGGCGCTCTCGAACAGGAACAGATCGGTCGAATCCATCAGCGTGCGCTCGAGCCGCGCGTAGAACTCGCCCTTCAGGGTGTTGAGCGGATAGTGCAGCGAGCCACCATGCGGGGTGTAGATGCGGATGGCGTCGTCGGTGCGCCGGCGCATGCGAACGAAGGCGCCAGCCTTGGCGCCGTGGCCGTGCATGACGTCGGGCTTGAGCGTGGCGATGAGGCGGCGCATGCGCAGCCAGACCAGAAAATCCTCCGGCGACGGTTCGCGGCGGATCGCGAGCCGATGCACACCAAGCTTCAGCCGTGGCGCAATTTCGGCCAGGGCTTTGTCGGCCCGCTCACCGCCGGTGAGGCTGTCGGCGAGAATCCCGACATGATGGCCGCGATCGACTTGGCCATTGGCGAGGTCGAGGATATGGCGGATGATGCCGCCCACGGGAGCGCGCACGGCGTGAAGAATGCGAAGCGGCTGGTCGGGAGAGGGGGGCATGATCAAAACCAGCGCTCAACGAGGAGTGCCGAACAATGTTCTCGAATATCGATGCGGATTAAGGGCCCTCGTGGTTAACAAAGAGTGACGAACGCGCGTGCGCTGCCCGTGCGACGGCAAGATTAACCCAGCGGCAACCTTAATGGAGTGTAATCGGCCGCATTGAGGTACATGAGTGGCGTTGCCCCTGCGGGAGTGTTCGATGCGTTTAGCGTTCTGGCGTGCCGGCAAGGACAAGTCCGTCATCGAGCGGGCCGTTTCGAAGGCCAAGTCTGAAGTCAAGCCTGAAGTCAAGCTTGAGTCCAAGCCGCGCATTGAAGCCAAGCCGGCGCCGCTTGCCGCAAAACCGGCGCCAGTCGAATCCGGCGACATCGATCTGCACGCGCTCGGCGGCGCCCTCGCACGCAAGCGCGGCTGGATCATCGTGCCGACGGTGCTGGCCCTCGTCGCGTCCGTTGCTGTCGTCAATCTCATCACGCCGCGCTACAAATCCGAGGCGCGTATCCTGATCGACGGTCGCGAGAACGTCTTCCTGCGGCCGAGCAGCGACCGCAGCACCGAGGAGCGGCAGGCGCTCGACCCCGAGGCGGTCACCAGCCAGGTTCAGCTCGTGTTGTCGCGCGACCTCGCGCGCGAGATCATCAAGAAGAACAAGCTTGCGGAACTCCCCGAATTCGATCCGGTGTTGCAGGGCGTTTCGCCGCTGAAGTCGCTCGCGGCGCTGGTCGGCATCGGTCGGGATCCGTTCTCGATGACCCCGGAAGAGCGCGTGCTCGACGCCTATTACGATCGGCTTCAGGCCTATGCCGTCGACAAGTCGCGCGTGATCGTGGTCGAATTCCAGTCGCAGGACCCCGAGCTCGCCGCGCGCGTCGCCAATTCGATCGCCGACGGCTATCTCGTGCTCCAGCAGGCTGCGCGTCAGGACCAGGCGCGCAACGCCAGCCAGTGGCTGGCCGGGGAGATCGACAATCTGCGCAAGAAGGTCTCCGAGGCCGAAGCCAAGGTCGAGGACTTCCGTTCCAAATCGTCGCTGTTCGTCGGCACCAACAACACCACGTTGTCGAACCAGCAGATGGGTGAGGTCAACACCCAGCTCAACAATGCGCGCGCGCTGAAGGCGGACGCCGAGTCCAAGGCCCGGCTGATCCGCGAGATGCTCCAGAGCGGCAAGCCGATCGAGGCCTCCGAGGTCGTGAACTCCGAGCTGATGCGGCGGCTGTCGGAGCAGCGGGTGACGCTGCGCGCCCAGCTCGCCGAACAATCGTCCACGCTGCTCGGCAATCATCCGCGCATCAAGGAGCTGAAGGCCCAGCTCAGCGACCTCGATGGTCAGATCCGCGACGAGGCAGCCAAGATCTCGCGCTCCCTCGAAAACGACGCGCGGATCGCGGGCGGGCGGGTCGACGGCCTGACCGCGAGTCTCGAGCAGCTCAAGAAGCAGGCGACCTCGACCAACGGCCAGGACGTCCAGCTCCGTGCGCTCGAGCGCGAGGCCAAGGCGCAGCGTGATCTGCTCGAGACCTATCTGGCCAAATACCGCGAGGCCAACACCCGCGAGACGATCGACACCGCGCCGACCGAAGGACGGATCATCTCGCGTGGCATCGTCTCCAACACGCCGGCCTATCCGAAGAAGCTGCCGATCGTGTTGATCGCGACGCTGGCGACACTGCTGCTGTCGTCCGGTCTCGTGGTCACCGGCGAGCTGCTGCGCCAGACCGCGCCGCGCGCCGTTGCCACCCTCGCGCCGACGGTCGTTCGCCGAGAGCCGGTCGTCGAGGCGGTGGAGATCGAACCGGCGCCGCTCCAGCCAGAGCTGAGGACGGATATCGAGGTCGGCGAATTCGCCGAGATCGGACAATTGGCGGAAAGCCTGCTTGCGGCGGGGGCGGGCGCGAAGAAGGTCACCGTGCTCGGCACCGCGCCCGGCGATGCCATCACGCTGTCGACGCTGACGCTGGCCCGCCATCTCGCGCGCGATGCGCGCGTGGTCGTCGTCGATCTAACGGCGTCCTCGCCGACGATCGCCGCGGTATCCGTCGATCCGACGGCCCCCGGTCTTGCCGAGTTGATGCAGGGGCAGGCCTCGTTTGCGCAGGTCATCACGCGCGACAAGCTCTCGCGGCTTCATCTCGTCATGGCCGGCCGTCCGGGCTTCGACCGCAGCCTGCTGCAGTCGCCGCGCGTGACGCTGGCGATTGACGCTTTGCTGCGCGCCTACGATCATGTGCTCCTGGACGCCGGCAGCGCCTCCGATCTGCCGGCCGAACTGCTGACGGCGAATGCCCGCGCCGTCGTGGTGCCCGACACGTCGATGGAGGCGGACGC
The DNA here is from genome assembly GCF_054967145.1 of Bradyrhizobium sp. UFLA06-24. Lineage (NCBI taxonomy): Bacteria > Pseudomonadati > Pseudomonadota > Alphaproteobacteria > Hyphomicrobiales > Nitrobacteraceae > Bradyrhizobium > Bradyrhizobium sp. UFLA06-24. The sequence continues at coordinate 70,242 of NZ_JADFUE010000008.1, forward strand.
GCGCGCACTGATGTGCGAGCAGTTGAAGGCGGTCGGCTTCAGCGAGGTGACGATGCTGAGCAAGCCGGTGCAGCCGTCGGATGCCGCCGAGACGTCCCCGCGCGTGGTGGCTGCGTAGTCGGTTATTCCTCTCTCCTTTGCGGGAGAGGGTGGGCCTGCTACCCGAACGCCTGCCGCAGTCTGCGGGCCAGGTCGAACAGCATCTGGTTCTGCTTCACCAGTCGCTTGCCATGATTGAGCGAAGACATCGCCATCGCCGCAAATTTGCCACGTGATGTCAGCGGGACGAAGCTGTCGAAGATCTCCTCATCGTCCTTGCAGAACATCCGCTTGTATTCGTCCGTGCCGATGCCGAGGTCGAGTGACCGGTAGCCGCGCTCGGCGTAACGGTCGATGATGTAGCGCACCAGAATCAGGCCGGGGCTATAGCGGGCGTGCTCCGACATCGTGTAGGTGTTGAACATCATCGAGAAGCGCTGCCCGTCCGCGACGCCGGCGAAGATTGCGATCACTTCCTCGTCGCATTCGAGCGCATGGATGTCGATGACGCGCCCTTCGCCGCGCGGCGCGAGGCAGGCGCTGCGGATGAAATGCTCGACCCCCGGCTCGGCAAAGACGTTTGGCAGCTTCTGCTCCGCCATCCGCGCCGGCTTGACGCGGAAGAACCAGTCGAGCAGGCGCGTGATGTCCGCGTCCGTTGTCGCGAGGTGGTAGCGATAGCCGGCGAGCGGCTGGAGCTTCTTCTCCTTGCTCTTGAGCCGGCGGCGCAAGGAGTTGCTGATCCGCGATGCGGGTGGACCGCCGGGCTCCATCAGCAGCAGTGGGCAGCCATTGACGGCACTTTGCTGCGGCAGGAGCGCGAACGGGTTTTGCTGGTCGTTCCAGCGTTTGGGTTGCTGTGTCAGCGAGAGAACGTCGACCTGATCACGCAGCGAGGCGAACAGCATGTCGAGATCGGCGGAGAGGGCCTCTGCCGCGAACTCGGCGCTCCACAGCCCCATGTTGAAGGTCGGGTGCTTGCCGCCCATGAAGCAGGCCGTCCGCACGCCGTGGCCCTGGCGCAGTGCGAGCGGCAGCAAGGCGAGCGGCCTGCGTTCGGCATCGCGGGCAATCACGATAAAGGGACTGGCGCCTTCGCGTTCTCCGACCGATCGTTGCCAGGAGCCCAGCAGATCGAAGCGCTGATAGGGCGTGAACAGGTGTCCGGGCTCTTCGAGGGCGCGCCACACCGGCTCGGCCTCGGCGATGTCGCCGATGATGTCGACATGGGCGATACGGCTCGCTTCGGACCGCGCTGGCGATTCTGCCGTCCGGCTTTGCATCGCCGCAGCTATGGTCATCCGCGAAACCTGTCGAGAAAGCAAAAATACGTATTTCGGCCTGTGGCCGACCTTTGCAAACAAATGTCAACAAAAGGTAATGACAATGGCGGGGGGAACCGCCGCCGGCAAATGCGAAGGTGGGATAGTGGCACCCGGTGACGGATGGCTGGAGCGGTTGCGGCTCGAACTGGCCTGGTTCACCGGCCAGCCCCTGCTGCGCAGCCGTGGCGCCGGGGCGATCCTACGCTTTCAGCACGTACGACCACGGCGGAGCGGCGCGTTCCAGCCGCTGCGCCAACACGAGATCACGCCGGATTTTCTCGATCGTGCCATACGCGCGCTGAAGCGCTGGAACTACGAGTTTCTCGGTATGGACGAGGTCTGCCGGCGCGCGGTGACGCTGCCCGAGAAGCGGCGCTTCGTGGCGCTCACCTTCGATGGCGCGAGCAAGGACCTGATCAGCTTTGCCTATCCGGTGCTGGCGCGCCATGCCGTGCCGTTCACGCTCTACATTCCCACGGCCTTTCCCGACGGTGTCGGCGAGGCGTGGTGGCTCGGGCTCGAGCAGGTGATCGCGCGCGAGAGCCGCATCAGCCTGATGATGGGCGACAGGGAGCAGCGCTTCACCGTCACGGAGAACGCTGCGAAGCGGGCGCTGTTCTCGTTCCTCGAGAGGTGGCTGCGCTCGCTGCCGCCGGCGGATTTGTCAATTGCGATCGCCGATCTCTGCACGCGCTACCGGATCGATCTCGCGGCACTCTCGCGCGAGGCGTCGATGGATTGGGAGGATCTGGCGAGGTTAGCTGCCGATCCGCTCGTCACGATCGGCAGTGCGACCGTGAACTATCCCGGCCTCGCCAACATGAAGGATGCGGCCGCGCTGCGCGAGATGACGATGGGCAAGGCAGTGGCGGAAGCCGCCTTTCGCCGCGAAGTCAGGCATCTGGCGTTTCCGTTCGGCGATCGCTCTTCATTTCGGCGGAGTCACGTCGTGATGGCGGAACAGGCCGGCTTTGTCAGCGCGGTGTCGACGATCCCCGGCATCGTGGATACGGAGGGGCGAACCAACCTGCACGCGCTGCCGCGGATTGCCTGGAACGGACGGGTGCGCTCGCTGCGCATGATGCGGGTGCTGGTATCAGGTGTTGCCTTCGCGCCGGTGAAACCAGCGCTACGAGCTAGCAGCTAAGAACGGGATTTGGCACGGTCGGGCCGCTGCATCCAGCTCACGATCGGCATCGCCGGCAGCACCCAGCCCATGCCGACCACCACATAATAGATCGCCTGTCGCCAGCCGGATTCGGCGATCCACGGCATCTGCGCCGCCGCCATGCCGAGCAGGGCCCAGACGGTGGCAAGCACCAGCAGCAGGATGGCACCGAGGAACTTGCGGGTGCGGATCGTCATGGCGGGGACTTTACAGCTTTCGCGTAACTTGCGCTGCGGAAGCGGGGGACTATAAGGGGCACGCAATCCGGTTCAAGTCTCTTAGTCACAAGGCTTGGTTTGTCCCTGAAATGACGACGAATTTTGCTCCGACCAACCCCCATCGCGCCGTACGCTGGTGGCTGATCTCCGTGGCCGCCCTGATCGCGCTGATGGTGCTGGTCGGCGGCGCGACGCGGCTGACGGAATCCGGTCTCTCCATCGTCGAGTGGAAGCCCGTGACGGGCAGTGTTCCGCCGCTCTCGGAAGCGGCGTGGACCGACGCCTTTGAGGCCTACAAGAAGATTCCGCAATATCGCGAGCTCAACGCGGGCATGAGCCTGTCCGAGTTCAAGCAGATCTTCTGGTGGGAGTGGAGCCATCGCCTGCTCGGCCGGTTCATCGGCGTCGCCTATCTGCTGCCATTCCTGTTCTTCCTGTGGCGCGGCGGTCTGGCGAGCGAGTTGAAGCGGCGGCTCTGGCTGCTGTTCGCGCTTGGCGGGCTTCAAGGCGCGGTCGGGTGGTGGATGGTGGCTTCGGGCCTCTCCGAGCGCGTCGAAGTGTCGCAATATCGGCTGGCGACGCATCTGGTGCTGGCCCTGCTGATCTTCGCCGGCATCGTCTGGACGGTACGCCGGCTTGCCGAGCGGCCGCAGCTTGCGGTCCCGGCGCGGCTGCGGTTCACGAGCGCGGTGCTGGTGATCCTGACCTTCATCCAGATCTATTTCGGTGCGCTGGTGGCGGGCCTGCGCGCCGGGCGCGCCTACAACACCTGGCCCGCGATCGACGGCGCGTTCATTCCGTCCGCGGAGCGGCTGTGGTTCGAGACGCCGTGGTGGCGCAACATGTTCGACAACGTGCTGACGGTGCAGTTCGAGCACCGCATGACGGCCTATGCGCTGTTGGTGCTGGTGGCGCTGCACGCTTTCGATGCGGTGCGCTCGCGCGCAGGCGCAGCCGTGCGCGGCGCGCTCTGGCTGCTTGGGGCGGTGAGCCTGCAAGCCGTGCTCGGCATCCTGACGCTGCTCAACCAGGTGCCGATCGATCTGGCGCTTTCGCACCAGGCGGTCGCGATCGTTGTGCTGACTCTAGCGGTGATGCAGGCGGAGCGGCTGGCGTCGCGACAATCCGCCGAGACGCAGCCGCGCGCGGTCCCGGCGGGACAGCCCGGCTGATCAGCAATAGCCGTAGACGCCGCACGCGTAGGGCAGGCGCCAGAAGTAGTCGACCTGTTTCCCGCCGTAATACGAACCCTGATAGTCGTAGTCCCAAGGGCGACCGTAATAGCCGGGCAGGGTATGGGAACCCGGCAACAGCGGGGTGCCGGGCAGGTTGTGGATGTAGCTGCCGAGGCCATAGGCCGGCGAGATCAGCGCATCCGGATCGGTCTCGACATAGACCTTTGGCGCTTGCTGGGGCGGTGCGGCGGCCCGCCGCTTCGGGTGGGCCGCCAAGTCGGCCGCAGATGCGGCTGAAACCGTCAGCATCACCGCCAGGGCAGGCACCATCCAGCGCAGCATCATCGGCTCCGAATCAAAGGGCGATCCAAAGTCGATGTATGCGGCAGATGTTGTTAACGACTGTTAACTGCAGCCACGCTGGCGCGGAGCCTCCAAACCAGCGCCAGATCTGGTGTGGATGGAGACTGGTGGAACTCGTTACGCCAGCGCCTGCTCCAGGTCCGCAATCAGGTCTTCCTTGTCCTCGATCCCGATCGAGAGCCGCACCACGTCGGGGCCGGCGCCGGACTTGATCTTGGCCGCGTCGTCGAGCTGGCTGTGCGTCGTCGAGGCCGGGTGGATCACCAGCGAGCGGGTGTCGCCGACATTGGCGAGGTGCGAGAATAGCTGCAGTTTCGAGACCAGCTTTACGCCGGCGTCATAGCCGCCCTTGAGGCTGAAGGTGAACACGGCGCCCGCGCCCTTTGGCGCATATTTGCGCGCGAGCTGGTTGTACTTGTCGCTGGCGAGACCGGCATAGTTGACCGAGGACACCGCGGGATGGGCCGCAAGGAATTCGGCGACCGCCCTGGCATTGTCGCAGTGCTTTTGCATCCGCAGCGGCAGCGTCTCGATGCCGGTGAGGATCATGAAGGCATTGAACGGCGACAGCGCCGGACCGAGGTCGCGCAAACCCAACACCCGGCAAGCGATGGCGAAGGCGAAATTGCCGAACGTTTCCTGCAGCCGGATCCCGTGATATTCCGGCCGCGGCTCTGACAACATCGGATATTTGCCTGACGCGGACCAGTCGAACGTACCGGCATCGACGATGATGCCGCCGAGCGAGTTGCCGTGACCTCCCAAGAACTTCGTCAGCGAGTGCACGACGATGTCGGCGCCGTGGTCGATCGGGCGGATCAGATAGGGCGAGGCCAGCGTGTTGTCGACGATCAAGGGCACGCCAGCCTTGCGCGCCACCGTCGAGATCGCCTCGATGTCGGTGATGCTGCCGGCGGGATTGGCGATGGATTCGATGAAGATCGCCTTCGTGCGCGGCGTCACCGCGCGCTCGAAGCTGGCGATGTCATCAGGATCGGCCCACACCACGTTCCAGCCGAAGCTCTTGAACGCATGCGTGAACTGGTTGATCGAGCCGCCATAGAGTTTTCGCGCGGCGATGAACTCGTCGCCGGGCTGCAGCAATTGCTGCAGCACCACGACTTGCGCGGCATGGCCCGAGGCCACCGCGAGCGCGGCGGTGCCCCCTTCGAGCGCGGCGACGCGCTCTTCCAGTACGGCGTTGGTCGGGTTGCCGATGCGGGTATAGATGTTGCCGAACGCCTGCAGGCCGAACAGCGAGGCGGCATGGTCGGCATCGTTGAAGACGAAGGATGTCGTTTGATAAATCGGCGTCGCGCGCGCACCGGTGGTCGGGTCGGGTTGTGCACCGGCATGCACGGCGAGGGTGGAAAATCCCGGAAGGCGATCGCTCATTGATTGCGTCCTGTTCTTGTGGCTTGAAATCGCGCGGCATGCTGATGGGCGCCGTGCTCCCCGTCAAGGCGCCGCGTCACTTCGGAACGATCGTGCTACGCATCGACACGTTCACGAAACGAATGCTTCGCAATTGCGTCAGCTTTGCTCGCTCTTGTTTTTGGCCGCGCGATCCGAGGCTGCGGTATCGCCGCCGCCGACACTCATCCGATTGAGGGATAGACGCATGCCCTGCGTCGGCGCCGGTGCGCGCTTGGAGCTCAGCGTCCGCGAGTTGACGCCCATCCAGGAGATTTCGGACGACAAACGGCCATATTCGATCTTGGGGCAGCGGTTCATCACGACCTTGATGCCGGCGGCCTCGGCCTTTTCCGCCGCCGCATCGTCACGCGCGCCGAGCTGCATCCAGATGACCTTCGGCAGTGGATCGAGCGCGAGAGCCTCCTCGACCACGGGCATGATGTGACTGGAGTTGCGGAAGATGTCGATCATGTCGACGGGACGGCCGATGTCACGCAACGAGGCGACGAAGGGCGCGCCGAGCAGGTCCTTGCCGACATGGCCGGGATTGATTGGAATCATATCGTAGCCGCGCTGCGCCAGGTATTTGAAGGCAAAATAGCTCGGCCGCACGTTGACCGGCGAGGCTCCGACCATCGCGATCGACTTCACGCTGTTGAGAATGGCGCGGATGTAATTGTCGGGATAGGCGTCGTGATTCATTTGTCGTTCTTCTTCCTTGTCATTGCGAGAAGCGAAGCGACGAAACAATCCAGTGTGTTCGCGTGGAGGGATGCCGGATTGCTTCGCTTCGCTCGCAATGACGGGACTACTCATCCCGCCAGGTCGGCGTGCGCTTTTCGATGAAGGCGTTGATGCCTTCCTCGGCATCCCGCGCCATCATGTTCTCGGTCATCACCTCTGCCGCATAGCGATAGGCATCTGCAAGGCTCATCTCGGCCTGGCGATAAAACGCCTCCTTGCCGAGCTTGACGGTGTAGGCGGATTTCAGCGCGACCTTTTCCGCCAGCGCAATCGCGGCGTCGCGCTCGGTACCGGCGGCGACCACGCGGTTGACGAGACCGATCTCGCGCGCGCGTGCGGCCGGGACGGGCTCGCCGGTCAGCAGCATTTCCATGGCCTGCTTGCGCGGCACATTGCGCGACAGCGCCACCATCGGCGTCGAGCAGAACAGGCCGATGTCAACGCCGGGCGTGGCAAAGTGTGCGGCTTCCGACGCGATCGCGAGATCGCAGCTTGCCACAAGCTGGCAACCGGCCGCGGTCGCGATGCCCTGGACGGCTGCGACCACGGGCTTGGGTAGATGCACGATCGCCTGCATCATCGCGCTGCAGGCATTCATCGTCTCGGCGAAGAAGGCACGGCCGCGATCGGGGTCGGTGCGGCGCGCGGTCAGCTCCTTCATGTCGTGGCCGGCCGAGAAGGCAGGTCCGTTGGCCGCGAGCACGACGCCGCGGACCGCCTTGTCGCGGCCGATATCGTTCAGGGCGGCATGCAGGCTCGCGATCATCGCCGTCGACAGGCTGTTCCGCGCGGCCGGCCGGTTGAGGGTCAACACCGCGATTGGGCCGACCATTTCGCGCAGCAGAATTGGCTGAGACGGGGAGGGGGCGCGGGCGGCCTGGCCGGACATTGGAGCGTTTCCGATTGGATTATTACAGTGAGATGATGCAGATAACCTAATGCAGCAGGCGACGCGACGCGAGGGTGGGAACAGCATGGCATTAGCGAAAATGAGCGTGGCGGAGCTCGAGCAGTTTCTCCGTGACGAATTTCCCCAAGCCTTCAGCGGCGACGACATCACGATCGAGAGCGCGGACGGCCAGACCTCCCTTCTGCGCCAGCGCTACAGTGAACGGATGCTGCGGCCGGGTGGAACCGTGTCCGGCCCGACCCTGATGGCCTTGGCCGATTTCGCCATGTACGTGGTGCTGCTGTCGGCGATCGGACCGATCGGGCTTGCAGTCACCACCAATCTCAACATCAACTTCCTGCGCAAGGGCCAGCCCGGGCAAGACGTGCTGGCGGAAGCCCGGCTGCTCAAGCTCGGCAAACGCCTGGCGGTCGGGGAGGTGAACCTGTTATCGGGCACGTCGCCCGATCCGATCGCCCATGTCACATCGACCTACTCCATTCCAAATATTTGACCTTTTTGCAGGTAATATCGCACCTTATTTATAAGTAACTGATTTAATTGAAATAAATTCCACTGCCGGGCATTGACCGTTGCGCGTCTCTTCTCTAGAAACCCGCGCAGTCCGGTGCGGTGTTCGCGCCGATATCTCCCGTCCACGGAAATTCTGACATGAAAACCTTTTCGGCAAAGCCGGCCGAGGTGACGAAGAAGTGGGTGCTGATCGACGCCAAGGGTCTGGTCGTCGGCCGTCTCGCCACCATCGTCGCCATGCGCCTGCGCGGCAAGCACCTCCCGACCTACACCCCGCACGTTGATTGCGGCGACAACGTCATCATCATCAACGCCCAGCATGCAGTCCTCACCGGCCGCAAGCGCGAACAGAAGACCTATTTCAAGCACACCGGCTATGTCGGTCACGTCAAGGAGCGCACCGCGCGCCAGATCCTCGAAGGCAAGCATCCCGAGCGCGTGCTCGAGAAGGCCGTCGAGCGCATGATCCCGCGTGGTCCGCTCGGCCGCGTGCAGATGGGCAACCTCCGCGTTTACGGCGGTGCCGATCACCCGCACGAAGCCCAGACGCCCGAGAAGCTCGACATCGCCAAGTTGAACCGCAAGAACACGAGGGCCGCATAATCATGGCCGAATCCATCCAGTCGCTCGACCAGCTCTCGCAGCTCAAGACCGCTGCCGCGACACCCGATGCGCCCAAGCACGAGAAGAAGGTCGACAAGTTCAACCGCGCCTACGCCACCGGCAAGCGCAAGGACGCGGTCGCCCGCGTCTGGATCAAGCCGGGCGCCGGCAAGGTCACCGTCAATGCGCGCGAGGTCGAGGTCTATTTCGCCCGTCCGGTGCTGCGCATGATGATCGAGCAGCCGTTCTCCGTTGCCCAGCGTTCGGGCCAGTACGACGTGATCTGCACCGTCGCCGGCGGCGGCCTCTCCGGTCAGGCTGGCGCTGTGCGTCACGGCATCTCCAAGGCTCTGACCTATTTCGAGCCGGAGCTGCGCAGCGTGCTCAAGAAGGGCGGCTTCCTCACGCGCGACTCCCGCGTGGTCGAACGTAAGAAGTACGGCAAGGCCAAGGCCCGCCGGTCCTTCCAGTTCTCGAAGCGTTAATCGCTTCGGTCACATTCGCCGCGAAAGCGGCCTCAATGAGATGCAAAAAGGCGCTGATTTCAGCGCCTTTTTTGTTGTTCGTTTGTATGCAAATTGCGCGCGTGTTTCCCGAAAACTTGGGCTCGCGTGAAAACCTGAATGGAACTCGGCGGACATAGCGTCGCAGCTGGAAGGGCGCGCAAATCGGCTGGGCCGATCGCGTAACTGCTATGTTCAAGAGGGGGCCGACATGATGTCGCTCGATAGCATCACGCTCTATTTGGTCGCCACCATGGTCGCCGCATTGCTCGGCGCCATGATGGTGTTTTTCGGCAAGCAGGAGAACAGCCCCGCGCTGAAATGGTGGGGTACGGCCTATCTGCTCGGCGCCGCCTCCGTCGCGTTGTGGACCGCGACGGGCGACAAGCTCGGCCCCTACCTCTCACTTGCCTTGAATGCGGTTGGCTTCGTCGCTTGCGGCATGGTGTGGAATGCGGCGCGCGTCTTCCATGGTCGCAAGCCGAACTGGCCCGGTCTGGTGCTGGGGGCGATCGCGTGGGTCGCGACGGTGATGCTGCTCGATCCCACGGCGTCGATGCTGCGCATGATCATCGGCGCCGGCATCGTTTCCATCTATGCGGCCCTGACCGCAGGCGAGCTCTGGGTCGAACGGCGCAAGAGCCTGCAACGTCGCTGGCCGGCCTTTGTCGTGCCCGTCATGCACGGCTGCGCGTTGATGCTGCCGATCCTGCTCGGCAGCTTTCTGCGCCCGAACGACGCCGGCTTCGCCACCAGCGTCTGGGTCACCGTTTTCGCGGTCGAGCTCGTGCTCTATGCCGTCGGCACCGTCTTCGTGATCTTCATGCTGGTGTCCGAGCGCACTGTCACCGCGCACCGCACCGCGGCGTCAACCGATCCGCTCACGGGCATGCTCAACCGCCGCGGCTTCTCGGAAGCCTGCGCGCGAATGATCGATCGCGAGGCCAAGGGCGGCCGACCCGTCACCGTGATGATCTTCGACATCGACCATTTCAAGTCGATCAACGACCGCTTCGGTCATCCCGCCGGTGACGAGATGCTGAAGCTGTTCTCGACCGTCGTCGTCAACAATTTGCGCATCTCGGACTTGTCGGGCCGCATCGGCGGCGAGGAGTTCGCCGCGCTGCTGCCGTGTGCGCTCGAAGAGGGCGTGCTGGTCGCCGAGCGCGTGCGCGAGGCATTCGAGATGTCAGGCGTCGTGGTCGACGAAGGCCCGGTCGACACCACCGTCAGCATCGGCGTGGCCGGCGGTCCGGCCGGTACCGAGCTCGAGGTGCTGCTCGCCTCGGCCGACACCGCGCTGTACCAGGCCAAGCGCGGCGGCCGTAACCGTGTCGAGGCGGCGGAAGAGCTGCCGTTGTCGCTGGAGAACTGGCGCCGTCAGAGCGCTGCGCGGATCGGTGTACCGAAGACGCAGCCGGCCACGGCCTGAAGCGAGCGGTCTTCGCGGTAATCTTCTGTTTACCATTCGGTTCCTACCATTGCGGTCATGGAATCGATCCGTCGACAGAACCCGCAAGCTGCCCTGATGTCGCTCGAAGCCCACGCCGCTTCGGCGCGCGGTGGCTTCGCCTGCCTGTTCTCGACCGCGGACGAGTACGAGACGGCTCTCATTGCCGAGCGCCGCGCCCAGGGGCGCTACGCGCAAAGGCGCAGCTACTGGCCGGTCGTATTGTTTGTCGGTTGTGCACTCGTCATCGCGGGCACCGTGCTGCTGTTTGCCTGAGAGCGCCGCATTTTCGGTCGGGCAGGGCGCCGTTTCGACGCCTTTTTCTTTGCTTCCGGCTGCGCTAGATGTGGCCATCAAACAAAGGGCGGAAACCGATGATCACCGAGATCGCGCAAATCGACGTCAAGCCGGGCAGCGAGAAGGACTTTGAGGCAGCCGTCGCCAAGGCCAAGGCGGCCTTCGGCCGCTCCAAGGGCTTTCACGGTTTCGAACTGCACAAGTCGATCGAGAAGCCGCAGCGCTACCGGCTGATGGTGAAATGGGCGACGCTGGAGAACCACACGGTCGATTTCCGCGGCTCCGAGAATTTCACCGAATGGCGCGGCCTTGTCGGCCAGTATTTTGCCGCGCCCCCGGAGGTCGAGCACACGGAGACCGTGCTGACGACCTGATCGCGATCAGGCCGCCTTGTCGAGAGGCACCTCATACGTCTTGAAATGATCGATCATCACCTTGGCGATGGCGACGAGTGGCAGCGCCAGCGCCAGGCCCCAGATGCCGAAAACGACGCCGAGCAGGATCTGGAACGCGAACAGCGTGGCCGGCGGGATGTCCAGCGCTTGACGCTGGAGCAGCGGCGTCAGCACATAGCTCTCCATCGCGTGCACGCCGAGGAACAGGATCAACGCCGATAGTGCCGGGATCCAGCCGGAGGCAAGGCTCGCCAGCACCACGACGACGCCGGCGATGATGGCGCCGACGGTCGGGATGAAGGCGAGCAGGCCGGCCTGGATCCCCAGAATGAACGGGCCGGGGATTCCGATGATGGCAAGCCCGATCCAGGTCACCACGCCGACCGCGAGCATGACGATGATCTGCGCGATCAACCAGCGTTCCAGCGTCTCGCCGATACGGTCGATGATCAGGGTCGCACGGAGGCGATGCTTCGCTGGCGCGAGGAACAACAGGCCATCGTGATAGATGCTGGGCTGAGCGGCAAAGGACAGGCCCAGAAACAGAACGATGAAGATGTTTCCCACGCCGTGGATGGTGCCAAGCAGCAGCTTGAAGGTCTGGCTCACGATCGCTCCTCCGCTGGAGGCCAGCGCGTCAGCACCGGGCAAGGGACCGCGCGGGGGCGTCGCCGGCGAAGGCGTCGGGGCCGATGATGGATTGGCTGCAGCGTCAGATGCACCATTGCCAAAATCGAAGAAGCTTGTGTCGATCCCGTGGTTATCCAGGAAGGACTTTACATTGCCGATCTGCGACTTGATGGTGTTGCTGAGCAGCGAGGCCTGCTCGGCGATGGTTGCGCCGCCGAGATAAGCTGCCCCCGCCAGCAGGGCGGCAAGCGCGGCGCAGACGATTGCGAGCCGCACGGCATGTGGCAGCCGGACGTGGCGACCCAGCGCGCCCGTCAGCGCGTTGAGCCCGAGGCCGAGCAGCATCCCCGCGAATATCAGGAGCAGGGTGGCGGCAAAGTACCAGGTGAAGACCAGGGCCCCGGTGAAGAGCACGACAGCGATGCCGCCGACGGCAATGGCCCAAGCCAGGTCTCGAGGCACATCTCGAGCGGCGTCCCGGGCCGGATCTGAGCGGGTCTGGGGCTGTTCATCTCTGGAGGCGGTCACATCTTGTCCTTTTCGGGTCGGACGCACTCTTTCGTGAAATCTGAGCGGGGATCAAGCCGGGGCCGTGCGCCGGATTGAGGCGCTAAGGTCGTCTGAGGTCAAGGCTGCCGGCGTGCGGGGCCTTGGAAGCCGATTTGCGCAAAAATAGCATTGCCGTCCCGCGATCCCCTCTGTTGAATTTGTTCCATTCGAGGGGCATCTTCGGAGAATCTTCTTGCTGGAGGTCGGAACGGGATGAGAAAGCCGGTCGTCGGCGTGATCGGGAACGCCCATCGCGTCGAAAATCGATTTCAGGTCCAGATGGTCGGCGAGCGCAATTTGCGCGCCGTGGCTGAGGTCTCCGGCGGCCTGCCGCTGATGTTCGCGGGCTCCCCTGACATCACCGACATCGCCGCGCTGCTCGATACGGTCGACGGCATCGTGCTCACCGGGGCCCGCGCCAACGTGCATCCGACCCGCTTCAACGTCGATCCCTGCGAGAAGCACGAGCCCTACGACATCCATCGCGACGAGGTCGCGCTGGCGCTTTCAGTCGCCTGCGTGTCCCGCGGCATTCCGCTGTTCGGCATCTGCCGGGGGCTGCAGGAGATGAACGTCGCCTTCGGCGGCTCGCTGCACCCCGAGATCCGCGAAATTCCCGGCCGCATGAACCACCGCATGCCCCGGCTCGAGAATGGCGAGATCCATCCCGATCCGACCGTCGTGTTCGCCGACCGTCATGACGTCGACCTGACGCCGGGCGGCGCATTCGCCAAGCTACTCGGCTGCGAGAAGATCCGGGTGAATTCGCTGCACGGGCAGGGCATCCTCGATCCCGGCAAGCGCGTGCTGATCGAAGGCGTCGCCGAGGACGGCACTATCGAGGCGATCCGTATCGCGGAGGCCCCGACCTTCGCGCTTGGCGTGCAATGGCATGCCGAATACGACCCGCAGCGCAATCCGATCAATCGAAAGCTGTTCGAGGCTTTTGGCGAGGCGATGGTGGCGAAACAGAGGGCGGCGGCGTAGGCCAAGCCTCGTCGTTCTGACCTCATCGTCGGAGAATTGTGCCGAGCGGACGTCGCGCGTTAGGCTCCAGACTGAATCGTCTGATTGGAATCAATTCGATGTCACGCAGCGCCGCCCTCACGGCTCTTGTCCTGCTCGCGTCTCCCGCACTCGCCCAGACCTCGCCGCCGCAGGAAGGCGCGATCACCTGCGCTTCGCCGGTGTCTTCAGATGATACGGAACGGAGCCTGAAGCAGCGCTACGGCAACGATGCCGAGATGCAGGACCTCTCGGGCGCGGAGGGTGAGACCTACAAGGGACTCGTGCTGTTTCCGAAAGCGATGGACCGCCGCATCGAGATCTCCTTCTCCGAGGACAACGCCAAGCGCGCTTCCGGCTTGACCTTGCGGGACACCGCCAGGGCCAGCCGCTGGAAGGTCAGCGGGATCACCATCGGATCGAGCCTCGCCGACGTGCAGAAGGCCAACGGCAAACCGTTCATGGTGGCTGGCTTCGAATGGGACTATGGCGGCTTCGTCACGGACTGGAAGGGCGGCGCGCTCGGTCGCCCGATGCAAGGCGGCTGCACCGTGACGATCCGCTTCGACAGGAAGTCCGGCGCGCCGAAGTCGCTGCTGGGCGATGGCGTGAAGGTCGCTTCCGACAACGCCACGCTGACGAAATGGGCTCCAGTAGTAGTGGAGATCGGGGTGAATTTTCCCGGCAAGTAAGTAATCGACGAACTGTGCTCGCGGCATAAACCAATCGGTAGGAATTGCTGCGCTCCGATTTTCTCGATTCCGATTCGTTCTTTGAGAACGAAGTGGAGTCAGATGCAGAACGAAAGTGATGGGCTGTCGCAGCTCCTCTCATCCCGCGATCGTCGCAAAAACAAAAGGACGCCCCAAGGGGCGCCCTTCGCGTGTCATGGTCGTTCGAGCCACTTAGCCCGAATAGTACATCTCGAACTCGACCGGGTGCGGGGTCATCTCGAAGCGGGCGACTTCGGTCATCTTCAGCTCGATGTAAGCGTCGATGAAGTCGTCGTCGAACACGCCGCCGGCCTTGAGGAAGCCGCGGTCCTTGTCGAGGTTCTCCAGCGCCTCGCGAAGCGAACCGCAGACGGTCGGGATCTGCTTCAGCTCTTCCTTCGGCAGGTCGTAGAGATCCTTGTCCATCGCCGGACCCGGATCGATCTTGTTCTTGATGCCGTCAAGGCCGGCCATCAGCATCGCGGCAAAGCCGAGATAGGGATTGGCCATCGGATCGGGGAAGCGCACCTCGACACGCTTGGCCTTCGGCGAAGCGGTGTAGGGGATGCGGCAGGAAGCCGAACGGTTGCGCGCGGAGTAGGCGAGCAGCACGGGGGCCTCATAGCCGGGGACCAGACGCTTGTAGGAGTTGGTCGACGGGTTGGTGAAGGCGTTGATCGCCTTGGCGTGCTTGATGATGCCGCCGATGTAATGGAGGCAGGTCTCCGACAGGTCTGCGTACTTGTTGCCCGCGAACACCGGCTTGCCGTCCTTCCAGATCGACTGGTGCACGTGCATGCCCGAGCCGTTGTCGCCATAAACCGGCTTCGGCATGAAGGTGGCCGTCTTGCCGTAGATATGCGCGACCTGGTGGATGCAGTACTTGTAGATCTGCATGTGGTCGGCCATCAGCGTCAGTGTGTCGAACTTCATGCCGAGCTCGTGCTGGGCGGAAGCGACCTCATGGTGATGCTTCTCGACCTTGACGCCCATCTTGGCCATGGCGCCGAGCATCTCCGAGCGCATGTCCTGCACGGAGTCCTGCGGGGGAACGGGGAAATAGCCGCCCTTGGTGCGGATGCGGTGGCCGAGATTGCCGCCTTCATATTCGGTGTCGGAGTTGATCGGCAGCTCCGAGGAGTCGAGGCGGAAACCGGTCCTGTAGGGATCGGACGAATAACGCACGTCGTCGAACACGAAGAACTCGGCTTCGGGGCCGACGAACACGCTGTCACCGACGCCCATCGACTTCACCATGGCCTCGGCCTTCTTGGCGATGCCGCGGGGGTCGCGGTTGTAGGGCTCGCCGGTGGTCGGCTCGAGCACGTCGCAGGTGATGACCATGGTGGTCTCGGCGAAGAACGGATCGATCGTCGCGGTCACCGGATCGGGCATCAGGCACATGTCGGACTCGTTGATCGCCTTCCAGCCGGCGATCGAGGAGCCGTCGAACATCGTTCCTTCGGCGAAAATGTCCTCATCGATCATGCTGACGTCGAACGTCACGTGCTGCCACTTGCCGCGCGGATCGGTGAAGCGCAGGTCGACGTATTTGACGTCGTTGTCCTTGATTGATTTCAGGACGTCTTTGGCGGTCTTCATGCATACCCCTTTTGGCTCTGCGGGTCGGTTTCCAGATGAGCAGATTCGTTCTCGCTTTCGGCGAGTTGGCGCAACCGCACAAACGAAATCAGGCCGCCGAAGCAGCCTTTTTTCTTTCAGAGTGTCGCAAAATGCGGGATAGCACCCGGCTCAGATAGCGTCCAGCCCGGATTCGCCGGTTCGGATGCGGATCGCCTCTTCGATGTTGGAGACGAAAATCTTGCCGTCGCCAATGCGTCCGGTTTGCGCGGCACGGCGGATCGCATCGATCGCGCGCTCCACCAGGTCGTCGCCGATGACGATCTCGATCTTCACCTTCGGCAGGAAGTCGACGATGTATTCTGCGCCGCGGTAAAGTTCGGCATGACCCTTCTGCCGACCAAACCCCTTGGCCTCGGTGACGGTGATGCCCTGAAGGCCGACTTCCTGAAGCGCTTCCTTCACCTCGTCGAGCTTGAACGGCTTGATGATGGCTTCGATTTTCTTCACTGCGCGCCTCCCGGCCTTTCGATCAAATAGCAACGTCTTCGTCAGGATGCGCTTTTCTTAACGCACGATCTTGTCTTCGCTATGCCGGGACCTGACCCGCCCGGCAACAACGGCCGGCCATACCCAGACATGCCAGTGAGCACGACAAACCGAAGCGGCTTCCTCGAAAGCAGGGTCTATGCCAAGTTGCAAATGCCCTGATTATTGGAGCGTTATCAGCCTTTTAACGAGCATCTCTGATAGGTTGAACCGGTCGGCTCAAAATACCGCAGACTACGAAATAGGCAAACGGTTCAATATCTGTGCAATCAGATGTTCCGGAAGCCGGATCGGCACGGAATGTGCCTGTTGAAAAGGCGTTTGGACCAGGGAAGTGGCATGGAAGTTCTAACCACCGCCGAGATGCAGCGGGCTGATCAACTCAGCATCACGGCCGGCACGCCCGGCTTCAAGCTGATGCTGAGTGCCGGCCAAGCGGTCGCGGAAGCCGCCAGCGCGCTGGTGGAGGAGGGGCCGATCCTGATCGTCGCCGGCCCCGGCAATAACGGCGGTGACGGTTTTGTCGCAGCCGCCGAGCTTGCCGCGCAAGGGCGCGAGGTCTCGGTGATCCTGATGTGCGAGCGCGATCAGCTGCAGGGCGATGCGGCGTCGGCCGCGCGCGGCTGGAAGCATCCTGTGCTGCCGTTCAATCCGCAGGCGATCGGAAGACCCGCGCTGATCATCGATGCGCTGTTCGGCGCGGGCCTTAGCCGCAGCGTCGACGGCGAGGCGCGCGCGATGATCGAGGCGATCAATGCCAACGGTGCCCCGGTGCTGGCCGTCGATTTGCCGAGCGGCATCAACGGGACCAGCGCGGCCGTCATGGGGGTGGCGGTCAATGCCGAGGAGACCGTCACCTTCTTCCGCAAGAAGCCCGCGCATTTGCTGCTGCCCGGGCGAATGCATTGCGGTCGCGTGCGCGTCGCCGACATCGGCATCGATGCGCAGGTGCTCGAGGAGATCGCGCCGCAGACCTTCGAGAACGATCCGGATTGCTGGGGCGCGGCCTTTCCTGTGCCGCGTATCGACGGACACAAATATGCACGAGGCCATGTGCTGGCGGTATCGGGCGACGCCGCTGCGACCGGCGCGGCGCGGCTCGCCGCCCGCGGGAGCTTGCGCGCCGGTGCGGGCCTCGTGACACTCGCAACCCCGCGCGATGCGCTCGCGATCAACGCGGCCGCGCTGACGGCGGTGATGGTTCGCCCCGTGGACACCGCGGTCGAGTTCGGCGAACTGCTTGGCGACATCAGGTACAACACCTGCATGATCGGCCCGGGGGCCGGCGTCGGCGAGCGCACCTGCGACATGGTCCACACCGCGCTCACTGCGCAGAGGCATCTGGTGCTGGATGCCGATGCGCTGACGAGCTTTGCCGCCAAGCCGGAGCGGCTGTTTGAATCGATCAAGTCCTCGCAGGATAATGCCGTGGTGCTGACGCCGCACGAAGGCGAATTTCCGCGCCTATTCTCCGACCTCAGCAACAAAACGCCAGGCCGCTCGAAGCTGGAGCGCGTGCGCGCGGCCGCCGAACGCTCCGGCGCCGTCGTGCTGCTGAAGGGGCCGGACACCACAATTGCTGCTCCTGACGGCCGTGCCAGCATCGCCGCCAATGCGCCGCCCTGGCTTGCGACCGCTGGCGCCGGCGATGTGCTTGCCGGGATCATCGCCGGGCTCTTGGCGCAGGGTGTTCCGGCATTCGAAGCTGCCAGCATTGGCGTCTGGATGCACGGCGAGGCCGCGAGCGAAGCTGGGCCGGGGCTGATCGCGGAGGATCTCACCGAGACGCTGCCGGCCGTGCACCGGCGGATCTATAACGCTCTCGGGATCGAGTACTGATGCTGAGGCCCCTCGCGCTCCCCGATATGGGCGCAGCGGCGCAAGTTCATCGCCTCGCATTCGACCAAGCGATGCCGTGGCTGGTCGGGCTGCACACGCCGGACCAGGATCGCTGGTTCTACCGCGAGCGCGTCTTTCCGACCTGTCACGTCTGGGGGCATTTTGACGGCGTTGAGCTCGGTGGGACCATCGCCTTCCGTGACGGCTGGATCGAGCAGCTCTACGTCCGTCCGGATCTGCATGGCCGCGGCATCGGCACCGAACTCCTCAACGTCGCCAAAGGCGCCAACGAGCGGCTCGAGCTCTGGACCTTCCAGCGCAACGCGCCAGCGCGCCGCTTCTACGAGGCGCGCGGGTTCACGTTGGCCGAGCAGACCGACGGAGCGCGGAATGAGGAGAAGGAGCCCGATGCGCGCTACGTTTGGGCTCGCGCCGGCTGATCGTTCATTCCACTCCGTACCAGCGCACCAACCGCGGTGCGGCCCAATCGGTCACGACCGATTCGATCAGCCATCGTCCCGGCGAGGTTGCGGCGAAGGCGATGCGCTGGATCTGGCCGGGCTCGATGGCGAGCGTGTCGAGCCAGTACGGCTTCCAGCCTTCGTCGAGCCGGTCGAGCAGGCGGAAATGGTGGCCGTGCAGATGAAACACCGTGGTTGCAGGGGCGGGGTTTCTCACGGCCAGCACGACGGTGCGACCCGCCCTGGCCCGGAATGCGGGAGTCGAGGCGGTGGAGAAATTGGCCGGCCGGGTCCAACCGGCTTCCGCTGCCCCGAGCGTGAGATCGAACCGCAGGGCGCCTTTCAAGTCGAGTTTGTCGGGAAGATCATTCGGCGGGAGTGGCCGTGGCGGCGGTAGCGCCGCGCGCCGGTCCAGCTTGCCTGAGACAGCGAGGTGCCCGATCGGGCGGGCCTCCTTGCCATCATGAAGCACCAACGCGGCGGATGTGGCCGCATCCACGAAGGCATCGGCGCGGGCGCCGGGGGCCAGGATCAGGGCGCCGTTGCGGGCCGGGAAGGGCTCGGCGGGCTGGCCGTCCAAGGCCATCACCTGGACCTCGTGGCTCTCCAATTTGATCGCCAGAACAGAGCGTTGCGACCCGTTGATGAAGCGCAGCCGCAGCCGCTCGCCGGCCTCGGCTGAGAGGTCGAATGAAGTTCGGCCGTTCAGGGTGTAGAGCGGGGTCGTATCTTTGGGATCCTGGCCCGGCGGAATCGCGGTGCCGTCCCGCTGGAGGCGCCACTCCTCGATCAGCAGAACCTCGTCGCGATCGACGGCGACCGGCCCGGTTTCGGCGGCGATGATCGGAAGCGGGCGCGCGGGCTGCTTCAGCCGGTCCTCAAAGAGGCGGAAGTCGGCTACGAGGGTCCCGGCGCTTGGTATTGAAATAATTGATCTTTCGGTTGCGTCCGGAGCGGCAGGGGGCCGCCCCCGCAAGTGATCGGCCAGGTCAGCGCTGTCAAGGCCGTACCAGACCGGCGCAAGCGGTACGGGCAGGGCGTTCCGGAAGGTCACCTCGCAGCGGTCAAAGCGCTTGAGATGAACGTTGCCGAGGTGACTTACGGCGGCCAGCTCCCAGATCGGTGCAGGAGGCTGATCCGGCCTCAGGGCCAGCGTCGCCTGTCGGGCCTGGAGGGCAAGCTGGGCGGTTGTCACCGGCGTTGCGCCGCCGCCCAACAGGCCCGCAGCGGAGGCCGTCAGGCCGGCCAAAACCTCACGTCTGTTCGGGGCGAAAATCCGCGATTTCATGGTCCGATCCGGATCATGCGACGCTGGATAAGTCCAGCCGTCATGCCTACTTGAAGCCTGCCTCCATCAGGCCATTTTTTTGCTGCGAACAGTCGGGCACATGCTATAAGCCCGGCCGCCCGCGGCATCGCGGCCGGTCTTGATGCAAATTCACGCGGGCGTGGCGGAACTGGTAGACGCGCTGGATTTAGGTTCCAGTGACGAAAGTTGTGGGGGTTCGAGTCCCTCCGCCCGCACCAAGCGCTTATCGCGTTTGCACGGATTACCGAAGGGCCACGCTCTGCGCGGATGTTTTGTCCGTCCGGAGCAAGGCTCTGATGAACCACCGGTGTTGAGGCGTTCGCCTCGCGCCGGACCGATTGATGACAGCGTCCCGACGCGGATAGCGTGCGGGACCGAACGAAAAGAAGATTGGACGCCATGCAGGTCACAGAAACCCTTTCGGAAGGCTTGAAGCACGAGTTCAGGATCAGCGTTCCCGCGTCTGATCTCGACGCAAAGGCTGGCGCCAAGCTCGTCGACCTCAAGGACAAGGTGCGCCTCAACGGCTTCCGTCCCGGCAAAGTGCCCGTCACTCACCTCAAGAAGGTCTACGGCCGCTCGGTGATGGCCGAGACCATCGACCAGACCATCCGCGACACCAACACCCAGCTGTTCTCCGAGCGCGGCTTCAAGCTTGCGACCGAGCCGAAAATCACCATGCCGTCCGAAAAGGACGAGGTCGAGGAGCTGCTGAACGGCAAGTCCGACCTGACCTATACCGTCGCGATCGAGGTCGTGCCGGCGATTGCGCTCGCCGATTTCAAGACCTTCCAGGTCGAGAAGCCCGTCGCCGACGTCTCCGATTCGGACGTCGACGAGGCGATCAAGCGCATCGCCGACAGCAACCGCACCTATGCCGCCAAGGGTGAGGACGCCAAGGCCGCCTCCGGCGACCGCGTCACCATCAATTTCAAGGGTACCATCAACGGCGAAGCCTTCGAGGGTGGCGCCGGCGAGGGCATCCAGGTCGTGATCGGCTCCAACACCTTCATCCCGGGCTTCGAGGAGCAGCTCATCGGCATTGGCGCCAACGAGACGCGCACGCTGAAGGTCTCGTTCCCCAAGAATTACATGAGCGAGAAGCTCGCCGGCCAGCCAGCCGAGTTCGAGACCACCGCGACGCTGATCGAGGCGCCGCAGGATCTCGCGGTCGACGACGAGTTCGCGAAGACGCTCGGCCTTGAATCGCTGGACAAGCTCAAGGAAGCCGCGCGCGAGCGGCTCACGGCCGAGTACGCCGGTGCGACGCGCCAGCGCGTCAAGCGCGCGCTGCTCGATCGTCTCGACGAAGCGCATCGCTTCGAGGCGCCGCCTTCGCTGGTCGAGGAGGAGTTCAATCTGATGTGGAACTCGGTCAAGGCCGAGATGGACTCCGCCGGCAAGACATTTGCCGACGAGGACACCACCGAAGAGAAGGCCAGGGAAGAGTACCGCAAGATCGCCGACCGCCGCGTGCGTCTTGGTCTCGTGCTCTCCGAGATCGGCGAGAAGAACAAGATCACCGTGACCGACGACGAGGTCGGCCGCGCCGTGATCGAGCGCGCGCGCCAGATGCCCGGCCGCGAGAAGGAAGTCTGGGACTATTATCGCAACAATGCCCAGGCGCTGGCCCAGCTTCGTGCGCCGATCTACGAGGACAAGGTCGTCGATTTCATCCTCGAGCTCGCCAATGTCACCGAGAAGAAGGTCTCGCGCGAGGACCTGTACAAGGACGACGAGGAAAAGACTGCGGCCTGAAGGCCTTGAGCAATCCTTGTCTTGAGAAAGCCTTCTATTAAGGATGATCCGCGAACAGGCTCAGCTAGCCAGATGGCCGGCTGGGCCTTTTTGCCAGAATCAGCTTCAAGTGCCGCAAAGGGGGTCGACGGATTAAGCCTTAATTCGCTCCACACTTGTCTGGCGCGAATTGCGCTATATCTGTCGGTACCTACGCGTTCTACCTCTACCCACTTCCTGCATCACGGGACGTCCATCGGCCTTCCGGCACATCCAGTCCGACTGGCAGCCAAGAACTGCAGCCAAGACTGGCGATGTCCGCCTCTAAACCCTAGGTGACTCATGCGCGATCCGGTTGAAACCTACATGAACCTCGTGCCCATGGTGGTCGAGCAGACCAACCGTGGCGAGCGCGCCTACGACATCTTCTCGCGCCTGTTGAAAGAGCGCATCATCTTCGTGACCGGCCCGGTCGAGGACGGCATGTCGACGCTGATCGTCGCACAGCTGTTGTTCCTGGAAGCGGAAAATCCGAAGAAGGAGATCTCGATGTACATCAACTCGCCGGGCGGCGTGGTGACGTCGGGTCTTGCGATCTACGACACCATGCAGTTCATCCGCCCGCCGGTCTCGACGCTGTGCACCGGCCAGGCTGCATCGATGGGCTCGCTGCTGCTGACCGCCGGCGAGAAGGACATGCGCTTCTCGCTGCCGAACGCGCGCATCATGGTGCACCAGCCCTCCGGCGGCTTTCAGGGCCAGGCCACCGACATCATGCTGCATGCGCAGGAAATCCTGAATCTGAAGAAGCGGCTCAACGAGATCTACGTGAAGCACACCGGCCAGACCTACAAGACGATCGAGGACGCGCTGGAACGCGACAAGTTCCTGACGGCCAACGACGCCAAGGAGTTCGGCCTGGTCGACAAGGTCATCGACAAGCGCGCCGAAGAGGCCACGCCCGCGAAGGCCCCGTAGCACTACCGGAACTGCAACATTGATCCCCAGGATTATGGGGGATCGCCAGCACGGCGTTCACGTTAAGGACGCGTTCGCGAGGGCGCAAAAGCCAGTTTTGCGCCCTGCGGCAGGCAGAAAGTTCCGCTTTCGTGCTTGTTTTTCGTGGCAATCCAGCAACGCCGGGGTGATTTCGGTCACTTCGCCCGTGCCAAGACGTGAAATCACGGTATTGTCACGGGTAGCGGGCGGCCTCCCGATTAGCGAATTCTTGATAGTCGGGTGACAGCATGGTTGGCTACGAATGATCGGCTATGATCGCGGAGAATCGAGTGACCGTGATTCGCACGGGATGTAACGCGTAGGGTCTTTTTTGGTACGGAATTTGCTCTACTTAAGCTTCATGGCGGCCATCGTGCCGGAATGGAGCGATCGAGCGGAACGGGATCGAACCGCGGACGGAGACATGAATGAGTAAGGTCGGCACGAGCGACTCCAAGAACACGCTATATTGCTCGTTCTGCGGCAAGAGCCAGCACGAAGTCCGCAAACTGATCGCGGGTCCCACGGTCTTCATCTGCGACGAGTGCGTCGAGCTCTGCATGGACATCATCCGCGAGGAGAACAAGTCCTCGCTGGTCAAGTCGCGCGACGGCATTCCGACGCCGAAGGAAATCTGCAAGGTCCTGGACGATTACGTCATCGGCCAGAGCCATGCAAAGAAGGTCCTGTCGGTCGCGGTGCACAACCACTACAAGCGCCTCAACCACCAGACCAAGCACAACGACGTCGAGCTCGCGAAGTCGAACATCCTGCTGATCGGTCCGACCGGCTCGGGCAAGACGCTGCTCGCGCAGACGCTCGCCCGCATCCTGGACGTGCCATTCACGATGGCGGACGCGACCACGCTGACCGAAGCCGGCTACGTCGGCGAGGACGTCGAGAACATCATTCTCAAGCTGCTCCAGGCCGCCGACTACAATGTCGAGCGCGCCCAGCGCGGCATCGTCTACATCGACGAAATCGACAAGATCAGTCGCAAGTCCGACAATCCCTCGATTACGCGCGACGTGTCGGGTGAGGGCGTGCAGCAGGCGCTGCTGAAGATCATGGAAGGCACGGTGGCTTCGGTCCCGCCGCAGGGCGGCCGCAAGCATCCGCAGCAGGAGTTCCTGCAGGTGGATACCACCAACATCCTGTTCATCTGCGGCGGCGCGTTCGCCGGCCTCGAGAAGATCATCTCGGCGCGCGGTCGGTCGACCTCGATCGGGTTCGCGGCCCAGGTGATGGCGCCGGAAGATCGCCGTACCGGCGAGATCTTCCGTCACGTCGAGCCTGAGGATCTCCTGAAGTACGGTCTCATTCCCGAGTTCGTCGGTCGTCTGCCCGTCGTGGCGACGCTCGAGGATCTCGACGAGACTTCGCTGAAGAAGATCCTGACCGAGCCGAAGAACGCGCTGGTGAAACAGTACCAGCGGCTGTTCGAGATGGAGAACATCGAGCTGACCTTCGCCGACGAGGCGCTTGGCGCGGTTGCCCGCAAGGCGATCGAGCGCAAGACCGGTGCGCGCGGATTGCGTTCGATCCTCGAGGCCATCCTACTCGAGACCATGTTCGACTTGCCGGGCCTCGAAGGTGTGGAAGAAGTCGTGATTTCCCGCGAAGTCGTGGAAGGCACGGCCCGTCCGCTCTACATCTACGCCGATCGGACCGATCGCGCCGTCGAGAATGCCAGCGCCTGATTTCCGGCGCTGGAACGCTCCAATCGTCTCATCAAGTCGGGCTGCGGAAATGTATCTCCGCAGCCGGTGTTGCGTCGCTTACCTGCGTGCGTAAGCGCCTGATGGCGCGCGTTTTTCAATGACTTGACACCCCCCGGGTCGATAGCCACCTAATGTCGGCGGCGAGCAAGAATTCCCTTCAAGATTCGCCGCAGTTCCGATCTGGCAAGCCCGGTCCAACCTTCGCATGGTAGGCCGGTTTGTGGATCACCTCGGCACCTTGTGGCGGTTGCGCATGAAGACAGCGGGCTGCGTGCAAGGGGGCAAAGCAAAAGGAAAAGGCCATGACTAATCCAAAACCCCGGCCAACCATCGTCCATGGCGAGACGCACGCTTATCCCGTGTTGCCGCTGCGCGATATCGTCGTCTTCCCGCACATGATCGTCCCGCTCTTCGTCGGTCGCGAGAAGTCGATCCGCGCGCTCGAAGAGGTGATGAAGAACGACGCGCTGATCATGCTCGCGACGCAGAAGAACGCGTCCGACGACGATCCGGCGGCCGATGCCATTTACGAGACCGGGACGCTCGCCAGCGTGCTGCAGCTCTTGAAGCTTCCTGATGGCACCGTGAA
This sequence comes from Bradyrhizobium sp. UFLA06-24, assembly GCF_054967145.1. Lineage (NCBI taxonomy): Bacteria > Pseudomonadati > Pseudomonadota > Alphaproteobacteria > Hyphomicrobiales > Nitrobacteraceae > Bradyrhizobium > Bradyrhizobium sp. UFLA06-24. Next base: position 95,043 of record NZ_JADFUE010000008.1, read on the forward strand.
GGTGCTGGTCGAAGGGCTCGAGCGCGCGCGCGTGTCGAAATACACCGATCGCGCCGACTATTATGAAGCCACCGCTGTTGCGCTCGCAGACACCGATGCAAAGTCGGTCGAGGCGGAAGCCTTGGCGCGCTCGGTCGTGTCCGACTTCGAAAGCTATGTGAAGCTCAACAAGAAGATCTCGGCCGAGGTCGTCGGCGTCGTGCAGGCGATCACCGATTTCGCCAAGCTCGCCGACACCGTCGCTTCGCATCTCGCCGTCAAGATCGCGGACCGGCAGGGCATCCTGGAGACGCTGTCCGTCACCACGCGCCTGGAGAAGGTGCTGGGCCTGATGGAGAGCGAGATCTCGGTGCTGCAGGTCGAGAAGCGTATTCGCTCGCGCGTCAAGCGCCAGATGGAGAAGACCCAGCGCGAGTACTATCTCAACGAGCAGATGAAGGCGATCCAGAAGGAACTCGGCGACGACGATGGCCGCGACGAGCTCGCCGATCTCGAAGAGAAGATCTCTAAGACCAAGCTCTCCAAGGAAGCGCGCGACAAGGCGCAGCATGAATTGAAGAAGCTGCGCCAGATGTCGCCGATGTCCGCGGAAGCCACCGTGGTGCGCAACTATCTGGATTGGCTGCTGTCGATCCCGTGGAACAAGAAGTCCAAGGTGAAGAAGGACCTGGAGCAGGCGCAGGCCATCCTGGATTCCGATCACTACGGGCTCGAGAAGGTCAAGGAACGCATCGTCGAGTATCTGGCCGTGCAGTCGCGCGCCAATAAGTTGACGGGCCCGATCCTGTGCCTCGTCGGTCCTCCCGGCGTCGGCAAGACCTCGCTCGGCAAGTCGATCGCGAAGGCCACGGGCCGCGAATTCGTGCGCGTCTCGCTCGGCGGCGTGCGCGACGAGGCCGAGATCCGCGGTCACCGCCGCACCTATATCGGATCGATGCCCGGCAAGATCATCCAGTCGATGCGGAAGGCGAAGTCGTCCAATCCGCTGTTCCTGCTGGACGAGATCGACAAGATGGGTGCCGATTTCCGCGGCGATCCGTCGTCGGCCTTGCTCGAGGTCCTCGACCCCGAGCAGAACGGGACGTTCGCCGACCACTATCTGGAGGTCGACTACGATCTGTCGAACGTCATGTTCATTACGACCGCGAATACGCTCAACATTCCCGGCCCGCTGATGGACCGCATGGAGATCATCCGGATCGCCGGCTACACCGAGAACGAGAAGGTCGAGATCGCGCGCAAGCACCTGATCCCGAACGCGGTGTCCAAGCACGGCCTGGACTCCAAGGAGTTCTCGATCGACGACGACGCGCTGCTGCTTCTGATCCGCCGCTACACCCGTGAAGCGGGCGTGCGCAACCTGGAGCGTGAGCTCTCCACACTCGCCCGCAAGGCGGTGAAGGAGCTGATGATCTCCAAGAAGAAGTCGGTCAAGGTCACCGAGAAGACTCTGGAAGAGTTGCTCGGCGTGCCGAAGTACCGCTTCGGCGAGATCGAGAGCGAGCCGCAGGTCGGCATCGTGACCGGCCTTGCCTGGACCGACGTCGGCGGCGAGCTGCTGACGATCGAAGGCGTCATGATGCCCGGCAAGGGCAAGATGACGGTGACGGGCAATCTGCGCGATGTGATGAAGGAGTCGATCTCGGCGGCGGCGTCCTACGTCCGCTCGCGGGCGATCAACTACGGCATCGAGCCGCCGATGTTCGACAAGCGCGACATCCACGTGCACGTGCCTGAGGGCGCGACGCCGAAGGACGGTCCGTCGGCGGGCGTGGCCATGGCCACCGCGATCATCTCGGTCATGACCGGCATTCCGGTCCGCCACGATGTCGCGATGACCGGCGAGATCACACTGCGCGGCCGCGTGCTGCCGATCGGCGGTCTGAAGGAGAAGCTCTTGGCTGCTGCCCGCGGCGGCATCAAGACGGTGCTGATCCCCGAGGACAACGCCAAGGATCTCACGGAGATTTCCGATGCGATCAAGGGCGGCATGGAGATCATCCCGGTCTCGCGCCTCGACGACGTCGTCGCCAAGGCGCTGGTGAAGAAGCCGGTGCCGATCGTCTGGGAAGAGGACACCAAGGTCACCGTGAAGCCGGACGGCGACGAAGCCGCCGGCGGCCTGACCGCTCATTGAGGTTCAGCGAAACATGATAAAACGGCGCCTTCGGGCGCCGTTTTTGTTTGGAGCGGGGAGCAGGGCGAATGCAGATCGACGGACAATGCCATTGCGGAAAGATCTCCTTCGAGGCCACGGTCGATCCTGAGGCAGTCTCGGTGTGCCATTGCACCGATTGCCAGACGCTGACGGGCTCTCCGTTCCGAGTGACTGCGATCTGCACGGCGGCGGACATCAAGCTCACCACCGGCACTCCCAAGCTTTACGGCAAGCGCGGCGACAACGGCCGGATGCGCTTCCAGCACTTCTGCGCCGATTGCGGTTCCCCGCTGTTCACCAGCGGCGAGGGCGAGCAGGCCGACGATTGGGGCATCCGCTGGGGCTCGATCCGCCAGCGCGACCAGTTGCGGCCAAACCGACAGATTTGGTGTCAGTCTGCCGCCGTCTGGATCGACGCCGTGCCGCTGCTGCCGGGCAGGCCGAGGGATTGAAGGCGCGACAAGCTTGGCACGAAAGCCCGCCTTCGCCAAACGGCTTCGACGCGAGCCTTCGCCGGCTTCGCGCCAATGAGCACCTAGGCTGGCTCGCCGAGCCGTAGCCCGCGGGCGAAGGCTGGTGGGCGGTCACGGATTCGAACCGCGGACCCTCTCGGTGTAAACGAGATGCTCTAACCAGCTGAGCTAACCGCCCCACGGCGCCTCTTTAGCCCTGCCGCCCGTGAATGGGCAAGGGCGTAAAGATCGATTCAGCCGCCCGCGGCGCGTCGGCATGGGAGCGGCCGGGAACCCCAGCCGAGGCTGGGCTTTATTGCATATTATTCCCGGGTGTCTGGTCGCCGGCCCTATGCCTGATTTTGAGCCCGAAATTTCGCAAAACTATTGCCCGCCGGCGCCGCTTCCGCCGGAGAGTCGGCTGCGCTGGATTCGCCTGCTGGCAACGCTGAAGCGAAATCCTCTGGAATGCTGGAGTGCGGAGTTTTTCCGCGAACCGATCGCCAGGGTCAGGCTGCCGTTCGCCGACGCGCTTCTGGTGCACGATCCTGCGGCCATCAGGCGCGTGCTGATCGACAATGCCGGCAACTACCGCAAGGACCCGATCCAGCGCCGCATCCTGGCGAACGGTCTCGCCGACGGGCTCTTGAGCGTCGAGGACGCGCGCTGGGAGGCACAGCGGCGGATGCTCGCGCCTCTGTTTGCGCGGCGCACGGTGACGACGTTTACGGGGGCGATGCTCACAGCCGTCGATCGTTTGACGGAGCGATGGTGCAATCTGGGGCACGGGGCTGCGGTCGACGTCGCCGCAGAGATGGCATTGCTGACGCTCAACGTGCTCGCGCTCACCATTTTCTCCGACGGCATTGCAGGCGACTACGACGAATTCCGCGACGCGATGAACGCCTATTTCGCGGTGATCGGGCGGATTGGCGTGCTCGATCTTCTTGGTGTACCGCAATCGGTGCCGCGCCCCGGAGGAGGCCGCCTGCGGCGGACCATGAGCTATTTCGAGGGCATCATCGACCGGATCATCGAGGCACGTCGCGATCGGCTGGCAGCCACGCCCGCCGGCGAAACCCCCGCCGATCTGCTAACGCTGCTGTTGCGTGCGCTCGACCCTTCGACCGGGCAATCGATGTCGCTCACCGAGGTGCGCTCAAACATTCTCACTTTCCTGTCGGCCGGCCACGAGACCACGGCGAACGCGCTGAGCTGGTCGATCTTTCTGCTGTCGCAGTCGTCGCCTTGGCGCGCCCGCGTGCGGGAGGAGGCCGCGCGCGAGCTCGCGGGGCCCCTGGAAGGCGTCGCCGACCGGCTGGTGGTGACCCGGGCGGTGGTCGAAGAAGCGCTCCGGCTCTACCCCCCGATCGCGGCGTTGAGCCGGATGGCAAAGGGCCCGGATCGGCTCGGCGGCGTCGCGGTCGAGCCGCGCACGCTGATCGTGATCGCGCCGTATGTGTTGCACCGGCACCTGCTGCTGTGGGACCAGCCCGGTACTTTCGATCCGTCGCGCTTCTTGCCGGAGCAGCGCAGCAGGGTCGGACGATTTGCCTATCTGCCCTTTGGCATCGGTCCGCGCATCTGCATCGGCGCCTCCTTCGCCCTGCAGGAGGCCACGATTGCGCTTGCCGCACTCACCCGGCGCTTCGAGACCGAGCTTTTGCCGGATGCCAAAGTTTGGCCCTCGCAAAAAATTACGCTACGACCGGAGCACGGTTTGCCGATGCGCGTGACGCCGCGCGACTGCGGCGAGCGGCCGGTCTTGCGAGATGAGAAAAAGAGGGCTTGATGGAATCGCCGAGCGGACACGAGCAAAACGCCGATCAGATCGCCTATTGGAACGGCCCGAGCGGGCAGCGTTGGGCCGATCGCCACGCCGCGCAAGAGAGCCTCCTCGGCCCCATCGCCGACGTGCTGATCGCGCGCGCCCGGCCGAAGCCCGGTGAGCGCGTTCTCGATGTCGGCTGCGGCTCGGGGGCGACGACCTTTGCATTCGCGAAGGCGGTGGCTCCTGACGGGTTTGCGCTCGGCCTCGATGTGTCCGAGCCGATGCTGTCGCAGGCGCGGGCGTTTGCGCCGAAGGGGCTGCCGCTCGATTTAGTGCTGGCGGATGCGACGGTCTATCCGTTAGAGCCTGATAGCTTTGATCTGCTTGCGTCGCGTTTCGGTGTGATGTTCTTCGCCGATCCAATTGCGTCCTTCACCAATCTTCGCCGTGCGCTGAAGCCGACGGGGCGGCTCGCTTTCGTCTGCTGGCGCGAGCCGAAGGAAAATCCGTGGATGATGGCGCCGCTGATGGCGGTCTACAAACACGTGCCGAAGATGCCGCCGGTCGGGCCGGAAGAGCCGGGCCCGTTCGCTTTCGCGTCGGAAGAGCGCGTCACCCGTATCCTCACCGGCGCGGGCTTCGTGGACGTGGCGATGGAGCCGTACAATCTTCCCATGGACATCGCGATCGGCGGCGGCCTCGACGCCGCCGTCGACGGCTCGCTGCAGATCGGCCCCGCCAGCCGCGCGCTCCAGGGCCATCCGCCGGAGACCTATGCGGCCGCCAAAGCGTCGATCCGCGAGACGCTCGCCCCGTTCGTGAAAGGGCAGAGCGTGGCGCTGCAGGGTGCGATCTGGATCGTGACGGCGAAGGCGGGGTAGGGCGCCCGCCACGCTCGCAATGACGATGTTGACGGACCGGTGAGCCCCTTACACCACATCATCAGGCGCCAGGGCGCAGCCATTGTCCGGATGTGTCTCGACCTGGAGCGTGGTGTGGCCGATGCGGAAGGTGGTCTTCAGCATCTTCGCCGTGTCCATCAGGAATGCATCGGCTGTGCCTGACGGCATCACGAGATGGCAGGTGAGCGCCGTCTCGGTGGTCGAGATCGGCCAGACGTGGAGATCGTGGATGGCCGATACGCCCGGCCGGGCCAGCAAGAACGTCCTGATCGCGACGAGATCAGTGCCCTTTGGCGCGGCCGCCATCGACATGTCGATGGAGCCGCGGAGCAGGCTTGTCGTGCTCCAGAGGATGGTGCCGCAGATGACGAGGCTGGTGAGGGGATCGAGCCAGAGCCAGCCGGTCCAGATGATCAGCGCCGCCGAGACCACGACGCCGAGCGAGACCGCGGCGTCGGCGGCCATGTGCAAATAAGCGCCCTCGATGTTGATGTCGTCCTTGCGTCCGCCGGCGAACAGCATGGCGGTGAAGCCGTTGATGAGGATTCCGATGCCGGCGACCACCATCACGGTGACGCCTGCGACCGGCTCGGGCTCGCGCAGGCGCAGGATCGCCTCCCAGCTGATCGCGCCGGTGGCGACCAGCAAAAACACCGCATTGGCCAGCGCAGCCAGAATCGTAGAGGCGCGGAAGCCATAGGTGAAGCGGCCGATCGGGGCTCGCCGCGCCGCGATCGAGGCGCCCCAGGCCACGACCAGGCCGAGCACGTCGGACAGGTTATGGCCGGCGTCGGCGAGGAGGGCGGTGGAATTGCCGAGATAGCCGTAGACCGCCTCGGCCACGACGAGTGCGGTGTTGAGCGTAATGCCGATCGCGAACGCCTTGCGGAAACTGGCGGGCGCGTGAACATGGGCGTGACCATGACCGTGCGAATGGCTGTGGTCGTGGCCACGACCATGCGCATGATCGCCATGGTCATGGTGATGATGACCGTGATGGTCGTGGTTGCCCAAACTAGCGCTCCCCGGAGTCAACCAAATCAGGCGGCATTGTAGGCGTTTCGTCCGCGCCGTCACGCCGGAACATCATGTAGAGCGCGGGCAGCACCAACAATGTCAGGACGGTCGAGGAGATGATGCCGCCGATCACGACGGTGGCGAGTGGCCTTTGCACCTCGGCACCGGCGCCGGTCGCGAGCGCCATCGGCACGAAGCCAAGCGAGGCGACCAGCGCCGTCATCAGCACCGGCCGCAGCCGCGTCAATGCGCCCTCGTGCACGGCCTCGGCAACCGATCGCCCTTCGCTGCGCAGCCGCTCGATGAAGGCGATGATGACGAGGCCGTTGAGCACGGCGACGCCCGACAGCGCGATAAAGCCGACCCCTGCGCTGATCGACAGCGGAATGCCGCGCAGCAGCAGCGCCGCGACCCCGCCGGTCAGCGCCAGCGGCACGCCGGAAAACACCAGTGCCGCATCCGCCGCGGATCCCATCCCCATGAACAGCAGCAGGAACACCAGCGCGAGCGCCACCGGCACGACGATGGTCAGCCGCTTGCTGGCTGAGACCAGTTGCTCGAACTGGCCGCCCCAGCCGATCCAGTAGCCCGGCGGCAGCTTCACCTTCTCGGCGACGGCGGCTTGCGTCTCTGCCACGAAGGAGCGCAGGTCCCGGCCGCGGACATTGGACGTCACCACCACGCGGCGCTTGCCGTTCTCGCGGCTGATCTGGTTGGGGCCGGGCGCGATCTCGATTGCGGCGACGGAGGACAGGGGCACATAGCGGAGCGCGGCGCCGGATGCACCCGACCAGGCGGTCCTGGTGACGGTCTTCGCATCCTCACCCGGCGGCAACGGGATCGGCAGCGATTTGATCGCATCAGGGTCGGCCCGCAGGCTCTCCGGCAGCCGAACCACGATATCGAAGCGGCGGTCGCCTTCGAACAGCTTGCCGACCGGCTTGCCGCCGATCGCGATCTCGACGAGGTTCTGCACCTCGCCGAGGCTGAGGCCGTAGCGCGACAGCGCCTGGCGGTCGAGCCTGACGGTGAGGATCGGCAGGCCCGCGACCTGCTCGATCTTGACGTCGGCGGCCCCTCCGATGCCACGCACCACGCCGTTGACCTGCTGAGCGATGCCGGCGAGCACGTCGAGATCGTCGCCGAAGATCTTGACGCCGACGTCGCTGCGGATGCCGGCAATGAGCTCGTTGAAGCGCATCTGGATCGGCTGGGTCATGCCGTAGGCGGTGCCGGGCAGGCTGTTGGCGGCGCGCTCGAGTTCGGCGACCACCTCGTCCTTCGGCTTGGTGGGATCGGGCCATTGGTCGCGCGGCTTCAGCGTGACGTAGGTGTCAGCGGCGTTCGGCGGCATCGGATCGTTGGCGATCTCGGCGGTCCCGATCTTGGAGAAGATGGTCGCGACCTCGGGAACCTGCTTGACCGCCTGCTCCAGTCGAAGCTGCATGTCCACGCTCTGGGTCAGGCTGGTGCCGGGAATCCGGATGGCTTCGATGGTGATATCGCCTTCATCGAGGCTCGGGATGAACTCGCCCCCCATGCGCGTTGCGGCAAACAGGCTGCCGGCGACGATCAGCACGGCACCGAGCGCAACGCTGCGGCGATAGCGGATGGCACGGTCGAGCAGCGGCACATAGATGCGCTTGGCCGCGCGCATGAAGACGTTTTCCTTTTCCAAGACCTTTCCCGTGACGAAGATCGCGACCGCGGCCGGGACGAAGGTAATCGACAGCAGTGCCGCGCCTGCGAGGGCCATCAGCACCGTCAGCGCCATCGGCGTGAACATCTTGCCTTCGGTCCCCGTCAGGGTCAGGACCGGAAGGTACACCACGGCGATGATGAGGGTGCCGAACAGGCTCGGCTTGATGACTTCGCTGCTGCCGTGGCGGATGGTCAGGAGACGTTCGTCCAGCCTCAACAGGCGGCCGCGCCGGTGTTGCTCGGCCGCCAGCAGCCGCAAACAATTCTCGACGATGATGACGGCGCCATCGACGATGATGCCGAAATCGATGGCGCCGAGGCTCATCAGATTGGCGCTCACCTTGCTCTCGACCATGCCCGTGACCGTGAACAGCATGGAGAGCGGTATGACGCAGGCCGTGATCAGTGCGGCGCGGAAGTTGCCGAGGATCAGGAACAGCACCGCGATCACCAGCGCCGCGCCCTCGACGAGATTCTTCTCGACGGTCTGGATGGTCGCTTCCACCAGATGAGTGCGGTCGTAGACCGCGCGCGCGATGACGCCATCGGGCAGCGATTTCGCGATCTCGCCCAGCTTTGCGGCAACCCGCTGGGCCACCGTGCGGCTGTTCTCGCCGATCAGGAGCATGGCGGTGCCGAGCACGGTCTCGCTGCCGTTCGCGGTCGCCGCGCCGGTGCGCAGGTCCTGGCCTTCGCTGACTTCGGCGACGTCGCGGATGCGGACCGGCACGCCGCCGCGCGAGCCGATCACGATGTCTCGGATGTCGGCGATGTCAGCGACCTGACCGGGGGCGCGGACGAGATATTGCTCGCCATTGCGCTCGATATAGCCGGCGCCGACATTGGCGTTGTTTGCGGCGAGCGCGGTCATGATGTCGCGGAAACCGAGCTTGTAGGCCATCAGCCGGGCGGGAATCGGCAGCACGTGGAATTGCCGCTCATAACCACCGATCGAGTTGACCTCGATTACGCCGGGAATGGTGCGCAGCTGGGGCTTGATGATCCAGTCCTGAATGGTGCGGAGCTCGGTCGGCGTGAACTCGGTACCGGCAGGTGATTTGGCGCCGGCCTTGGCCTCGACCGAATAGACGTAGATCTCGCCGAGCCCGGTCGAGATCGGCCCCATCGCCACCTCGGTGCCTGCGGGAAGCTGATCCTTGGCCTGCTGGATGCGCTCGTTGACGAGCTGGCGCGCGAAATAGATGTCGGTGCCGTCCTGGAACACGACGGTAACCTGGCTCAGCCCATAGCGCGAGATCGAGCGGGTATAATCGAGCCTGGGCAGGCCGCCCATCGCGGTCTCGATCGGGAAGGTGATGCGCTGCTCGGCCTCGAGCGGCGACAGGCCCGGCGCGCGCGTATTGATCTGGACCTGCACGTTGGTGACGTCAGGCACGGCGTCGATCGGCAGGCGGGTGAAATTCCAGACGCCGAAAGCGCCGGCCGCGAGCGCCAGCAGCACCACCAGCCAGCGCTGGCGGACCGAGAAGGAGAGGATCGCATCAATCATGATCCGCGTCTCCCTTGCCCATTTCGGCCTTCACGACAAAGCTGTTCTCGGCGACGTAATGCTCGCCGGCGGAGAGGCCGGCGCGAATCTCGACGAATTTCGGATCGGCATCGCCAAGCTCGACGGGGCGTGCTTCGATCTTGTCGCGGTCCTCGCGGACGAACACGATGGTCTTGTTCTCCAGCGTTTGGATCGCACCTCTGCGCACGGCGACCGCGACATTGCGCGCGGCGAGAATCAGCCGCGCGGTGACGAACAGGCCGGGACGCAGGCGTCCGTCGGGATTTGGCAGCACCACGCGTGCAAGGGCGGTCTGGGTCTCGCTGCTCCCGATCGGGGCGATGTAGGAAATCGTGCCCTTGATCTCCCCGCTGAAGTCATCGGGATCGATCAGCACCTCGTCGCCAAGGCGAACACGCTTGAGGTCCTGGCGATAGATCGACAGATCGACCCAGATGGTCGAGAGATCGGCGACGACGAAGGCCGGCTTCTGCTCGGAGGCGTATTCGCCAAGCGAAATCTGCCGCTCGATGATGGTGCCCGGGATCGGCGCTTTCAGCTCGTAGACGGTGAGGCTTTGGTTGCTCTCGATGGCGGCCAGCAGATCGTCCTTGCCGACCCTGTCCCCGATGCGTTTCTGGATCGATTTTGCCAGTCCCGGAAAGCGCGGCGTCACCTGCACGACAGCTTCCTGGTTGGCCCGCAAGATGCCGTTGAAGGACAGCGTGTCGGTCAGCGTGGCGCTCGCGGCCTCTGCCAGCGTCACGCCGGCCGCGGCGAGCTTGACGTCGGAGATGCGGATGCGGTCAGCGCCGTGCTCGTCCTGCTCGACGTGATCGTTGGCCTTTTCCGGCCTTTTCTCGGCAGCCTGCTCGGTCGGCGTCACCTTGGCGGGAGCGAGCAGGGAATAACCGTAGGCGCCGAGTGCCGCGGCAATGATAGCGACAGCGAAAGAGGATGATGTCTTCATCGCGTACTCTCCCGCGCCAGAGCAAACGGATTGCCGACGAGCCCTTCGATGGTGGCGACGCCGGCGTGGAAGTTTTGCAGCGCCTCCTGCTCGCGCAGGCGGGCCTGCGTCACGCTCGCCTGGGCATCGAGCACTTCGAGCAGGGTGAAGCGGCCCTGACCGTAGCCCTGCGAGATCGCATCCGATGCTTCGGCAGCCTTCGGGATCGCCGTGTCGCGCAGCACGCTGAGCTCGCGCAGCGAGCCCTGCAGCGAGTCGTAGGCGCGGCCGGCGACCACGATCAGCGTATTGCGGTTGGTTTCGCGCTCCGCCCGCGTCTTGGCGAGGCTTTCCTGCGCCGAGAGGATGTTGCCCTGGTTCTGGTCGAACACGGGGATCGGCACCGACACCGAGAGGCGCACCGCGTCGTCATTGGTCTCGTTGAAATGGCGCCAGCCGGCGGCGATCCTGATGTCGGGATAGGGCTTGAGCCGCGCCATCAGAAGCTCGGCATTGCGCTGGGCGTACACGGCGGTCCAGCGCACCAGCTGCGGATTGGCATCGATGGCGGCCACGACCGACTGGAATGTCGGCGGCCGTCCCGTGGTGTCGAGCCGGCCGGAGACCTCGCCGAATTTCGCGGCGGGATCGCCCATCAGCACCGCAAGCTCGCGCCGCGCGCTGGCCAGCGTCGCCTTGAAGCGCTCGCGGTCGGCTTTCACCAGGGCGGAGGCGACCTCGGCGCGGCCGGTTTCGGCCGGCGAGGAGGCCCCGGCCTCGACACGGCGGCGCAAGAGCGGCGTCAGCTTGTCGATCGCCGCGATCTGCTCGTTGAGGATCTGGATGCGCCGCTGCGCGCCGAGCACGCCGAGGAAGGCGATTGCGGTCTCCGACAGCACCTCCAGCCTGATCGCCTTGCGCTGGATCGCAGCGACCTCGATGCCGGCAGTTCCTGCCGCAATTCGCGCCTCGCGCTTGCCGAACAGCTCGAACGCCTGGCTGATCTGGAGCGTGGTCTCCGCCGATCGCGTCCCGCGATAGGCGCCGGAGCCGAACGAATTGTCCTGCTCATAGGACAGTTCCGGATTGAGCAGTGCGCCCGCCTGGATACGCTGGCCCGTCGCGATGCCGACATCGCGCTCGGCCGCCGTCAGCCGCGGGCTCGCCGCCAGCGCGCGCGCGAGCGCCGCGCGCATCGTCAGGCTCTGGGCGTGGGCGTGCTGCGTCAGCCAGGGGCTGACGAAAATCGCCGTCGCGCACGCAAGCCGCGCGGCAGTCCATCTGAAAGGCATGAAGGTGACCCGTGAACAGGAGCATCATGGGCGCGCGCGGCGCCCGGCTGATCAGTTCAGGTGCGGGATTTGGGAGGTGGGGAGTCGGTGTCGGGCGCAACGCCGATCAGCGCGGGCGCGCGCTGCGGGGCCGGCGCGGCAACGATGTCGCTGGCGATTTCGGATTGCGCCGACTGCAAGACGGCGATCGAGAAACAGCCGTAACAGTGATGGCCGCCAAGCGCCGAGTGATCGCCGTGGCCGCCAGGACCGTTGTCGAGGATCGAGGCGATCTCCGAGCCGCCCGAGGGGCTGGTGACATCGATGTCGTGCGCGCCATGGAGTACGCCGGACAGTAGATACATCGTCGCGACCAGCACAGCCACTATCCCGCGCCAGTTGCGCAAGAGGTGAAAGCTGCCGGGGCGGATCGTGGTCACTGTGGCGCTCGGATTGCGGATCCGCTTCGCCTAGCATGGCAGCTGGAACAGTGTCGACCCGCAATATTGTTACGTCCCGGGAACTCGGTGTCGCACGCGCCACATACGAAAAGGCCCCAGCCCGGGGCTGACCGGCTGAGGCCTTTTGTGCTCACAATCTTCATCCTCGGGACTTGAACAGAGAATCCGCAGCACCTGGGTTCGTTCCGCACTGGACTGCAAATTTTGGAACGTTTGTTGGTCCCCCTCATTAGCGCCCCGGAGCATTTTGAGGAGGATGGGACTATGGACGGACTGATCTATCTGATCGGCTTGATCGTCGTGATCATGGCAATCTTGTCGTTCTTCGGCCTGCGCTAGCGAGACAAGCAATGGTCATTGAAACGCTCGTGCAGGACAATTTGATGGAAGGCGGCCTTGTCGCCGCCGAAGAGCGACGGAGCATCCAGTGGAGCTCCGTCATCGCCGGCGCTTTCGCCGCCGGCGCAATGTCGTTCATCCTGGTCAGCTTCGGCGTGGCCATCGGCCTTGGCGTCAGTTCGGCATCACCGACCTGGCGCGATGCGTCGACCGCGCTGGCGCTGCTGTCGGGGCTCTATCTGATCATCCAGGCGATCATCAGCTTCGGCTTCGGCGGCTACATTGCCGGCCGGACCGTGCGGCCGGCGCCTGCGCTGGCAACGATCGAAGATGATGGCGAGCGGCGTGACGGGCTGCGCGGACTGACGTCCTGGGCGTTGGCCGTGCTGATCGGTGCCGCGCTGCTGGCGATCATCGGTGCTGCCGCGGTCGAACGCTCGCCGATGCGCAGCGGCGCCGGGAACACGACAGCCGCCGAGCCGCTGCTGAGCTACGAGCTCGACAAGCTGTTCCGCGCGCCGCGGCGACCGCCCAACACCGACATGCGGGAAGCTCGTGCCGAAGCCGGGCGCATCCTGATGACGTCTTCGAGCCACAACGGCGTCAGCGTCGACGATCGCAACTATCTGGTGCAGCAGGTCGCCGCATTGACGGGATTGAGTGCGCCCGATGCCGAGCGGCGCGTCGATGCGTCGATCGCCGACGCTCACACGGCGATCAACCGCGCCCGACGCAATTCGGTGATCGTCGCGTTCTCGGTTGCCGCGGCAGCCCTGATCGGTGCCGCCGTGGCGTGGGCCGCGGCCGTCGCCGGGGGCCGGCACCGCGATGGCGAGCCGCTGCCGAACTGGATGGCGAGCTCCAACCGCTTCCACCGCGGCCGACGCGCGATGCCGGTGCCGTAAGAGAAGGCCGGCTTACGCCTTCTCTTCCCAGATCATCGCGAGATGCACGATGGTCTGGACGGCCTTCTCCATGTCCTGCCGGCTGACCCATTCGAGCCGCGAGTGGAAGGCATGCTCGCCGGCGAAGATGTTGGGGCAGGGCAGGCCCATGAAGGAGAGCCGCGAGCCGTCGGTGCCGCCGCGGATCGCGGTGCGCATCGGGCGCAGCCCCGCGCGGCGGATCGCCTCGATCGCGTATTCGAGGATGTGCGGGTGACGGTCGATCACCTGCTTCATGTTGCGATACTGCTCCCGCACCTCGAACTTGTAGGTCGAGCGCGGGTACTCCTTCATCACGTCCTTGACGATGGTCTCGAGCAGGACCTCCTTCTCCTTCAGCCCTTCCTCGGTGAAGTCGCGCACGATGAAGGAGAGGGTCGCCTGTTCCAGCGCGCCCTCGATGCCGACGGGATGCAGGAAGCCCTGCTTGCCTGAGGTCGTCTCCGGCGAGCAGCCTTCCTTCGGGAGGCGCTCGACGATGGCGGCTGCGATCTTGATCGCGTGCTCCATCTTGCCCTTGGCGTAGCCGGGATGGGCGCTGACGCCTGATATGGTGATGGTGGCGCCGTCGGCCGAGAACGTCTCGTCCTCGACCGAGCCCGCGCTCTCGCCGTCCATGGTGTAGCCGAAATCGGCACCCAGCTTCTTGATATCGACATTGTCGACGCCGCGGCCGATCTCCTCGTCCGGCGTGAACAGGATCTTGATGGTGCCGTGCTTCACATCGGGGTTGTTGATGAAGAAATGCGCGGCATCCATGATCTCGGCGACGCCGGCCTTGTTGTCGGCACCCAACAGCGTGGTGCCGTCGGTGGTGATGATGTCGTTGCCGATCTGGTTCTTCAGCGCGGGATGCTCAGCGAAGCGGATCACCTGGCTCGGATCGGCCGGCAGGGTGATGTCGCCGCCGCGATAGTTCTTGACGACCTGCGGCTTCACGTCCTTGCCGGTGACATCGGGCGAGGTGTCCATGTGCGAGCAGAAGCAGATCACCGGCACTTTCTTCGTCGAGTTGGCCGGGATCGTCGCGTAGACGTAGCCGTAATCATCGAGGTGGGCATCCGCGACGCCCATGGCCTTCAGCTCGGTGACCAGCACGCGGCCGAGATCCTTCTGCTTTTCGGTTGATGGCGAAGCCGGGGAATTCGGATCGGACTGGGTGTCGATGGTGACGTAGCGCAGGAAGCGCTCGGTCACGGTATGCGCGAAGGTCAGGGACATTTCTGGTCAAACCGCCAAGTCTTTTGGGGGGAGCAGGCAGTATATCAGAAAAGCGGGCCGCGTTGCGGCGTGAACGGGCGCGGATCAGGCTTAACGAAGCGTAAGCGCTCAGATCGCCTCTTTCAGTTCCTTGACGGGACGGAAGGCGACCTTCTTGCTCGCCTTGATGTGGATGGCTTCGCCCGTCGCAGGATTGCGACCGGTGCGGGCGGCGCGCTTGCGGACCTGGAGGATACCGAGCCCGACGATGCGGACGCGGTCGCCCTTCTTGAGGTGCTTGGCGATCAGGTCGACCATGTCGGTCAGAACGGCTTCGGCGTGCTTTTTCGACAGGTCCTGACTTTCCGCGATGTCGGCGGCCAAGTGCTTGAGCGTGATCGTGGTCGGAGCAGCGGCCTTCTTTGCCGAATCCTTCTTCGCCCAATCCTTCTTCGCCATGTCCGGCCTCCTCGATGCAGGGGAAACCCAAGCAAAAGCATGGGGTTCCTGCCAAGTCGTTTGCAGACGTAGACGATTCGGGCGCGGGCTGACTATGCCACGAGTTCCCATCAGGCGCGGGAAATCACCGGCGCAGTCGCCCACGACGTCGAAGTTTTGGAGCTAAGGCTATGGAGGGATTGCCAAAAATGGCGCGAGAGACGGGGCTCGAACCCGCGACCTCCGGCGTGACAGGCCGGCGCTCTAACCAACTGAGCTACTCCCGCGTGACGCGTATGTGTCCGCGCGGAACGAGGGGGGACTTAAAGGGGGGACATGGTGAAGTCAAGGACGTTGCGCTTCGCTCGGGCGCCGCGGCTAAGCATTGCGCTGGAAAACAAAAAAGGCCGCCCGGAGGCGGCCGTCGGTCAGCCGAAAGCGGGCTCGGTTCAGCGAATCTCCGAGGCGCCCGAGCTCGTGATCGCCATCGGCTTGCCGGCCTTGATGACGTGGGTCGACTGCGCGGTCTGGCTGAACTCGGCGTTGGTGCGGGCTGCGATCCCGAAGGCGGCCACTGCGATGCCGGCCACCAGTGCCACCACCACGATCTTCAGGTGGGTCCCCCGATCTGCAGAGTGAATTGAGTGGTTCATCGAAGCCTCCCGACGGGCTTGGGCGCCGTCTGTAGGCTCATGTCTTAAGGGGCATCTGTTTCCGGATCGTTTCGCGGGTTCCGCAAAATGGTTTCATCTGGCGATTTCACCCCCTTCGCCCTGAGCCGTCTTACCTGTCGCGTAATCGCACAGGCCCAATCCCTTCGGCATGATCTCTCCCATCGGCCGCTAACCATTCCGTAAGGGAAGCACGATGAACCGTCGAAATGTCCTCGAAGCCACGTTGCTTGGGAGCGCCGTGGCGGCGGCGTCAGCGGCCAACCCGCCAGCAGCTCAGTCGACCGCGCGATCGCCCTTTGTCACGGCCAACGACGGCACAAAGCTGCTCGTCCGACTCTCTGGCCGAAGCAGGTCGCGGTGAGTGGCTGAGCGACCGGACATCTTCAGAAATATTGGAGTCCTTCTAAGAGGCTTTCAATTAGGGATCCCGCGCGCGCTCCCCTAAGCGTCACCCCATCGCATGCCGTCCTGGGACAGGCGGCGTGACGTATCAAATGCACATCGGGGTGGCGTGTTGAACAGTCTTGGAATGCTGCGGTCGACCGTGTTGGCGACCGCATCCGCTTGGATCTTGATGCCGCAGGCATCGCTCGCACAATCGTCGGGGCAGGGTGGTGCGCAGAGCCTGCCGCCGGTGACGATCGCCGCGCCGGAGCAGCGCCGCCGCACCGCCGCACCCGCGCCGCGGCGTGCGCAGGGACCGGTCGCGACCGCCAACAGCCGCAAGCCGCAGCCTCAGCGCAATGTCGACGTCGTCGAGAATCCGCGTGGCCCGGTGCAGGGCTACGTGGCCAGACGCAGCTCGTCCGGAACCAAGACCAACACGCCGATCATGGAGACGCCGCAGGCCGTCTCGGTGATTTCAGCGGATCAGATCAGCGACCAGAAGCCGAACAAGCTCGATGAAGCGCTGCGCTATACCGCAGGCGTGCGTGCCGGCACCTTTGGCGCCGATACCCGCAACGATTGGTGGCTGATCCGCGGTTTCAAGTCCGACGACGTCGGCCTGTTCCTCGACGGCATGCAGCTGTTCTACACGTCCTATGCGAGCTGGAAGCTGCAGCCTTCCAACATGGAGCGCGTGGAGGTGTTGCGCGGTCCATCGGCCGTGCTCTATGGCGGATCGAGCCCAAGCGGCATCGTCAATGTCATCAGCAAGATGCCGCCGGCCGAACCGATCCGTTACGTCGAAACCGGGGTCAACAATTTCGGCAACGCCTATGTCGGCTTCGATGTCGGTGGACCGGTCGCGACGCAGCCCCAGGACGGCAAGCTGTTCTACCGCCTCGTCGGCCAGGTCCAGAACGGCGGCACGCAGGTCAACTTCACGCCGGACAACAATTACTTCATCGCGCCGTCCTTCACCTGGAAACCGGACGCCGACACGACCTTCACGGTGCTGGCCTCGGCATCGAAGCAGGACACCCGCGGCATCAACTTCCTGCCGTACCAGGGCACGGTGACTAACGCGCCGTTCGGCAAGATCCCGACCAGCTTCTTCGCCGGCGACCCCAATGTCGACAAGTTCACGCGCGAGCAGGAGATGCTCGGCTATCAGTTCGAGCGCAATCTCACCGACGATCTGACGTTCCGGCAGAATGCGCGCTTCGCGCATATCGACCTGACCTATCGCGGCTTCGTCGGCAATGGGTGGGACAATATCAACACTGCCACCATGGCGCGCTACAATTGGTACGCGAAGAACACTGCCAACCAGGCCAATCTCGACAACCAGTTGGAGTACCGCTTCGACACCGGTCCGGTGAAACACACCATGCTGTTTGGAGTCGACCTGAAGGGATATCAGATCGACGATTACCAGGCGTTCAACTTCGGCACCGTTCCCTCCATCAACGTCTTCAACCCAGCCTATGGCCTCGACGTCCCGCTCACGGGCGCACCGTTCCGCAACTTCCAGATCACGCAGAAACAGGCCGGCACCTATCTCCAGGACCAGATGAAGCTCGGCAACTTCACGCTGGTGCTGAGCGGCCGCAATGACTGGGTCGAGACGACGCAGGCTGCGCGCGATACCGGCGCAACCGTGGCCCAACGCGACGACAGCAAATTCAGCGGACGCGCCGGGCTGATCTACAATTTCGACAACGGAATTGCGCCCTACGTCTCCTACGCAACGAGCTACAATCCGATCATCGGGCTCAATGCGCAGAACCAGCTGTTCCTGCCGGAGACCGGCCGGCAGGCCGAGATCGGCGTGAAAGTCGCGCCGAAGGGATTTGACGGCTACTTCACGGCCTCGGTGTTCGACCTGAAGCGTCAGAACGTGGCGACCACCGATCCGTCGAATGTTCTGCTGCAAAACCAGACCGGCGAGGTGACCTCGCGCGGCATCGAGCTCGAAGCGGTGGCCAACGCCAGCAGGGAGCTGAAGCTGATCGGCAGCTTTACTGCCTACCACCTCTTCACGAGCAGGGACCTCGACCCGTCCCTGATCGGCAAGACGCCGACCAACACGCCGGAGATGCTGATCTCGGGCTGGGCGGACTACACCTTCAAGGACGGGCCGCTGGAGGGATTCGGGTTCGGCGGCGGCGTGCGTTATGTCGGCTCGTCCTGGGCCGACACTGCCAACACCCTCGAGGTTCCCGCGGTCGTGCTCGGCGACCTCGCGCTGCATTATGAGTGGCAGAACTGGCGCACCGCGCTCAACGTGATCAACCTGACCGACAAGATCTACGTCGCGAGCTGCGCTACGGCCTCGTCCTGCTTCTACGGCGACCGTCGCCGCATCACCGCCAGCGTCTCCTATAAATGGTGAGGCAGGGGAGGCTTTTGTGAGAGCGCGCACCGTCAGGCGCTGGTCCGTGGTCCATACCTGGACCAGCCTGATCTCGACACTGTTCCTGCTGTTGCTCTGCCTGACCGGGCTGCCGCTGATCTTCCATCACGAGATCGATGAGCTCCTGGGCTACACCCCCCAGCCCGAAGCTCATGCGGGCGCGGCGCGTGCGACGCCCCAAGTCGTCGCCGCCGCCGCGCTCGCCGCCGATCCCGGCCGCGTCCTGCAATATGTGTCCTGGGACAAGGACGAGCCCGGGGTCGTGATGGCCTATACCAACAGCGTGCCTGATGGCGCGCCCGACAACGCGACCGTGCGCGCCTTCGATGCCGTCTCGGCCAAGCTGCTCGGGCCGGTCGGCGTCGGGCCGATGCTGATCGTGCTCAAGCTGCACACCGACATGTTTGCAGGCCAGGCCGGCAAGTTGTTCCTCGGCGCGATGGGACTGCTGTTTGCAACAGCCATCGTCTCCGGTGTGGTGCTGTACTGGCCGTTCACCCGCCGCCTGCACTTTGCCACCATCCGTGGCAGCGCCTCGTGGCGCGTCCGCTGGCTCGACTGGCACAATCTGATCGGCGTCGTGACGCTCGCCTGGGCGCTGGTGGTGGGCTTGACGGGCGTCGTCAACACCTGGGCCGAGCTGATGCTGAATCAGTGGAAGGCAACCGAACTCGCCAGCATGGTCGCGCCCTATGTCGGCAAGCCGCCGCCCGTCCATCTAGCATCGCTCGACGAGGTGGTGGCGCGCGCCAAGCTGGCCGCGCCGGGCATGGAGGTGGCCTTCATCGCGTTCCCCGGGACACCGTTCACGTCCTCGCACCATTTTGCAGCCTTCATGCGCGGCGACACGGCTTTGACTGCGCGGCTGCTCAAGCCCGTGCTGCTCGACGGCGAAACCGGGAAGGTGGCCGATACGAGGGCGCTGCCGCTCTATCTTCAGGCGCTGTTGATCTCACAGCCGTTGCATTTCGGCGATTATGGCGGGATGCCGCTCAAGGTGATCTGGGCCGCGCTGGACGGGCTCACCATCGTCGTGATCGGCAGCGGCCTCTATCTCTGGCTGGCGCGGCGGCGGAAGCGGGGCCCGGCCGCAGCGACGCATTCGCCAGACGAGCCCCGGTCCCGTCGTGATGCATGGCTCCTCTGACCTCGCGCGCCTGTGGATACGTGTCTTTGCTGCACCTGTCCTGCTCGCAGCCGCGACCATCCTTGGCCTCCTGGCTGCCCTGCTCTGGGGAACGGCCGGCCAGTATGTCGCCTGGGTGACAGTCGGGGCGCCGGTTGCGGTCGTCGGCTGGGTTTGGCTGCGGCGCTTCAGCCAATAACCCGACCAATTTCGCCGACGATCCCTGGCAAATAGCGCCCGCGGCGGCTGCGCCGCAATCTCGGAGCTGTTGCCCTGCAAAACCGTTCCCGCCCTTGTCGGGTCAGGCGATCTGCTCCATACCAGCCGCGGGGTGATTCCGGGATTTCCACCGGTCTGGAAGCAGCAAAGGGCCTGAAAAGAGCGTGTCTTGCGCCCATTGGTGCACTGCGCTAAGGCTCAGAATAATTCCAAATCGGACGAATCCGTGGCCGGCCCGAGGCTGCGGGAAAAAGGGCTCGTCAATGAGCGGCATTCTACAGAACTATCTTCCACTCGTCGTATTCATAGGGGTAGCTGCTATCATCGGCCTCGTGCTGCTGATCGCGCCCTTCATTGTGGCGTTCCAGCAGCCGGATCCGGAAAAGCTGTCGGCGTATGAGTGCGGTTTCAACGCCTTCGACGACGCCCGCATGAAGTTCGACGTCCGCTTCTATCTCGTCGCCATCCTCTTCATCATCTTCGATCTCGAGGTGGCGTTCCTGTTTCCCTGGGCGGTGGCGTTCGGCAAGCTTGGCGCGACCGGCTTCTGGTCCATGCTGGTGTTCCTCGCCGTACTGACGGTGGGCTTCGCCTATGAATGGAAGAAAGGGGCACTCGAATGGGATTGAACCCTGTATCGTCCACGGGTCCGGCGATCGCGCCGGCCCCCAAGGGCATTCTGGATCCGTCGACCGGCAAGCCGGTCGGGGCCAATGATCCGTTCTTCCTCGAAGTCAATCACGAGCTGTCCGACAAGGGCTTCTTCGTCGCCGCGACCGACGATCTCATCACCTGGGCCCGTACCGGCTCCTTGATGTGGATGACGTTCGGTCTCGCCTGCTGCGCCGTCGAGATGATGCAGGTGTCGATGCCGCGCTACGACGTCGAACGCTTCGGCTTCGCCCCGCGTGCGTCGCCGCGTCAGTCCGACGTGATGATCGTCGCGGGCACGCTGACCAACAAGATGGCGCCGGCGCTGCGCAAGGTCTACGACCAGATGCCCGAGCCGCGCTACGTCATCTCCATGGGCTCCTGCGCCAATGGCGGCGGCTACTATCACTATTCCTACTCGGTCGTGCGCGGCTGCGACCGCATCGTGCCGATTGACATCTACGTGCCGGGCTGCCCGCCCACGGCGGAAGCGCTGCTCTACGGCGTGCTGCTGCTGCAGAAGAAGATCCGCCGCACCGGCACCATCGAACGCTAAGGTTTTACGTCATGGACGACGCCAAGCTCGACGCCCTGGGGCAGACGATCGTGAGCGCGCTTCCGGGCGCCGCCATCGGCTATCAGGTGGCGTTCAACCAGCTCACGGTTGATGTCGAGGCCAGTAAGATCGTCGGGGTGGTCAAGTACCTCCGCGACGATCCGAACTGCCGTTTCGTCAACTTCACCGACATCACGGCGGCCGACTATCCGTCGCGCGAAAAGCGCTTCGATGTGATCTATCACTTCCTGTCACCGACCCTGAACACCCGCATCCGTCTGAAGGCCCAGGCCGACGAGACGACGCAGGTGCCGTCGCTGATCGAGGTGTTCCCGGGGGCGGACTGGTTCGAGCGCGAGGCCTACGATCTCTACGGCGTATTCTTCGTCGGCCACCCTGACATGCGCCGCATCCTCACCGATTACGGTTTCGAGGGGCATCCGCTGCGCAAGGACTTCCCGCTCACCGGCTTCCTTGAGGTCCGCTACGACGACCAGGAGAAGCGCGTGGTGTACGAGCCCGTCAGGCTCAACCAGGAATTCCGCAAGTTTGACTTTTTGTCTCCGTGGGAAGGCGCCGACTATCCGGTCCTTCCGGGCGACGAAAAAGCGGGACCGAAGGCCTGATCATGAACGAGCAACCTGAAAATCTCCGCAACTTCACCATCAATTTTGGACCGCAGCATCCTGCGGCCCACGGTGTGTTGCGTCTTGTGCTCGAATTGGACGGCGAAGTCGTCGCCCGCGTCGATCCCCATATCGGCCTGCTTCACCGCGGCACCGAGAAGCTGATCGAGCAGAAGACCTATCTGCAGGCGATCCCGTATTTCGACCGGCTCGACTATGTCGCGCCGATGAACCAGGAGCACGCCTTCTGCCTCGCTGCCGAAAAGCTGCTCGGCATCGAGGTGCCGCGCCGCGGCCAGTTGATCCGCGTGCTCTATTGCGAGATCGGCCGCATTCTCTCGCACCTTCTCAACGTCACGACGCAGGCGATGGACGTCGGCGCCCTGACTCCGCCGCTGTGGGGCTTCGAAGAGCGCGAGAAGCTGATGGTGTTCTACGAGCGCGCCTCGGGCAGCCGTATGCACGCGGCCTTCTTCCGTGTCGGCGGCGTGCATCAGGACCTGCCGCAGAAGCTGATCGACGATATCGAGGCCTGGTGCGATCCGTTCCTGAAGGTCGTGGACGACCTCGATCGCCTGCTGACCGCCAACCGCATCTTCAAGCAGCGCAACGTCGACATCGGCGTGGTGCCGCTCAAGGAAGCCTGGGAGTGGGGCTTCTCGGGCGTGATGGTGCGCGGCTCGGGCGCGGCCTGGGACCTGCGCAAGTCGCAGCCCTATGAATGCTATGCCGAGATGGATTTCGACATTCCGATCGGCAAGAACGGCGATTGCTACGATCGCTACCTGATCCGCATGGAAGAGATGCGCCAGTCGGTGCGCATCATGAAGCAGTGCATCCAGAAGCTGAATGCACCGGATGGCAAGGGGCCCGTCGTCGTCGCCGACAACAAGGTTGCGCCGCCGCGCCGTGGCGAGATGAAGCGCTCGATGGAAGCGCTGATCCACCACTTCAAGCTCTACACCGAAGGCGTTCACGTGCCGGAAGGCGAGGTCTACGCCGCGGTCGAGGCGCCCAAGGGCGAGTTCGGCGTCTATCTGATCGCCGACGGCACCAACAAGCCCTACAAGTGCAAGATCCGCGCGCCGGGCTTTGCGCATCTCCAAGCGATGGACCACATCTGCCGCGGCCATCTGCTCGCCGACGTTTCGGCCATTCTCGGCTCGCTCGACATCGTGTTCGGAGAGGTCGATCGGTGATGGCGCAGGCGCCGATCCAGTTTGACCGTGCCTCGGGGGCGCTTGAAGGGGCCAACCTGTGGGAGCGGACGGCTGCCTTGGCGCTGGTGACGGGATCGAAGATCTCCTCGCACTTCTCGCATATGGGCTACATCGCCTGCGCCAATCTGCTGCGGAAGACGCTGCCGGAGCGCAACATCGCGATCAGGCTCAATCCCGACGCCGTGTTCGAATTCCCCTACGGCGACGGCTATTGGAGCAAGCTGCTCAACCGCGCCTACAATTACGAGGACGAACTGGAGCTGCTGTTCGCGGACTCCATCGACGTCGACTACACGCTGCTCGATTGCGGCGCCAATTACGGTTACTGGTCGGTGCTGGTCTCGAGCAAGCCGTTCGGCTCGCACAAGGCGATCGCGATCGAGCCGTCGGGCCAGAACTATCCCAAGCTCGCCAACAATGCCGAGATCAACGGCAACCGCTTCGAGACCATGAAGTGCGCCATTGGTGCGGCCCGCGGCACCGCGCGCCTGTCGGGCACCAAGCACGAGGCCTTCAGCATTGCCGGCGCTCCGTCTGATGGCGGTGAGGACGTGCCCGTCCTCGCGCTCGACGATCTCATCGAGGATGGCAGGATCGCAGCATCAGGCAAGTACCTGATCAAGCTCGACGTCGAGGGCGTCGAGATCGAGGCGATCAAGGGCGGCACCCGGTTGCTCCAGGCCGACAGCGTCATCATGTGCGAGGAGCACGGCAGCGACCGCTCGCATGCTGTGTCGCGCTACATCCTCGAACAGACCCCGCTGAAGCTGATCGTGTTCGATCCGCGCAGCAACCGGATGGAGACCGTGACCGAGCTGTCGATCCTCGATCGCATCAAGGTCTCCACCCACGTCGGCTACAACGTTTTCGGCACCGCAAGCGCGTTCTGGCAGGACAGGATCGATGCCCTGAATGCGAAAAACGCGCGCCGTATGCAGTGAGAGATAACAGATGTCCGTTCGCCGATTAGCACCGAAGGAAGTCCAGCCCGCGAGCTTCGCGTTCACGGAGGAGAACCTCGCGTTCGCCAAGCAGCAGATCGCGAAATATCCGGCCGGACGCCAGGCCTCGGCCGTCATTGCCATCCTCTGGCGCGCGCAGGAGCAGAACGAAGGCTGGGTGTCGGAAGCCGCGATCCGGGTCATCGCCGACATGCTCGACATGCCCTATATCCGCGTGCTGGAAGTCGCGACCTTCTACACGATGTTCCAGCTCGCACCGGTCGGCAAGAAGGCCCACGTCCAGGTCTGCGGCACCACGCCGTGCCGCCTGCGTGGCGCCGAGGATCTCATCCACGTCTGCGAGAGCCGCATCCATCACGATCCCTTCCACCTCTCCAAGGACGGCAATTTCAGCTGGGAAGAGGTGGAGTGCCTGGGCGCCTGCGTGAACGCGCCGATGGTGCTGATCGGCAAGGATACTTATGAGGACCTGATCACGGAAAGCTTCGGCAAGGTGCTCGACGGCTTTGCCTCCGGCAATCCGCCGAAGCCCGGCCCGCAGAACGGCCGCCAGTTCTCCGCGCCGGCGGGCGGGCCGACCACGCTGAAGGAGACCTCCTGATGGGTCTTCCGTCTCAGGCGAAGCAGGGGAGCGAGGCCGTGAAGAAATGGGGCTTCGTCGCCATGCATGCCGCGCTCGCGGCCGCCTTCATGTTCCTGCTGCAGCGTTTCGCGATGAACGCGTCGCAGGAATCCAGTCTGCTCTGGGCGCTGACCTTCGCCGTCTGCGCCGCCGGGCTTGCGTACAAGCAGGCCAATCGTTGATCGGAAAGCACTGATATGCTCGAGGACAAGGACCGCATCTTCAAGAACCTCTACGGCCTCCATGATTGGGGGCTCGAGGGTGCGCGGCGCCGCGGCGCCTGGGACGGCACGAAGAACATCATCGACAAGGGCCGCGACTGGATCATCAACGAGATGAAGGCATCGGGCCTGCGCGGCCGCGGCGGCGCCGGTTTCCCGACCGGCCTGAAATGGTCCTTCATGCCGAAGGAGTCGACCGACGGTCGTCCCAGCTATCTCGTCGTCAACGCCGACGAGTCGGAGCCCGGCACCTGCAAGGACCGCGAGATCATGCGGCACGATCCGCATCTCCTGGTCGAGGGTTGCCTGATCGCCAGCTTCGCGATGAACGCGCACACCTGTTACATCTACGTTCGCGGCGAGTTCATCCGTGAGCGTGAGCGCCTCCAGGCCGCGATCGACCAAGCCTATGACGCCAAGCTGGTCGGCAAGGACAACGTCAACGGCTGGCCATTCGACATCTACGTCGCGCACGGCGCCGGCGCCTACATCTGCGGCGAAGAGACCGCGTTGCTCGAAAGCCTCGAGGGCAAGAAGGGCCAGCCGCGGCTGAAGCCGCCGTTCCCGGCCAATGTCGGCCTGTTCGGCTGTCCGACCACCGTGAACAACGTCGAGTCGATCGCGGTTGCACCCGACATCCTGCGCCGCGGCGCGGCCTGGTTCGCCGGCATCGGCCGTCCGAACAATGTCGGCACGAAACTCTTCTGCATCTCCGGCCACGTCGAGCGGCCTTGCAACGTCGAAGAGGCCATGGGCATTCCGTTCCGTGAGCTGATCGAGAAGCATTGCGGCGGCATCCGCGGCGGCTGGGACAACCTCAAGGCCGTGATCCCCGGCGGCTCGTCGGTGCGCATGGTGCCGGCCGAGCAGATCATCGACACGCCGATGGATTTCGACAGCCTGAGCAAGCTGCGCTCGGGCCTCGGCACCGCGGCCGTGATCGTGATGGACAAGTCGACCGACCTGATCCGTGCGATTGCCCGCATCTCCTATTTCTACAAGCACGAGAGCTGCGGCCAGTGCACGCCGTGCCGCGAGGGCACGGGGTGGATGTGGCGCGTGCTGACCCGCATGGCCGAAGGCCGCGCCCACAAGCGCGAGATCGACATGCTGCTCGAAGTCACCAAGCAGATCGAGGGCCACACCATCTGCGCGCTCGGCGATGCCGCTGCCTGGCCGATCCAGGGCCTGATCACGCATTTCCGTCACGAGATCGAAGCGCGTATCGACGAATATTCGCACAAGGCCGATGTCGACGATATCGGTGTCCGCGACCCCGTGAACATGGTCGCGGCGGAGTAAGAGACATGACCAAGCTCATCATCGACGGCAAAGAGATCGATGTCCCCGCCGAATACACGCTGCTTCAGGCGTGCGAGGCGGCAGGTGCCGAGATTCCGCGCTTCTGCTATCACGAGCGCCTGTCGATCGCCGGCAATTGCCGGATGTGCCTCGTCGAGGTGAAGGGCGGCCCGAAGCCGGTCGCATCTTGCGCTTGGGGCGTGCGCGACTGTCGTCCGGGCCCCAAGGGCGAGCCGCCGGAGATCTCCACGCGTTCGCCGATGGTGAAGAAGGCACGCGAAGGCGTGATGGAATTCCTTCTCATCAACCATCCGCTGGACTGCCCGATCTGCGACCAGGGCGGCGAGTGCGACCTGCAAGACCAGGCGATGGGCTATGGTGTCGACACCAGCCGCTTTGCCGAGAACAAGCGCGCGGTCGAGGACAAATATCTCGGCGCTCTGGTCAAGACCTCGATGAACCGCTGCATCCAGTGCACGCGCTGCGTCCGCTTCTCGGCGGAAGTCGCCGGCGCGCCTGAAATGGGCGCGACGGGGCGCGGCGAGGACATGGAGATCACGACTTATCTCGAGCACGCGTTGACGTCGGAACTGCAGGGCAATCTCGTCGACATCTGCCCGGTCGGTGCGCTGACCTCGAAGCCCTATGCGTTCGCGGCCCGTCCCTGGGAGCTCGGCAAGACCCAGTCGATCGACGTCATGGACGGCGTCGGATCGGCGATCCGCGTCGACACCCGCGGGCGCGAGGTGATGCGCATCCTGCCGCGCATCAACGAGGCCGTGAACGAGGAGTGGATCTCCGACAAGACCCGCCACGTCGTCGACGGCCTGCGCACCCAGCGGCTCGACCGGCCCTACATCCGCGAAGCCGGCAAGCTGCGCGCGGCGAGCTGGCCCGAAGCCTTTGCGACGATCGCGGCCAAGGCGGCGCGCACCGACGGCAAGCGCATCGGCGCGATCGCGGGCGACGTCGCCGGGGTCGAGGAAATGTTCGCGCTGAAGGATCTCTTGGCAAAATTCGGCTCGGCCAATCTGGCGGTGCAGGGCGGCGACGCCTTCGATCCCGCGCTCGGCCGCGGTTCCTACATCTTCAATCCGACGCTGGCGGGCGTCGAGCAAGCGGACGCATTGCTCATCATCGGCGCCAATCCGCGGAAAGAGGCGGCTGTGTTCAATGCCCGCATCCGCAAGCGCTGGCGCACCGGCGGCTTCAAGGTCGGTGTGATCGGTGCCAAGGCCGATCTCACTTACGATTACGATCATCTCGGCGCGGGCACCGAGACGCTGAGTGAGCTCGCGGCCGGCAAGCACTCCTTCATGGATGTGCTGAAGAACGCCAAGAATCCGATCATTCTGGTCGGCGCGGGCGCGGCCGCGCGTCACGACGGCGCGGCCATTCTCGCAGCCGCCGCCAAGCTTGCGCTCGACATCGGCGCGGTGAAGGACGGCTGGAACGGTTTTGGCGTGCTGCACGAGACCGCCTCCCGCGTCGGCGCGCTCGACATCGGCTTCGCCGCATCAGGCGGTGGTCTGAACGCCGCGCAGATGACGACCTTCGGCACGCTGGACCTCCTGTTCCTGCTCGGCGCCGACGAGATCAACGCGCCTGATGGCACCTTCGTCGTCTATATCGGCACCCATGGCGACCGCGGCGCGCACCGCGCGGACGTGATCCTGCCGGCAGCCGCCTACACCGAGAAGTCCGCGATCTACGTCAACACCGAAGGCCGGGTGCAGATGACCGGTCGCGCCGCGTTCCCGCCGGGCGAAGCCCGCGAGGACTGGGCGATCGTCCGTGCGCTGTCGGAAGCGCTCGGCAAGAAGCTCGGCTACGACTCGCTCAGCGCGCTGCGCCAGGCGGTCTTCAAGGCCGTGCCGCACCTGATCCGTCTCGACCAGATCGAGGCCGGATCGGCCGACCAGATCAAGAAGCTGGCGGGGAAGGGCGGCTCGCCGGAGAAGGCGCCGTTCAAGCCTCTGGTCGAGGACTTCTATTTGACCAACCCAATCGCGCGTGCGTCCGCCGTGATGGCGGAATGCTCGCGTCTCGCCTCCGGGCACATGCTGACCGCAGCGGAGTGAGCGTGATCTGATGGAATTCTTCGAAAGCGCATTCTGGACCGGTTTCCTTTGGCCGCTGATCATCATGATCGCCGAGAGCGTGCTCGTGCTCGTCGTCCTGCTGGTCGCGATCGCCTACATCCTGCTCGCCGACCGCAAGATCTGGGCGGCGGTGCAGATCCGTCGCGGCCCGAACGTGGTCGGCCCCTGGGGCCTGTTCCAGTCCTTCGCCGACCTCCTGAAGTTCGTGCTGAAGGAGCCGATCATCCCGGCCGGCGCCAACAAGGGCGTGTTCCTGCTGGCGCCGCTGGTGTCCTGCGTGCTCGCGCTTGCCGCCTGGGCGGTGATCCCGACCAATCTCGGCTGGGTGATCTCCGACATCAATGTCGGCATCCTCTTCATCTTCGCGATCTCCTCGCTGTCGATCTACGGCATCATCATGGCCGGCTGGTCGTCGAACTCGAAGTACCCGTTCCTGGCCGCGCTGCGCTCGGCGGCGCAGATGGTGTCCTATGAAGTCTCGATCGGCTTCGTCATCATTACCGTGCTGCTCTGTGCCGGCACGCTGAACCTCTCGGCCGTGGTCGAGGCGCAGCATGCGCGCGGCCTTGCCAGCCTGATCGGGCTGCCGCAGCTGACGATCCTGAACTGGTACGTCTGGCCGCTATTCCCGATGTTCGTGGTGTTCTACGTCTCGGCGCTGGCGGAAACCAACCGCCCGCCCTTCGACCTGGTCGAAGCCGAATCCGAGCTGGTCGCCGGCTTCATGGTCGAATACGGCTCGACGCCGTATCTGTTGTTCATGCTCGGCGAGTATGTCGCGATCGTCACGATGTGCGCGATGGCGACCATCCTGTTCCTCGGAGGCTGGCTGCCGCCGGTGGATCTGCCGCCCTTCAACTGGGTGCCGGGCATCATCTGGTTCTCGGTGAAACTGTTCTTCATGTTCTTCCTGTTCGCGATGGCAAAGGCGATCGTGCCGCGCTACCGCTACGACCAACTGATGCGCCTCGGCTGGAAGGTGTTCCTGCCGCTGTCGCTGGCGATGGTGATCGTGGTGGCCGGCGTGCTGCAATTCGCCGGCATCGCGCCGAAGTGAGGGCCGCCATGGGTATCAACGTCAACGCCACTGCACGCTCGCTTCTGCTGTCGGAATTCGTCTCGGCGTTCTTCCTCGCCATGCGCTATTTCTTCCAGCCGAAACCGACGCTGAACTATCCGTTCGAGAAGGGCCCGATCTCGCCGCGCTTCCGCGGCGAGCATGCGCTGCGTCGCTATCCGAACGGCGAAGAGCGCTGCATCGCCTGCAAGCTGTGCGAGGCGGTCTGCCCGGCGCAGGCTATCACCATCGAGGCCGGCCCGCGCCGCAACGACGGCACCCGCCGCACCGTGCGCTACGACATCGACATGGTGAAGTGCATCTATTGCGGCCTCTGCCAGGAGGCCTGTCCGGTCGACGCCATCGTCGAAGGTCCGAACTTCGAGTTCGCGACCGAGACCCGCGAGGAACTGTTCTATGACAAGGCCAAGCTGCTCGCCAACGGCGATCGCTGGGAACGCGAGATCGCGAAAGCGATCGAGCTCGACGCGCCGTACCGGTGAGGTGAGGGCATGATCCTTCCCGCGCTGTTCTTCTATCTCTTCGCCGGCGTCTGTGTCGCCTCGGCCGTGATGGTGATTGTCTCGCGCAATCCCGTGCACTCCGTGCTGTACCTGATCCTGGCTTTCGTCAACGCCTCCGGCCTTTTCGTGCTGATGGGCGCCGAATTCCTCGGCATGATGCTGATCGTCGTCTATGTCGGCGCGGTCGCGGTGCTGTTCCTGTTCGTGATCATGATGCTCGACGTCGACTTCATCGAGCTGCGCGAAGGGTTCATCCAGTACCTGCCGGTCGGCGTCGTGATCGGCAGCATCTTCTTGTTCGAGCTGCTCCTGACGGTCGCCGCCTGGGTCATCAACCCCAACGTGAGCAAGACCATCACGGCGCCCATCCCGACCAACGTATCCAACACCGAGGCGCTCGGCCTCGTGCTCTATACGAAGTACGTCCACTACTTCCAGCTCTCGGGCATGGTGCTCCTGGTCGCCATGATCGGCGCCATCGTGCTGACGCTGCGGCACAAGGCGAGCGTGAAGCGGCAGGACATCAACGTTCAGAACGCGCGTACGCCCGAGATGGCGATGGCGATGCGCAAGGTGGCGCCGGGGCAGGGGCTCTCGGACGCCGATGCGGCGGAGTGGGTGAAATGACGATCGGGCTCGGACATTATCTGGCGGTCGGCGCGATCCTGTTCACGCTCGGCATCCTCGGCATCTTCCTGAACCGCAAGAACATCATCGTCATCCTGATGTCGATCGAGCTCATCCTGCTCTCGGTCAACATCAACCTAGTGGCATTCTCGACCTTCCTCGGCGACATCGTCGGTCAGGTCTTCGCGCTGCTGGTCCTGACCGTTGCGGCCGCCGAAGCCGCGATCGGTCTCGCCATTCTGGTGGTCTATTTCCGCAACCGCGGCTCGATCGCGGTTGAGGACGTCAATCTGATGAAGGGCTGATCGCATGATCCGGAAAAGTGGGTACCGGTTTTCCGACCAGATCATGCGGAAAGAGTAAGACAAATGGTTCAGGCAATCGTTTTCCTGCCGCTGCTGGGCGCCATTCTGGCCGGCCTGATCGCGCTCGTCGGCGCCCATGGCCGCAACCCCTCGGGCGACGAGCTCGAGCATCACGGCGATCACGGCCATGATCACGGTGCTGGCGCACACGCTCATGCCTCCGACACGATCAACCAGGACGCGTCGGTCATCCACGAGACCCACCACGAGCCCGGCGACGGGCACGACGATCACGGCCACGGCCCGGTCGAGCCGCCGGCGGCGGGCTCGCGCGGCGCCGAGCTGATCACGACCGCGCTGCTGTTCGTCTCGGCCGCGCTGTCCTGGATGACGCTGGTGGATGTCGGCTTCAACGGCCACGACCTCAGGATCCAGCTCCTGCCCTGGATCTTCTCCGGCGAGCTCGAAGTCTGGTGGACGCTGCGCGTCGACACGCTTACCGCCGTGATGCTGGTGGTGGTGACGACCGTGTCCTCGCTCGTGCACCTCTATTCCATCGGCTACATGGACGAGGACCCGAACCGGCCGCGCTTCTTCGGCTATCTCAGCCTGTTTACCTTCGCCATGCTGATGCTGGTGACCGCCGACAACCTCGTGCAGCTGTTCTTCGGCTGGGAAGGCGTGGGCCTGGCGAGCTACCTGCTGATCGGCTTCTGGTACCAGAAGCCGTCGGCGAATGCCGCCGCGATCAAGGCCTTCGTGGTCAACCGCGTCGGCGATTTCGGCTTCGCCCTCGGCATTTTCGCGATCTTCATGCTGACGAGCTCGACGGATTTCGAGACCATCTTCCATGCGGCTCCCGGCCTCACCGGCAAGACCATCGACTTCCTCGGCTGGCATGCCGATGCGCTGACCCTGACCTGCCTGTTGCTGTTCATGGGCGCGATGGGCAAGTCGGCGCAGTTCCTGCTGCACACCTGGTTGCCGGACGCGATGGAAGGCCCGACCCCGGTCTCGGCGCTGATCCACGCCGCGACCATGGTCACCGCCGGCGTGTTCATGGTGGCGCGCCTGTCGCCGCTGTTCGAGCTCGCCCCGAACGCGCAGGCCGTCGTGATGTTCTTCGGTGCGACCACCGCGTTCTTCGCCGCGACCATCGGTCTCGTCCAGAACGACATCAAGCGCATCGTGGCGTATTCGACCTGTTCGCAGCTGGGCTACATGTTCGTGGCGATGGGAGCAGGGGCCTATTCGGTCGGCATGTTCCACCTGTTCACGCACGCCTTCTTCAAGGCGCTGCTGTTCCTGGGCTCCGGCTCGGTGATCTACGCGATGCACCACGAGCAGGACATCCGCAACATGGGCGGCCTCTGGAAGAAGATCCCGTACACCTTCGCGGTGATGACCGTCGGCACGCTGGCGCTGACCGGCTTCCCGCTGTTCGCCGGCTACTTCTCCAAGGACGCGATCATCGAGGCGGCCTATGCCTCGCATAATCCGTTCTCGACCTACGCCTACCTGCTGACGATCGTGGCTGCGGGTCTGACCTCGTTCTATTCCTGGCGTCTGGTGTTCAAGACCTTCTTCGGCGAACCGCACGATCAGGCGCACTACGAGGCCGCGCACGAGAGCCCGATCTGGATGCTGATTCCGATCGGCGTGCTCGCCGTCGGCTCGGTCCTGGCCGGCTTCCCGTTCAAGGAGTTGTTCACCGGGCCGCACGGCGTGGAGGAGTTCTTCCGCGAGTCCGTGAAGATGAATCCGCATATCCTCGAGGATATGGAGCACATGCCGCATCTGCTCGGCTGGCTGCCCTTCGTGATGATGGTCGGCGGCTTCCTGGTGTCCTACACCTTCTATATCCGCAAGCCGTACCTTCCGGTCGAGCTCGCGAACACCCAGCCGATGCTCTACAAGTTCCTGCTCAACAAGTGGTACTTCGACGAGCTCTACGACATCATCTTCGTCCGTCCGGCGAAGTGGATCGGTTACCAGCTCTGGAAGAAGGGCGACGGCTTCATTATCGACGGCTTCGGCCCCGACGGCGTCTCGGCCCGCGTGCTGGATATCACCCGCAACGTCGTGAAGATCCAGACCGGCTATCTCTATCACTACGCATTCGCCATGCTGATCGGCGCAGCCGGCCTGATCACCTGGTTCATGTTCGGCTTTGGAGGCCAGTAAATGACAACCTGGCCCATCCTTTCGGTCACGACGTTCCTGCCGCTGGTCGGCGCGCTGATCGTTTACCTGAGCCGCGGCGATGACGAGGCTAGCCGGCGCAACTCGCGCTGGATCGCGCTGTGGACCACGATCATCACCTTCGCCGTGTCCGTGATCCTGGTCATGCGCTTCGACCCTGCCAATGCCGACTTCCAGTTCGTCGAGAAGACGGCGTGGCTGGCCACCGGCATCACCTACCACATGGGCGTCGACGGCATTTCGCTGCCGCTGGTGATCCTGACCACGGCGGTGATGCCGTTCTGCATCATCGCGAGCTGGAAGGCGATCACCAACCGGGTCCGCGAATACATGATGGCGTTCCTGATCCTGGAAACGCTGATGATCGGCACCTTCTCGGCGCTCGATCTCGTGCTGTTCTATTTGTTCTTCGAGGGCGGCCTGATCCCGATGTTCCTGATCATCGGCGTCTGGGGCGGTCCGCGCCGGGTCTACGCCTCGTTCAAGTTCTTCCTCTACACGCTGCTCGGCTCGGTCTTGATGCTGCTCGCCATCATGGCGCTGTACTGGAACGGCGGCACCACCGACATCCCGACCCTGATGCACACCGCCGTGCCGCGCTCGATGCAGACCTGGGCCTGGCTGGCCTTCTTCGCCTCGTTCGCGGTGAAGATGCCGATGTGGCCGGTGCACACCTGGCTCCCCGACGCGCACGTCGAGGCGCCGACCGCGGGCTCCGTGGTCCTCGCCGCGATCCTCTTGAAGATGGGCGGCTACGGCTTCCTGCGCTTCTCGTTACCGATGTTCCCGCTGGCCTCGCATGATTTCGCGCCGTTCGTCTTCACGCTTTCGGCCATCGCCATCATCTACACCTCGCTGGTGGCCTTGATGCAGGAGGACATGAAGAAGCTGATCGCGTACTCCTCGGTCGCGCACATGGGCTTCGTCACCATGGGCATCTTCGCCGGCACCATGCAGGGTGTCGCCGGCGGCGTGTTCCAGATGATCTCGCACGGCATCGTCTCCGGCGCGCTGTTCCTTTGCGTCGGCATCGTCTACGACCGCCTGCACACCCGCGAGATTGCGGCCTATGGCGGCCTCGTCAACCGGATGCCGCTCTACGCCATGACCTTCATGGTCTTCACCATGGCCAATGTCGGTCTGCCCGGCACCTCCGGCTTCGTCGGCGAGTTCATGACGCTGCTCGGTACCTTCAAGGTCTCGATCCCGACCGCGTTCTTCGCCACCTTCGGCGTGATCCTCTCGGCGGCCTACGCGCTGTGGCTCTACCGCAAGATCGTGTTCGGCGCGCTGGTCAAGCCGTCGCTGATGAGCATCAAGGATATGACCTTGCGGGAGTGCGTGATCCTGTTCCCCATGATCGCGCTGACGATCCTGTTCGGCGTCTATCCGAAGCCGGTGCTCGACATGTCGGCCGCCTCGGTCCAGCAACTCGTCAACAACTACAACACCGCTGTGACGGCCGTGAAGGCCGCCGCACTGCTCCATTGATCGGGCAGGTCAGGATATCGCCATGAGCTTTACGACTGCAGGTTATCAACTGGCACCGGTGCTGCCCGAGCTCGTGCTCGCGATCGGCGCCATGGCGCTTCTGATGCTCGGGGCCTATCGCGGGCAGGGCACCACCAGCGCGGTGACCACGCTGGCGACCGTGCTCCTGATCGCGGTCGGCGTGCTCGAGTACATGCTGCCCGCGGGCAAGCAGGTGACCTTCGGCGGCAGCTTCATCGTCGACGACTTCGCGCGCTTCATGAAGATCCTGGCCCTGGTCGGCTCGGCGGTGACGCTGATCCTCTCGGCCGAGTTCCTCGCCGACCCGTCGCGTCGCATCTTCGAATACGCCATCCTGGTGCTGCTCTCGACGCTCGGCATGATGGTGCTGATCTCGGCGGGTGATCTGATCTCGCTCTATCTCGGCCTCGAATTGATGTCGCTCGCGCTTTACGTCGTGGCGGCCTCGAACCGCGACAACGCCAAGTCGACGGAAGCCGGCCTGAAGTATTTCGTGCTGGGCGCGCTGTCCTCGGGCATGCTGCTCTACGGTTCCTCGCTGGTCTACGGCTTCACCGGCACGGTGAGCTTCACCGGCATCGCCGCGGCGGCGACGATCTCGAACACGGGCCTCGTGTTCGGCCTCGTCTTCCTGCTCGCCGGGCTCTGCTTCAAGGTCTCGGCCGTGCCGTTCCATATGTGGACGCCCGACGTGTACGAGGGCGCGCCGACGCCGGTCACGGCCTTCTTCGCCTCGGCGCCGAAGGTGGCCGCGCTCGCCGTCTTCACCCGTGTCACTCTGACCGCTTTCCCCGGCATCGTCTCGCAGTGGCAGCAGATCCTGGTCTTCGTGGCGATCGCCTCGATGGCGCTGGGCTCGTTCGCCGCGATCGGCCAGAGCAACATCAAGCGCCTGATGGCCTATTCCTCGATCGGCCATATGGGCTTCGCGCTGGTCGGTCTTGCCTCCGGCACGGTCGAGGGCGCGCAGGGCGTCCTGATGTACATCGTGATCTATGTCGCGATGACGCTCGGCTCGTTCGCTGTCATCCTCGCCATGAAGCGCAACGGCCAGGCCGTCGAGCAGATCAGCGATTTCGCCGGCCTGTCGCGCACCAATCCGCTGCTCGCCTTCATGTTCGCGATGCTGCTGTTCTCGCTCGCCGGCGTTCCGCCGCTCGCCGGCTTCTTCGCCAAATGGTACGTCTTCGTCGCCGCCATCAAGGCGAACCTGTTCACGCTCGCCGTGATCGGCGTGCTGACCAGCGTCGTGGGCGCCTACTACTATCTCGCCATCGTCAAGACGATGTATTTCGACGAGCCCGCCGGCCAGGTCGATCCCGTCAGGGTCGAGGTCAAGACGGTGCTGGCGGTCGCTGGCCTGTTCAACATCCTGTTCGCAGTGTTCGCGGGTCCGGTGGTGAGCGTCGCTTCCGCCGCCGCCAAGTCGCTGTTCTAGGATGGCGTTCGCGCTCGGTCCTAGCGCATTGGCCGCGGGCTACAAGCTCGTGGCGCTTGAGCGGACCGGCTCGACCAACGCCGACGCGCTCGAAGCGGCTCGCGCCGGCGAGCGCGGCCCGATCTGGTTCGTGACCTCGGAGCAGACCGCCGGCCGCGGCCGTCGCCAGCGGCCCTGGATCGCACCCAAGGGCAATCTCGCCGCCAGCGTCCTCGAAGTGCTTGATGTCGCGCCTGCGGTGGCTGCCACGATCGGCTTCGCTGCGGGGCTGGCGGAAGAGGCGGCCTTGGAGAAGGTCAGCCTCGAAGCCGCAATGCGGCTCGGCCCCCACCGGCCTCGCTACACCCTGAAATGGCCGAACGACGTCCTCGCCAACGGCAAGAAGCTGGTCGGCATTGGCCTCGAGGCTGAAGCGGTCGGCGATCGCCTGGCCATCGTGACAGGCATCGGCACCAATGTCGTGGCGGCGCCCGAGGGCACGCCGACCCCGGCGGTGTCGCTCGCAGCCCTCGGCGTCCAGATCAGCGCGGAGGAGCTGTTTTCGGCCCTGTCGGACGCCTGGGTCGAGTTTCGTGGCCTCTGGGACAATGGCCGAGGCTTTGCCGAGATCCGTAAGCTGTGGCTGGAGCGCGCCGCCCGCCTGGGCGAGCCGATCGCGATCCACACGGGGACGATGGTGCTGGAAGGCATTTTTGACACGATCGACGAGACCGGCTGTCTGATCGTCCGCACGGCTGAGGGCCGCCGCGTGCCGGTGGCAGCGGGCGAGGTGTTCTTCGGCCCGGTCCGTTCGGTGGGAGCTGCGTGATGGCAAGGCCCGACGAACTGGTGTTTGCGCCGCTCGGCGGTGTCGGCGAGATCGGCATGAATTTGTCGATCTACGGCCTCGGAAACCGCCACCAGCGTTCTTGGTTGGCGGTCGATCTCGGCGTCTCCTTCGGCGACGAGGAGCATCTGCCCGGCATCGATCTGATCATGCCCGACATCAGCTTCCTGGAGAAAGAGCGCAAGAACCTGATGGGGTTGGTGCTGACCCACGCCCATGAGGATCATTTCGGCGCCATCATCGATCTGTGGCCGAAGCTGAAATGCCCGATCTATGCGACCCAGTTCAGCGCGGCGCTGTTCGAGGCAAAATGCGCCGCCGAGCGCAACGCGCCCGTCATTCCCGTCACCGTGGTCCCATCGGGCGGCCGCATCGATGTCGGCCCGTTCAATGTCGAGTTCATCCCGGTCGCGCATTCGATTCCTGAAGCGCATGCGCTTGCGATCCACACCGACGCCGGAGTGGTGTTGCACACCGGCGACTGGAAGATCGACCCGACCCCGACGCTGGGACGACCGACCGACGAGAAGCGGCTGCGCGAGCTCGGCGAGGAGGGCGTGCTCGCCTTGATCGGCGATTCCACCAACGCCGTGCGCGACGGCCGCTCGCCCTCGGAAGCTGAAGTCGCTCGCACCATCATCGATCTCGTGAAATCCGCCAAGGGCCGCGTCGCGGTCACGACCTTCGCCTCGAACGTCGCACGCATCAAAGCCGTCGCCGATGCCGCGAAGGCCGCCGACCGCGAGGTCGTCGTCGTCGGGCGCGCCATGGAGCGCGTGGTGCAGGTCGCGCGCGAGACCGGCTATCTCGACGGCGTGCAGAATTTCCGCTCGCCCGAGGTTTACGGCCATCTGCCGCAGGACAAGGTGCTGGCGCTTTGCACCGGCAGCCAGGGCGAACCGCGCGCCGCGCTGGCGCGCATCGCCAACGATGACCATCCCGAGATCACGCTCAACCGCGGCGACAGCGTCATCTTCTCCTCGCGCACCATCCCCGGCAACGAGAAGGCCGTGGGTTCCATCATCAACAATCTGGTGCTGCAGGGCGTCGAGGTCCTCACCGACCGCGACCATCTGGTCCACGTGTCGGGCCATCCGCGCCGGGACGAATTGCGCGACATGATCTCCTGGGTGAAGCCGCAGCTTCTGATCCCTGTGCATGGCGAAGCGCTGCACCTGAACGATCACGCAAAACTTGCGCGCGCTGCCGGTGTGCCCCGCGTCCTGGTCATTCGCAACGGCGATCTGGTCAAGCTCGGCCCCGGCGATCCCGGGGTGGTCGGCGAGGTGCCCTCGGGCCGGCTTTACAAGGACGGCACCATCCTTGAAGATTCCAAGTCCCGTGCCGTGGTCGAACGCCGCCGGATGGCGTTCTCGGGCTGCGCCTTCGTCGCCATCGCCATGACCGCACAGGGCGAGCTCGCGGACGAGCCCGAAGTCGATCTGGTCGGCATTCCCGAGAAGAACCGGGCGGGCGAGCCGTTCGACGACATCGTGTTCGATGCCGTGATGTCCACGGTCGAGGGCCTGCCAAAGGCACGGCGCAGGGATCCGGACGCGCTGGCTGAATCGGTGCGACGCGCCGTCCGGGCCGTCATCAACGAACATTGGGGCAAAAAGCCCCCCTGTCTGGTACACGTCCTGACAGTCTAACGGGGAGACAACCATGCTGGGTCGGCTCAACCATGTCGCAATCGCGACCAAGGACGCCGTCAAGGCCGCCAGGATCTACGGCGCGGCATTCGGGGCGCAGATTTCCGAGGCCGTCGCGCTGCCCGAGCATGGCGTCACCACCGTGTTCGCGACGCTGCCCAACACCAAGATCGAGTTCATCGAGCCGCTCGGCGAAACCTCGCCGATCGCAAAGTTTCTCGAGCGCAATGCCGATGGCGGCATCCACCACGTCTGCTACGAGGTCGTCGACATCATCGCCTCGCGCGACACGCTGGTGAAGGAGGGCGCGCGCGTGCTCGGCGACGGCGTGCCGAAAATCGGCGCCCACGGCAAGCCGGTGCTGTTTCTGCATCCGAAGGACTTTTCCGGCGCGCTGGTCGAAATCGAGCAGGCGTAAGATCGCCCATGGCCTATCAAATCTCAACCGGGCTCGCGATCTACTTCGTCATCTGGTGGATATCGCTGTTCCTGACGCTGCCGTTCGGCGTGCGCAGCCAGCACGAGGACGGCCTCGGCGCGCCGGGCACGGACCCCGGCGCCCCTGTTCTGACCGGCATGAAGCGCAAGCTGGTCTGGACCACAATCATCTCGGCGATCATCTATGGCCTCGGCATTGCCGCCTATCACGCCGGCTATCTCTCGCTCGACCGGCTATCGCGTTTGATGGGAATGCCGTTTTAGGAGAGTAAGCAACGAGAGATCTCAACCAAGCTCGCAATGACGGCGGAGCGAGTTCTGATACTGGGGGAACGAATGACTTTTCAGAGGATCGTCGTCGTGCATGTCGTCGCCGGCCTTGGCGGCATCGGCTATTTCGAATGGAAGATGGCCGTGCAGGTGCGAACATTGAAAGCGTTCGTCGAGGGCTATGTCTTCAACGAGGCGGTAATGGCCTGCGAGCAGGCCAAGAGCTCGACGCCCTTCAAATGGAACGGAGGCAAGAGCACCTCGGTGATCGGGTTGAACTCGGTCAAAACAGACAAATACACCGTCTATGCCAGCTACACACTGGTAGCGGACAGCGTCTATTGTGATTACGATCCCATCAAAAGAAAGGCCGAGATCGGCTCGAGCTTCCTGGAGCGGGAGTAACGATCCGGCCCAATTGGATGGGATGGATCGTCATGACGCAGGGGCGGGGGGATTATCGAATTTTGCAGGAGGCGGCCTTGCGGGATTATCTCGCGGGCATGCCTGACATCGCAGCCCAGCTCGGCGGCGAGCCGGCCGCCTGGGCCATCACCGAGGTCGGCGACGGCAATCTCAACCTCGTCTTCATCGTCAAGGGCGCGCGCGGCGGCGTCGCCGTCAAGCAGGCACTGCCTTACGTCCGCCTCGTCGGCGAGAGCTGGCCGCTGCCGCTGTCGCGGGCCCATTACGAATATCTCGCGCTGTCCCGGCAGGCCAAGCTCGCGCCCGGCCTGGTACCGGCGCTGCTGCACCACAACGAGACGCTGGCGCTCACCGTGATGGAGCTGCTCGAGCCGCACATCATCATGCGGAAGGGGCTCGTGGCGGGCATGCGCTATCCGCGCTTCGCCGACGACATCAGCACCTTCATGGCGCGGAATCTGTTCTTCACCTCAGACCTCGCGCTCCCGGCGGCCGAGAAGAAGGAAGCTATCGCGGCCTTCGCCGGCAACCACGCGCTGTGCAAGATCACCGAGGATCTGATCTTCACCGATCCCTACCGCATCGCCGAGCAGAACCGCTGGACCGCGCCCTATCTCGATGGCCTCGCAGCGTCCTTGCGCGATGACATGGAGCTGCATGTCGCGATCAGCAGGCTGAAGCTGAAATTCATGGCGAGCCCCGAGGCGCTGCTCCATGGCGATCTCCATACGGGCTCGATCATGGTGACGGAAAGCCAGACGCGGGTGATCGATCCGGAATTCGCCTTCTACGGTCCAATGGGATTTGACGTCGGCGCCGTGCTGGCCAATCTGCTGATGGCCTATTTCGCCTCCGCCGGCCATGAGCGCGCGGCGGGAGAGCGGCACGAGTTCGAGACCTGGGTGCTGGAGACGGTCGAGCAGGTCTGGAGCGAATTTTCGCGAAAATTCCTCGACCTCTGGCGCACGGAGGCGAGTGGCGATGCCTATCCTCTTCCGCTCTTCGCCGGCGATAAGGGCGCTGCGCGCCTCAAGGCCGAGCGGCAGGCCTACATGCAACGCCTCTTCACCGACACCGTTGGCTTTGCCGCCGCCAAAACCATCCGCCGCATTTTCGGCCTCGCCCACAACATCGATTTCGAGCTGATCGAGGACCCGAGGAAGCGCGCCATCAGCGAGGCCCGCGCCGTGCGGCTCGCGCGCGGGATGATGGTGGAAGCGGCGGCGTTTCGGACCATCGCCGACGTGACGGGAGCTGCGCGAAAGCTGCGGGATTGGCAGCCGGAATTGTCAGTCTGAAGACGTCGCGAGAGGGCTCCGTCATTGCGAGCGCAAGGGATGGTCGCCCGATGACGCACTGCGTCATCAGGCGGGCTTGCGTCGCGCAGGAATGCAACCCGTCATGTAGTCTCCGTCCCTGCCTCAGGAACCGGCATCGGCTGCCACCAAAACGAAGCTTGCATTCGACAGGCGACGGATGATCAAATCGCTGATCGGAGTAGCTGCGCTGTCGGGGGGACACATGATGTTCAGGATGTTGGCGATCGTCGCGGGCCTGGGATTGGCGCTCGCGGGACCAGCGGAGGCGCAGACGCCGCGCAAGGGCGGAACCATCCGCATGACAGCGCCCTATGGTTCGAGCTTCACCAGCCTCGACATTCACACCACCCAGCGCGCCCAGGACGAGATCTACGCCAAGGCGCTGCATCGCTCGCTCTACATCTGGAATTCCGCCGAAGGAAAGCCGGTGCTGGAGCTCGCGAAGGAGGACGTGGTTTCCGGCGGCGGCCTGGTTCACACCTTCAAGCTGCGCGACGACGCCTATTTCCACAATGGCCGCAAGATGACGGCCGACGACATCATCTGGTCCTTCAACCGCATCATGGACGGCACCAAGGCCTATCCGGGCGCGCGTTTCGTCCGCATCATCGAGGGTGCGGCCGCGGTCGAGAAGGGGCAGGCCAAGGAAATCTCCGGCCTGAAGAAGATCGACGACTTTACCCTCGAGATGAAGCTGACTGAGAAGGTCGATCCCGGTTTCTATTTCTTCACCGCGCTGACGTCGATTTATCCTGCCGACGAGGGTGCCAAGGAAAGTTTCATCCAGCATCCGATCGGACTGGGGCCGTTCAAATTCGTCGAGCACGTACCGGGATCGCGCATCGTCCTGGAGCGGTGGGACCGGTTCTACAAGCCGGGCAAGCCCTACGCCGACAAGCTCATCGTCTCGATCATGGGTGAGGCCGCGGCGCGCGATGTCGCATTCCGCAACAAGGAGATCGACACGTCGGTGCTCGGGCCGGCCCAATATGTCGCCTATCAGGCCGATCCCGACCTCAAGGGCACGCTCGTCGAAGTCGCCGAGGTCTTCACGCGTTACATGGGCATGAATCCCGCGTTCAAGCCGTTCGCCGACAAGCGCGTGCGGCAGGCGATCAACTACGCGATCGATACCGATCTGATCATCAGCAAGCTGGTCAAGGGCAAGGCCTACCGCGCCACCAGCTGGCTGCCGCTGACCTCGCCGGCCTACGACAAGACGATGAAGCCGTACCCCTACGATCCTGCCAAGGCCAAGCAGCTGCTTGCCGAAGCGGGCTATCCCAACGGCTTCGAGTTCGAATGGACCACCAGCCAGAATGAAAGCTGGGGCCTGCCGATCGTCTCGGCCGTCATCCCGATGCTGGACAAGGTCGGCATCAAGGCCAAGGTCAAGCAGGTCGAGACCGCGGTGCTGGCGGAGGTGGTGCGCACCGGCGACTACCAGGCCTTCATCTATTCGCAGCAGAGCGGCCCCGATCCGCTGGCCGCGCTGAAATGCTTCCACTCCGCAACGCCGCAGCCGGCCTGCAACTACATGAATTTCAAGAACGCCGATTTCGACAAGATCCTCGACGAGGCGGGGCAGGCCGATGACGACGCAAAGCGCACGCAGCTGCTGCAAAAGGCCAATGCGCTGCTCTACGAGGAGGCGCCGGTCTGGTTCTTCAACTACAACAAGGCGGTGATGGCCGTGCAGCCCTGGCTCCACGGCATTCAGAAGAACCCGAC
Source organism: Bradyrhizobium sp. UFLA06-24 (assembly GCF_054967145.1). NCBI lineage: Bacteria > Pseudomonadati > Pseudomonadota > Alphaproteobacteria > Hyphomicrobiales > Nitrobacteraceae > Bradyrhizobium > Bradyrhizobium sp. UFLA06-24. The sequence continues at coordinate 137,564 of NZ_JADFUE010000008.1, forward strand.
GGAGCTGACCCACCAGAACGCCGAGGAGCTCTGGGTCGACGACACCTCGCCCGCAAAGTGACACGCGTTCTCTTGGCTCCCTCCATCGCGATTGAGCGATGGGGGGAGGGAAGAAAGTGCCGATGCTCTCCTTCCTGATCCGTCGTCTGCTGCAGACCATTCCGACCGTGCTCGCCGTGGTGATGCTGGTGTTCGTGCTGTTCAGCGTCGTGCCCGGCAGCATCGCCTCGACCATGAGCGACGACGTCGATCCACAAGTCGAGCTGCGCCTGAAGCAGCAGCTCGGCCTCAACGATCCCGTCTATGCGCGCTTCGGCAAGTACATCGCCAAGCTCGCGACCGGTGATTTCGGAACCTCGTTCCGGACCCGCGAGCCCGTGACGACCATGATCGCCAAGCGCGCCTGGCCGACGCTGCAGCTGATCTTCGCGTCCATGGCCTTCGCGGTTCTGCTCGGCGTGCCGCTCGGTTTCGTCGCCGCATTGCGGCCCGGCGGTTTCGTCGACAGCGCGGCGATGTTCGCGGCGGTATCTGGCCTCTCGATCGCGAAATTCTGGCTCGGGCTGGTGCTGATGTATCTGTTCGCGTTGAAGCTCGGCTGGCTGCCGAGCTTCGGCTATGGCGACGGCGGCCTCAAATATCTGCTGCTGCCGGCGGTGACGCTCGGTGTCTCGCCGATGGCGCTGCTGGCCAGGACGACGCGCGCCGCCGTCCTCGAGATCATGACTGCCGATTTCGTCCGCACCGCGCGCTCGAAGGGCATGAGTGAGACAAGGGTCGTGAAGTGGCACGTGATGCGCAACGCGCTCGTGATCATTCTCACCACCATGGGTCTGCAATTCGGCGCGCTCATGGGGCAGGCGGTCGTGGTCGAGAAATTGTTCTCCTGGCCCGGCATCGGCTCGCTGCTGGTCGACAGCGTGCTCCAGCGCGACATTCCCGCCGTCCAAGGCTCCATTCTGGTCGTGGTGCTGGCCTTTCTCGCGATCAATCTCTTGATCGACGTGCTCTACGGCGTGATCGATCCCAGGATCAGATACGCATGAAGCTCCGCGCCAATCTCGTCATCGGCGGCGGCCTGTTCGCGCTTGCGATCCTGGTCGGCCTGCTGGCGCCGTGGCTGGCGCACACCGATCCGGTCCTCGACGCCAATCTCATGAACGCGGAGGAGCCGCCGAGCTGGACTTGGTGGTTCGGCACCGACGACCAGGGCCGCGACATCTACTCCCGCGTCGTCTACGGCGCCCGCGTCTCGCTGACGGTCGGCATCGTCTCGCAGCTCATCAACAGCGTCATCGGCGTCGCGCTCGGCCTCAGCGCGGGCTATTGGGGCGGCTGGTGGGACGATGTCGTCAACGCCCTCACCAATCTCATGCTCGCGATCCCCTCGCTGATCTTCGCGCTTGCCATCATGGCGGTGCTCGGACCGGGCCTGACCAGCCTCTTGATCGCACTCGGGCTGACCAACTGGTCGTTCACCTGCCGGATCGCGCGGGCCTCGGCGCTGTCGCTCAGGAACCAGGGCTATGTACAGGCGGCGACCGTTCTGGGTTACGGCGATCTGCGCATCATGATCACACAGCTGCTGCCGAACATGCTGGGGCCGATCGTCGTCATCGGCACGCTCGGCATGGGCAGCGCGGTGTTGTCCGAAGCCGCGCTGTCGTTCCTCGGTCTCGGCGTGCGTCCGCCGTTTCCGAGCTGGGGCAGCATGCTGTCGGACGCGCGCGAGCAGATCACGACGGCGCCTTGGCTCTCGGTCTTTCCGGGCCTTGCCATCTTCCTGACGGTGCTCGGCCTCAACCTGCTCGGCGACGGCCTTCGCGACATTCTCGATCCGCAATCGCGGAGCCGGCGGACATGACGGGCGCGCCGCTGATCGAAGTCGAGGATCTGCGCATCGATCTCGACGATGGTGAGAGGCGCGTCGCGGCGGCCGAGGGCGTCTCATTCCGCATCTCGCGCGGCGAGACGTTTGGCCTCGTCGGCGAATCCGGCTGCGGCAAGAGCATCACGGCGCTGGCCCTGATCGGCCTTTTGCGGTCACCACTGTCGATCGGCGGCGGCGTCATCCGCTTTGACGGGCGGGAGATCCAGCACCTGTCCGCGGCCGCTCAGCGCGATCTGCGCGGCAATCGCATCGCCATGATCTTCCAGGAGCCGATGACGGCGCTCAATCCGGTTTCGCCTGTGGGCCGGCAGATCGCCGAGATGTTCGTGTTGCACAAGGGCAAGAGCTGGCGCGAGGCCAACAAGCTGGCGGTCGAGGCGCTGGCGAGCGTCCGCGTCCCCGCGCCCGAGCGGCGCGTCAACGACTATCCGCATCAGCTCTCCGGCGGCATGCGCCAACGCGTGATGATCGCGATCGCGCTCGCCTGCGGGCCGGATCTGTTGATCGCGGACGAGCCGACCACCGCGCTCGATGTCACCGTGCAGGCCGAGATCATCGAGCTGATGCGAAATCTCTGCGCCCAGCGCGGGACGGCAATCCTGATGATCAGCCACGATCTCGGCCTCGTCGCCAATGTCTGCCGCCGCGTCGCCGTGATGTATGCCGGCCGGATCGTCGAGGAGCGCGGCTCCGCCGATATCTTCCGCAAGCCCTCGCACCCCTATACGCAGGGCCTCGTCGACTCGCTGCCGCGGCTGGGCAGCCGCGCAGCGCTTGGCCGCTCCAGACTCAAGGAGATCGCGGGCGTCGTCCCGGCCATCACGAACTTCCCGGAGGGCTGCCGCTTCAATCCGCGCTGCGCGCAGGCGACCGAGATGTGCCGCACGACCCCGCCTGAGACGGACATGCTGGAGGCGGGCGGGCTGGTGAGGTGTCACCACCATGCATGAGCCCAAGAACAAATCGGGCAAGGGGAGGCCGGACAACGATCTCATTCTCAGCGTCGAGGATCTCGCCGTTCATTTCCCTGTCGGCGGCGGCGTGCTGGGCCGTAACCGTCGGCTGCTCCGCGCCGTCGACGGAGTCGATCTCACCCTGAAGCGCGGCGAATGCCTCGGCCTGGTCGGCGAGTCCGGCTCCGGCAAGTCGACCGTCGCCCTGTCAATCCTGGGCCTGCTGGCGCCGACGCGCGGCCGGATCGTGCTGGACGGGCAGATCGTGACATCAAGGCCGTCAGCCGATCGCAAGGCGCTCGCCCGCACCGTCCAGATCGTGTTCCAGGATCCCTACGCCTCACTCAACCCGCGCCAGACGGTGCGGCGGACGTTGGAAGATCCCTTGCGTGTGCACGGCGTGACCGCGCGAAGCGAGATCGCGGACCGCGTCGCCACGATACTGCGGCATGTCGGCCTGCGGCCCGAGCAGGCCGACCGCTACCCGCACGAATTCTCCGGCGGCCAGCGCCAGCGCATCGGCATTGCGCGCGCGCTGATCCTCAATCCCAAGATCGTCATCTGCGACGAGCCCGTCTCGGCGCTCGACGTCTCGATCCGCGCCCAGATCATCAATTTGCTGTTGGAATTGAAGGAGACGCTCGGCCTGTCCTACATCATGATCAGCCACGATCTGGGCGTCGTCGAGCATATGAGCGACCGCGTCGCCGTGATGTATCTCGGCCGAATCGTCGAGAACGGCGATTGGCGCGAGATCTTCGAACGTCCTGCGCACCCCTATACGCAGGCCCTGATCGCAGCCATCCCCGATCCGCTGCGCCATGCTCCACTCGCCACGACCGGCGGCGACCTGCCCAATCCGCTCAATCCGCCGAACGGATGCGCCTTCAGCCCGCGCTGCCGCTACGCCGTAGACGTGTGCCGTCACGAGCCGGGGCCTGTGCTGGAGACGCGGCCCGACGGGCATGCGGTGCGGTGCTGGCGCGCCGATGAGATTGCCGGCCGCGCAGAACTGGCCGCGACTGAGGGTGAACCTCTCTAAAGCAGCGCCATCGCCGTTCCCGCGACGGCGCTGAAGCCGACGACCACGAGCGGAGGTGCGCGCCAGGCGACCAGCAGGACGAAGCCGACAAGCGCGATGCCGAAATCCTCTGGCGAATGCACACTGGTGGTCCAGACCGGACTGTACAGCGCAGCACCGAGCACGCCGACCACGGCGGCGTTGACGCCGCGCATCATGGCCTGGGCGCCGGCACGCTTCCGGAAAGAATCCCAGAACGGCAATGCGCCGAGCAGGACCAGGATGCCGGGCAGGAAGATGCCGACAAGGCCGAGCGCCGCGCCGGCCACGCCGTGCGGCTCCGGAGAGACCACTGTGCCGAGATAGGCCGCGAAAGTGAACAGCGGGCCCGGCACCGCCTGGGCCGCGCCGTAACCGGCAAGAAAGGCATCGTCGCTGAGCCAGCCCGGCGCGACGAAAGCTTCCCGGAGCAGAGGAAGCACGACGTGCCCGCCGCCAAAGACGAGCGCGCCGGAGCGGTAGAAGGCGTCGAACAAGGCGATGCCCTCCGATCCCGTCAGGCCCCGCAGCACGGGAAGCCCCGCCAGCAGGACGAAGAACGCCCCGAGCGTGACCAGCCCCACGGTTCGGGACACGGGCATCTCGACGTGCCCTGATGGCGCCGGCGCATCGCTGCGGCACAGCCAGAGACCTGCGAGCCCGCCGAGGATGATCGCGCCGATCTGGGCGATCGATGCCGTGCTGAACAGGATGATGATCGCCGCGACAGTCGCGATCGAGGCGCGCGCGCGGTCGGGACAGAGATTACGCGCCATGCCCCAGACCGCCTGCGCCACGATCGCGACGGCCGTGAGCTTCAGTCCATGCAGCAGGCCGGCACCGGCCGGCCCGCCCAGCGCGCCGGCACCATAGGCGAACAGGACGAGGATCAAGGCCGAGGGCAAGGTGAAGCCGGTCCAGGCGGCAAGCGCACCGAGGTAGCCGGCCCGCAGCAGGCCGATCGAAAAGCCCACCTGACTGCTGGCGGGACCCGGCAGGAATTGGCACAGCCCGACCAGGTCGGCATAGGCGTGCTCGTCGATCCACTTCCTCCGCACCACGAACTCGTCGCGGAAATAGCCGATATGGGCGATCGGACCGCCGAAGCAGGTGAGGCCGAGCTTGAGGAAGATGCGCAGGACTTCGAGTGGCGAGCCGGCGCGGGACCGCGACACGTCGGTTGGCGAATTGAGATTGCTCACGGGCGCGCGGTCCGGTTCCGGGACAGTTTTATCAAAGCTCTGTCAACGATGTCCAATCCGGTCAGCAAATGCTTGAAATTCATGCGGTCTTATCGAATTTCGTCATTGGAACGAGGCCTGCAATTATCAGTTGGTGCGCCGTCGCGCCGGACGCTTTTTCGAGTCCGGCGGGGCCATATTAGCAGCGAGGAGACTGAGCATGGCAAGTGCGGCAGATCGCGATCCCCGGCACCATACGCAGAAGATGCAGAAGACGTTCCAGGAGATCAGGAACCATCTGCGCGAAGACGTGCAGAAGGTGGATGAACCCCAGCTCAAGGCGATGTTCGAGACCTCAGCCGAGGTTCTGGGCGGGCTCGAGAAGGCCTTCAGGGATTACGAGCAGAAGAACGAAAAGGCTTGGCGCTGAGCGCCCCGGCGTCACAAGGGTTCGGATAGAGACGGGAGTGCCGCGATGGTCGTCATGCCAAGCAAGCGTCGCTTGCTGTTGCTCGGAGGAGCGCTGGCGGCGGTCGCGGCGCCCGCCGTCATCACAAGGCCGGCCTTTGCCGAACGCAAGAGCGGCGGCGCGAAGCAGAAGCGCGTGGACAAGAAGGATGAAGAAGTCACTCCGCCCGAAGACCTGATGCGCGAGCACGGCGTACTCGATCGCGTGCTGCTGCTCTACGAGGCCGCAATCCGGAAATTCGCATCGAACGAAGATTTCGATCCTGCCCTGATCACGCAGTCCGCCGGCATCGTCCGCGATTTCATCAACAACTATCATGAAAAATCCGAGGAGCAGCACGTCTTCCCACGCTTCAAGACAGCCGGCCAGATGACCGATCTGGTGGATACGCTGCTGCGCCAGCACGAGGCTGGCCGGAAGGTCACGGACACCATCCTGAGGCTCGCGCCGTCGGGCCGAAGCAACGCCGACGACCGCAAACAGCTGATCGGCGCGATGCAATCCTTCATCATGATGTACCGGCCGCACGCGGCGCGGGAGGACACTGATCTCTTTCCGAAGCTGAAAGACGTGGTGTCTTCCAACGAGTATGACGCGATGGCCGAGGACTTCGAGAAGAAGGAGCACGAATTGTTCGGCGCTGACGGTTTCGAAAAGATGGCGGATCGCGTCGCCCAGCTGGAGCAGCAGATGGGCATTCACGACCTCAACCAGTTCACGCCGCGCTAATGGGGGCCGGCAGCTCGCGGATACTGTGCGACGCCAGCCTCGACCGTTGATGTCTTCGAGTTGATTTCTTTGCCTGGTCCGGCACGGGCGGGTTGACAGCCCGATCACCAGGGTTTTTATTTCCGGTCCGGGGAATTGCGATCTCCCCGCGAGGCGACATGCCCAAGAATCGCGTCCTGATCACCAAGGGCGCAGCATGTCCACATCATACACTTCGATTTCACCCGACAAATTATCCCGCCTGATCGGCACGGCCAACGCGCCGACGCTGATCGATGTCCGCATCGACGAGGATTTCGCGGCCGACCCGCGTTTGATACCCGGCGCGACGCGACGTTCCCATGTCGACGTTCAGGACTGGGCCTCGTCCCTGACCGGGCAGTCCGTGGTCGTCATCTGCCAAAAGGGACAGAAACTCAGCGAAGGAACGGCCGCCTGGCTCCGTTGCAGCAACGTTGATGCAGAATCCCTGGAAGGGGGCCATCTCGCCTGGAAGGAAGCAAAGCTTCCGACCGTTCCAGTGGGCAGGATGCCCAAGCGCGACGGACGGGGCCGCACGGTCTGGGTCACGCGGGCACGACCCAAGATCGACCGTATCGCCTGTCCCTGGCTGATCCGGCGCTTCATCGATCCTGCCGCGGTGTTCCTTTACGTCTCGGCTCCGGAAGTCGAGGCGACGGCCGACCGGTTCAATGCCACGCCCTTCGACATTGAAAACGTGTTCTGGAGCCACCGCGGCGAACTCTGCACCTTCGACGTGATGGTGCAGGAATTCGGGCTTTCGACACCGCCGATGGTCAGGCTCGCCGAGATGGTGCGGGCCGCCGACACGGCGCGGCTCGATCTCAGTCCGGAGGCTCCGGGCCTGCTTGCAGCCTCGCTCGGCCTGTCGCGCATGTTCGATGACGACCTCGAACAGCTGAATGCCGGCATGCTGCTCTACGACGCGTTCTATCGATGGTGTCGGGACGCAACCGGAGAAACGCACAACTGGCCGACCAACAAGGGCAAGCGCTGACGGGCATGACTGCTCATGCCGCTGCAGCGCGCCATCGTCGCCCGAAAGGCGACGACACTGACGGAACCCGGGCTGGGAGCAAGACCAGGAGAATGATCATGCAAAAGCAAATCATCGCGTCTGCAGCTCTGTTGCTGGCAAGCGCGGGTGGACTCTCGCCCGCGCTTGCCCTGACTCAGGAGGAGCTCGTCGCCCGGATACAGGCGGCTGGCTATGCGCAGGTGAGCGACGTCAAGTCGACCGCCGAAGGCATCAGCGCCAAGGCGATCAAGGATGGCAAGCCGGTCCGGCTCGTCGTCGACAGCAGCGGGCAGGTCAAAGAGCAGAAATAAGGAGACGCGCGATGCGAAAGATCACCGCTGTATTGATCGGCGCAGCAGCCTGCGCCGCCGTTCTCGGCGCGAACGGCCTTGGCCGAGATATGCTCACGCCATTCGTCGCGATGGCTCACGCCGCTGATGGCATCGACTGGCAGAAGATCGACGACACGCTCGGCCGCAAGGCGGCTGTCTCGGACGACGTCCACCGTTACGGCTTTCCGCGCACCGATCTCGCGGTGACATTGGACGGGGTGGCGATCAAGCCGGCGCTGGCGCTCGGCGGCTGGGTCGCGTTCAAGCCCGGCCATGGCGGCGCGATGGTCATGGGCGACCTCGTGTTGCTCGAGACCGAGATCAACCCCGTGATGGCCAAGATGATCGCTGATGGTCTCGAGATCACGGCCGTCCACAATCATCTGCTGCGCGCGAGCCCGGCGACGTTCTATATGCATGTCGCCGGCCATGGGGATCCCCTTAAGTTGGCCACCGCGATCCACGCTGCGCTCGGCAAAAGCAAGACGCCGCTTACCGTCGCAGCACCGGCTAGCCCGCCGCCCGCCGTCGATCTCGATACCGCCAAGCTCGACCAGATCATCGGCGTGAAGGGCCAGGCCAACGGCGGCGTGTACCAGTTCAACGTCAAGCGGCGCGACCCGATCACGGAGGAGGGCATGCCGCTGACTCCCGTCGGCCCGATGGGCGTTGCGATCGGCATCAACTTCCAGCCGACGGGCGGAGGCAAGGCCGCCATCACCGGCGATTTTGTGCTGACAGCCGACGAGGTGAATCCGGTGATCCTGGCGCTGCGTACGCACGGCATCGAGGTCACCGCGCTGCACAGCCACATGTTGGACGAGCAGCCGCGACTGTTCTTCATGCACTTCTGGGCGAACGACGATGCGGTCAAACTCGCCGAAGGTCTGCGGGCGGCGCTCAACAAGACCGCCAGCACCAAGAGTTGAGGCAAACGGCCGCGAGATCGCGGCCGGCAAGAAGACGCACAGGAGCCGAGGCAATGTCCTACCAGGTCAAACCGCTGCCGTTCGATCCGAAATCGATCAGCGGCATCTCCGAGAAGGTTCTCGTGAGCCATTACGAGAACAATTACGGCGGTGCCGTGAAGCGGCTCAACGCGATCGGCGCGCAACTCGCCGAATTGGACTTTGCCAAGGCGCCGAACTTCATCATCAACGGCTTGAAGCGCGAAGAGCTTATCGCGATGAATTCGATGATCCTGCACGAGATCTATTTCGACAGCCTCGGAGGCGCGAGCGGGCCGGGCGGTGCACTCGCCGAGGCCATCGTGCGCGACTTCGGCAGCATCGAGCGATGGCGGGCGGAGTTCTCTGCGATGGGCAAAGCGGAGGGCGGTGGATCGGGTTGGGTGATCCTGTCCTATTCGCCGCGCAGCAAGCGGCTCGTCAACCAATGGGCTGCCGACCATACCACGACGCTTGCCGGCGGCCGCCCCGTGCTGGTGCTCGACATGTACGAGCATGCCTATCACATGGACTTCGGTGCGGCGGCGGCCCGCTATGTCGACATCTACATGGAGGCCATTCGCTGGGACAACGCCTCCGCACTCTACGATCAATATGCGAGGGAAAGCTGAGGAGGAGACATGACGGGGAAATTGCGGATGAGAAATCTTGCTGTCACGCTGTTCGCGCTGGCAGGCCTGCTGGCCAGCGAACATGCTGACGCGCAGACCTGCAAAGTCTGCGCCGAACAGCGCGCGGCATGCATGAAGAATTACGCCGGTCCGGCCTGCAAGACCGAGTACCAGATGTGTCTGAAAGCCTGCAAGAAGTGAGAATGGCGGAATCGAACGGCCCATTTGCGAGCTGCCTCGTCGCGGCACTCGCGACCGGCATCGGCGGACTGGTCACCCTCGATGCGGGCTCTGTCATGGCGGCAAATCTTCGCAAGCTGAGCGGGGCGGAAATTCGCAACGGCTTCGCCGGGAAGCAGCTGACGGACGAGGTTCATTATCGGCTTGTCTATGAGAAGGACGGGACGCTGCGAAGCTTCTCGATGGGCGTGAAGAAGACAGGCAAATGGGTCGTCGAAAAGGACCAGCTTTGCCTTTATCTCGGAGAGAACGACGACGGCTGTTACCAGGTGACGCGCAGCGGCGATCAGATCGAATTGATCCCGATGGGACTCGGCGGACCGCTCGATGGCATTTTGCAGCCAGCATTCTACGACAAGGGGGACAAGTGATGACGACGACAACGACGACGACCGAACGCGGCGGAATGGGCGAAATGGTTCGCTATTTCCTGCGACTTGGCTTTCTCGGCTTCGGCGGGCCGGTCGCCCTCGTTGGTCAGATGGAGCGCGAGCTCGTCAGCGACAAGAAGTGGCTCACCAAAGAGCAGATGCGCGAGACCATCGCCATCTGCCAGTCGCTTCCCGGTCCGCTCGCAATCCAGGTCGGCATCTTCATTGCTTATTTGCGTTGCGGCTTCTGGGGCGCCTGGGCCGGCGGCTGGGCGTTCATTCTGCCGAACTTCGTCATCGTCGCTGCCCTTGGCGCGCTCTATGTTCATCTCGGGGATCTCAAGGCGGTGACCGGCATCTTCTATGGCGTCAGCCCGGCCGTGATCGCATTGATCCTGCATTCCTGCTATCGCCTCGCCAAGCTCGGCATGGAAGATTGGCTGCAATGGGCGATCGCCGCGGTCTGCCTCGCCGTGACGGTGATCCTGAAGGCGGAGGTCGCATTTCTGTTCATCGGGGCAGGGATCGTCGGGATCATCTATTACGGCAACATCAAGCGTGCGCCGGTTGCCCTTCAGCTTGCGGTGATCCCCGCGGCGGCCACCGGTGTCGCGCCGGCCGCGACCGGATCGACCTTGGGGAAGCTGCTGCTGTTCTTTCTCAAAGCGGGTTCACTGACGTTCGGCAGCGGCCTCGTGATCGTCCCGTTCCTGGAGCAGGGATTGGTGCAGCAATACGGCTGGCTCAACGAGCGCGAATTTCTGGTCGCGGTCGCGATCGGCATGATGAGCCCCGGGCCGGTGGTGATCACGGCCACCTTTGTCGGCTACCTGGTAGCAGGCTTTTGGGGGTCGCTGATCTCGACGGTCGGGATCTTCCTGCCTTCCTTCCTGCTGGTCCTGATCGTTGCGCCCTTGCTGGCGCGACACCGCAACAATCCGAACGTGCAGGGGTTCGTGAAGGGCGCGTATGCGGCGGCGATCGGAACCATTCTGGGCGCATGCTTCCTGCTCGGCAAGATCGCGATCGGCGACTGGCTGACCGCGCTGATCGGCATCGTCTCGCTCGCCGTGCTGTTCCGCTGGAAAATCAGCAACCCCGCGCTGATTGCCGTCACGGCCGTTATTGGGCTGATCGCCTATCCGGTTCTTCAGCCGGAATGGGTGCTCACCGGGCTGAAATGAGATGACCAGGCTGCGAATACAGCGCTGGCGGGCTCGCGTGTGGCGTCACCTCGTGGCTGCCTTCCTCGACAACCATGAACACACAGCGGCCGGTACCGCTCCAACAAGCCCGACCATCAGAACCGAGAAGGCATCGCTGAACGGAAATCCGATGGAGAATGCCGCCACGTAGCAGAGAGCGGCTCCCGCGACGGTCGTTGCCCAGAGCCGGGTCTGCCACCAGTCGATCGCAGCCACGAGCCAGGAGGGAATGACCGCGATAATGTAGGCCGATTGGAGCGCGTTCAGGTCCATCAGACCAAAGCGTCCGGCGACCATGTCAGGCGTGTTGAAGACGACCAGCGCCAGCGGCGGAAAGAGGATCGTGAAGATCAGCAATCGCTTCATGCAACTCATTCCCGGATCGCTTGTCGCCGTTGCCAATGGCCTCGTTCAACCTGCCTCGTTTCAGCGCCAAAGTCGCAAGCCTCCGCATTTCATCTTCGAAGACGGTCTGCTCGCCGGCATCTGGTTCGATGAGGCAGAGCGATATTTGCTTTACGCTTTGCCGACCACGAGGATCAGGCGGCGGAGATGAAGAACAACCAAGCCTCCCACGTCGGCGCGATCGCCATGGGCATCCTCAAGCAGGAAGTCGGGATCGTGTTAGTCCTTCCGAATGCGCTTTAGGAGATCAAAGGCCCAACAGCCCCGATACGATCGGCATAAGGAAGAACAGCCCAATTCCTAGAAGCAACCCGATAATGAGTTTTGCAGTTCGTCCCTGAATCTTCGGCTCAAGCCAGGTCGCAAATTTCAGCCACAGGGAATACACGACGTCCCGAACAAAGGCGCCGACTATCGAGAAGAGCAACTCTCCAAAAAATTGGGCCATGCGTCCGGTTGGTCGCCCCAATCTCGTCCCGGGTTCAATCATTCCCATCGGCGGCTTTATAGCGCCATCTTCCTCGGCCGTGCGCGCCATCTTGGCCTAAGACCGAACGTCCTTACGCCCGGAATTGGCCCGTGGCTGACCTGAGCCTTAAGCGCAGAGATGTCCGCTCCGGGAAGATGACCGACCAGGGCATGCTGGCCTCCGAGGGCAGCCTTTGACCCTGAGCGGACAAGAATGTCCACTCGCTCGTGCGGTTCGGACATGGACGCTTAGTCTTGACCTCAGCTCTGGATTGCGTTTCTCCTTTAGTTAAACTTACGTCTCGATGAGGACGAAAAGCCTTGGGCCCTGTGTTCGATGTTTGGTTGGGAGGATCGGGAGTTCTGTGGCTGGTTCACCTCATGCTGCTGACCAAGATGCTCCAACACCGATTTCCTCGACGAGATCTAACATTTTGGGAATGGATGTCGCGCTCCCGCAGCGTTGCGTTTCTAACCGACCCCACAGACTTCGACTTGACCGGGCGTTTCTATCGCCGCTGGGCAATCCGCGTCGAAGCACCCCTACTGGTGTGGTTTGCGCTGGGCTTGATGATCCTATTCGTCAGCCAAATGCCATGATGCTGCGACGGATGATGCCTCGCGTGTCAGCTTGTGGCCCGTTGCTGACCTGAGCCTTGAGCGCAGAGATGTCCGCTCCGGGAAGATGACCGACCAGGGCATGCTGGCCTCCGAGGGCAGCCTTTGACCCATTGCAGACCTATGAGAGGTCTGCTCCTCTCTCTCTTTGTTGCTTTCGGAGACGATTATGGCGGGTGAGCGAGACAAGTATGGCCATCTGGTCGATCCAGCCGAACGATACCAAGAGTTCATGCTCCAGGTTTATGACCTTTGGTCGTTAGCCGAGGAATACGGTTATTCGAAAGAGGCTCGAGATATTCTCAACCAAGCCCGCCTCGTGTTTATGGATGAGTTTCAGGCTCGGCATCCAGATTTCGGGAGTGGCCGCGCGAAATGGAGGTAAGGCGGCCGCAGTTGGCGACTATCTTTTGTTTTCCAATGTCTCCTATTGGCCCGAGCAGACTTCGCAACTCACGCTTGCTATGAACAGGCGATGGCCCGAGAATCCACTTTGAGACAACGCCTTGCACTTGGTCTTCCTGACCTAACAGCAGAGGTCTACCTCTATCCAGCCGACGCAGGAGGGAGGAAGTCACCCGTCGGGCTCGGCTGGGGCTGTCCGTGCAGCATCACAAATAAGGCTCCAGTCGACGGTTGGGACGGCTATCCGCTGCTTCAAAGCGAAATGACGCCGGGCGAACGGCGAACGCTTGGCTTCGTTTTTCTATCAGGCGCAGAAGCTACTTCGGCACTCACTGCGAAGGGGAAGTTTTATCTTTGGGAGGCCGGCGTTATCGGCGAGGCCAACATCATTCGATAGAGCTCAGGTCGCCTGTTGGCCCATCTGCGACGTTGAAACGTGTCTGACGGAGGTCCGCTCATCGCGGCAGAGCGGACCAGATTTGCTCAACCTGAGTTCTTTGCGCTTTGACCCGAACCGGACATGTTTCCTTCCTCGGCGGTTAAGGAGGCTGGCTTACACGTTCTGATTGATTTAGGTGATCGCGGTCGTCTATTGGATTCTTCATGGCTACAGCTCACCGCCTTCATGGATACCTCGGTGCGGGAAGGACGACCTTTGCGCGCCGGTTGGAGGAAGAGCTTCCGGCTATCCGTTTCAGTCACGACGAATGGATGACCAGTTTGTACGGCGACGATCCGCCAATGGATCAATTTGCCGCATTTCATCAGCGCGTATCGGACCTGGTCGACAAAAACTGGACACGGTGTTTGAAACTTGGCTTAGACGGCGTGCTTGATTTCGGTTTTTGGTCGCGGCGCCAGCGTGATGAGACAGGGGCGACTGCTCTGGCGCTAGGCGCTCGCACGCGGCTCTACCATCTTGAATGCTCAGAAGACGAAGCGCGGCGCCGGGTCGATAAATGTAATGCGCATCTCGACGGAAGCCTCTTCATCGTCCGAAACACGTTCGAGATGCTCAAGAGCCGCTTTGAGCCGCTGGCAGACGACGAGGATCGGACCGAAATCGGGCAATGCTGACTTGGTTGCGATCAGGACGCCAGGCGAACGTGCTTGGCAGCAGATAGAATCGTCGGTGACGATCAGGATTCGTCAGGGTCAAGCGAGGATGCGAGGCGCAGCGGTCGCTTTGTCACCTGAGTTCGGCGTGCCCGTGGGTTCGATCAGCAGGATGTGCACTTCACCATGCGCCACGGGCCGGTGCTCGACTCCCTTCGGGACGACAAAAACCTCGCCGGGGTTGAGCCTGATCGTCCGATCCCGCAGCTCGATGTCGAGCGTACCCCTGAGCACGAGAAAAAAGTCGTCCGTGTCATCATGCTTGTGCCAGTGATACGGCCCCTCGAGCTTCGCCACCATGATGTCGTTGTCGTTGTAAACCGCGACAGTACGAGGCGAGAAACGCTCGGTGAAAGTGGTTAGCTTCTCCGCGAGATTTGCAGGTACGTTCATTGCATGACCTTGGACTGGAGGACCTGGCCCGCCTTTGCCATAGGCTGGCTGCGGCTGGAAGTGTGTGCTTGCGATGCTGGTGTTGCGCGCCCAACGGATGATCGGGAAGCGGGCGATCCTGCCGACGGCCCTTCGCGATGATGCCATCATGCTCCTGTTTTGCCCGACGTGTCAAACGCGGCTGAAGGCGCCGGCTCGCGTCGCTCCGCGCCGAATTCCCCAATGATTTGTACTGTGCATGGGGTTGTTTTCGCGACTTCGTTTTGGCGGCCGATCACTCCGCGGCTTTTTCTCTCAAGCGTTGCGCATAGACATTGATGACCAGGGCCGCCAGCAGGATCAGGCCGCGGATCAGGATCTTCAGGAAGCTGTCGATGTTGACGTGGTCGAGGCCGTTGTTGAGCACGCCGAGAACGAAGAGACCGACGATGGTGTTGCCGATGCCGCCGCGGCCGCCGAACAGGCTGGTGCCGCCGACCACGACGGCGGCGATGGAATCGAGCAGGTAGGTGTCGAACTCGTTCTGCTGCGCGCTGCCGAAATGGGCGACGCCCAGCATGCCGCCGATGCCCGAGCACACCGCGGAGATGATCATTACCGCGCCCAGGATGAGCTTGACGTTGAGACCGGAATATTCGGCCGCCTCGCGGTTGCCGCCGACCATGTAGACGTAGCGGCCGAAGCGCGTGTAGGTCAGCACCAGGTGGCCGCCGAGCAGCATGATGGCGGCGACGATGACGATCCAGGGGATGCCGCCGATCGAGCCGGAGCCGAGCGTCGAGATCAGGCTCGGCACCTTGTAGGCGATCTGGCCGCGCACCAGGAGCGCCGAGATGCCGGCTGCGATCTGCATCATCGCCAGCGTCATGATGAAGGAGGGGATGCCGATCACCGTCAGCCCCAGCGCGTTGACGAGGCCGAGCGCCGCGCAGAGCAGGATCGACAGGATGATCGCGACCGCGCCGGGCAGGGGGATGTTGGCGATGTTGACGTAGGATTCCTGCAGCGTGAAGTAGGCGACCGCGATGCCGGTGACGTTGGCGATGCTGGCGATCGAGAGATCGATCTCGGCGCAGAGGATCACGAAGGTGAGGCCGACCGCGATGATGCCGGTCACCGACACCTGGGTGAGGATGTTGCCGAGATTGTCGATCGTCGCGAAGGAGGGGCTGGCGAAGGCGAAGAACGCGGAGAGGAAGATCAGCGTCAGGAACGGGGCGATGTTGCGCATCTGCGAGCGCAGGAAGGACGCAAGGCCCCGTGCGCGCTGATCCGTCGCTGCTGCCGTCTCACTGCTCGCCATTGTGCTTCTCCGTCACGCCGCTTCCAGCAGGCGGTCCTTGCTGACCGGCTCGTTCTTGAATTCCCGCACCACCTCGCCGCGCTTGAGCACGAGGATGCGGTCGGCCAGCGACAGCACCGTTTCCGGCTCGGTCGACAGCACGATGATCGCGAGCCCCCTGGCGCGGAGGTCGCGGACGATGTTGATGACGTCGTTCTTGGCGCCGACATCCATGCCGCGCGTCGGCTCGCACAGCACCAGCAGCTTGGGCGGGTAGGTCAGCCATTTCGCCAGCGCGACCTTCTGCTGGTTGCCGCCGGACAGCATGCCGAGATCGAGGCCGACGACCGGCGGCCTGATCTGGAGCTGCTCGACCTGACGTTTGGCGATGTCGCGCTCCTGCGCGGGTTTGAGCAGCAGCGACGAGATGCGGTCGAGGATGCTGATCGAGATGTTCTTGTAGACCGGCTCCTGGTGAAACAGCATGGCGCGCCGGCTTTCCGGCACCAGTGCCACGCCCGCGCGCCGCGCCGCCGCCGTGCTGGTGAAGGTTTTCGGTGCGCCCTCGACGATCAGCGTGCCGGCGTCGGGCTTCAGCTTGCCGAACAGGATGCGCGACAATTCTTGTTGGCCGCAGCCCATGAAGCCGTAGATGCCGAGCACCTCGCCCGCGCGCGCCTCGAACGAGACGTCCTTGAGGCTGCGCGCCAGCGACAGCTGGTCGACCTTCAGCACGACCGAGCTGTCACTCGGCCGCGGCAACATGAGATCATCTGTGTAGCTGTGCTCGAGCGCTTCGCCGCCGCGGCCGATCATGGCCTCGATCAGCGCGCCCTTGCTGGTCGCGTCGCTCGCGGTTTCCGCGACCTTCCGCCCGTTGCGGAACACGGTGACCGTGTCGGAGACGCGAAGGATGTCCTCGATGAAATGCGAGATGAAGACGATGGCGGTGCCTTGCTCGCGCAGCCGCCGCAGCGTCGTAAACAGCCGCTCGACCTCGGGTGGGGAGAGGGCGGAGGTCGGCTCGTCCAGGATGACGATGCGCGCGCCGGAGAACAGCACGCGGGCGATCTCGATCAGTTGCTGGAGCCCGATCGGCAGGTCGCCGAGCCGTGACATCGGATCGACGTCGATCCCGAAGCGGGCGAGCTGCTCGCCGGCCTCGCGTCCCATGCGCCGCCACTGCACGAGGCCAAGGGCGTTGGTCGGCTGATTGCCGAGGAAGACGTTCTCGGCGACGGTGAGATCGGGTGCGACCGAGAGCTCCTGATGCACCATGGCGATGCCGGCCGTGTGCGCGTCGCGCGCCGAGCGGAAGTGGGTCTCCTGGCCGTCGATCAGGAAGCGACCGGAGAACTCGGTGTGCACGCCGGCGATGATCTTCATCAGCGTGCTTTTTCCCGCGCCGTTCTCGCCGACGAGACCGTGGATCTCGCCGGGGAGAAGCGCGAAGTCGACACCGCGGAGGGCTTCGACGCCGCCGAAGCTCTTCGTGATGCCCTTCAGTTCCATGATGGGCTGACGACCCTCAGGCATGCAAGTTCAGGTCTTGGAGGATTTCAGATCAGGAAATGGTCTTCCATCCACTGCATCCCGGGGGCATTGGCCTTGGTCACGACAGGACCGTCGGTGACGACGTTCTTGGGGATACCCTGGCCGCTCTTCTCGCCGCCGACCACAGCCGCGACGCCGGCGATGATCGCGCCGCCGTGGATGCGGCAGGACGGATTGCGGACGGTCGCGAACATCCGGCCCTCGCTGACCGCCTGGATCGCGGGCGGCATCGCATCCACGCCGCCGATCAGGATGTTGGTGCGGTTGTGGGCTTTCATGATGTTGGCGGCGGCCAGCGCCATGTCGTCGTTGTGGAAGAACGCGGCGTCGATCTGCGGATACTTCGTCAGATAGGTTTCCCACAGCCGCGCCGTTTTGGAGACGTCCCAATCGGCCGGCTGGGTGTCGAGCACCTCGATGCCAGGGAATTGCTTGACCACCGAGTTGAAGCCCTTGGCTCTTCCTTGCGCGCCGGTGTGGCCGAGCGCGCCCTGGGTCATGATGATCTTGCCCTTGCCGCCCATCGCGTTGCACAGCGCCTGTGTCACCGAGGCGCCCATGAATTCGTTGTCGGGAGCGAGGAAGGAGTGGACGTTGATCTGGTCGAGCGGTGCAATCAGCGTATCCATGTCGATGACGGGCGTGCCGGCGTCGATCATCTTCTGCACGGGTTGGGTGAGGGTGCCGATGCCGAAGGCCTGGATCGCGACGAAATCCCATTTCTGCGAGGCCATGTTGTCGATCGCCGCGCGCTGCTTCACGGCGTCGAGCTGGCCGTCGAACCAGGTGACTTCGACATTAAACAGCTTGCCCCAGAATTCCGCTGCCTGCTTGCCCTGTGCGCACCAGGTGGCCTGGAGGCCTGCGTTGGAGAACGCCGCCTTCAGCGGCTTCTCGCTCCGTCCGACTTCGGCGGCAAGTGCCGGGTTTATGCCCATGCTGCCGAGGATGGCAGTCGCGGCGCCGGCGGTCGCAGCCGCCTGAAGAAGATCGCGCCTCGTCGTCGAGAAATCTTTCGTCCCGGACATCGCTCGCTCCCATATATTTTGTCGTCGGCGCGTCATTGATTGCGCAACCGAGGCGCAAAGTGTCTCACAAGAGTTGGTGTCACTCAACAGTGGGATCGCAGCAGCGGTGGTGCAGCGCGAAGAACTACGCTGTAATGCGGGCGAAAGCTTCGATCGCGACGAGCAGCCGATCCCAGGCCCGCGTCATTTCGGGCGACCATTCATCGCCGAAGAGGTCGTGCAGCGTGTCCCTGATGATGCCGAAGAAGGCGACGAACAATTCGCGCGGCGTGCCATAGGCCTCGTGTGAGGCGATCTCGCAGGCAATCAGGCGGAAATGCCCGCGGCGCTCGCCGGCGAAGTCGAGGATCGCTTCGATCGTCAGCGCAAGCATCGATCCCATCACGAGCTCGCTGCCGTGCGACCGGAACATCGCCCGCGTTTCAGGACGCTCGCTGAACAGCCGTTGATAGACGAGGGGCGTGAGGTCCGCGCAGCGCAAGGCTGCGAGTTCAAAGCTTTGTTCAATCGGATTGGACGACGCGCTCACCGGCGCATCAGCCGCGCAGGCAAAAAAAGAGCGGGGCCCTGGCCCCGCTCAAAAATTGTGTCGACCCTATTATCCCCGATTCTAAGATTTGATCTTGATTGGCGGGGCGACGCTGCGTTTTGCGCGTCAGGGGCTCCTCCCGAGACTTGGACCACCAGACTTCGACCTCGCGGTCAGGCCTGAGCAAGAAGGATGCTAGATCAACTTTTCTCACTTGTCATCATTTTCGGCAACGATTGTTCAAAATATGAGCGGCTGACGCAACGATAGGCCTTTTTTCGTGTAAGTATATGACAAATATAGGAAAATGTGTGGGTCCGCATCCGATGGGCCAGGTTTTGACCTGCCTCAAATGCTGGACTGCAGTCCGTAGTGAACTGTCATAGCCACGATTCCTGAGAAAACTTGCGCTGGGCCAAGAAGGCGACGGAACCGATCTCGACTCGGAATGGGGGCGGTGTTTAATTAGCAGACGAACGAATGGTTCGGCAGATGCGCTCACGGCTGCAAAAATTCCTACCGGTCGTCCTGCTCGCCCTGGCGATGCAGGTACTGGCGCCGATTGCCGCCTGCTGGGCGGCCGGCCAGGCCGTTGCCGATCCGCTTGCCGCCGGCGGCATTTGTCACAGTATTAGCGACCCGAGCGACCAGAACGGTTCGCCCGCTGCACCTGCCGGCGCCTGCGCTCTGTGTTGTCTTGCGCAGGCCAGCGCGTCCTTCGATTCGCCGCCGTACACGCTACTCTCCGTTCCGCTCCGCCACGCGGAGCGCATAGTGTGGCGTGAAGCGGACGCTTCCCTGCTTGCGGCCCATAAGGGCTCGAGCGCCCAGGCGCGGGGACCTCCCTCCTTTTCCTGACGATGACCCTCGTGATCGCTTCCGTTCATCGGTTGACGATTGATGTTGTCGAATGGCCGGAAACAGAACCGGCGTCAGGAATGCCCCATGTTATCCCGTCATGCCCGTTGCGGCGTGAGCATCGTTGCCGCTCAGGCGGCGCTGCTTGCCTCATCGAGTGGCGTTTTCGCCCAGAACAGCGCGCGAGAATTACCTGCGGTGACCGTCGATGCACCCGCGACGCTGAAGCCCAAGCCGCGCAGGGCGGCGGTGCAAACGGCTGGCGCCAGGAGAAATTCAACAAAGCCGACTGTCGAGCGGTCGGCTTCGGTCGCTGCGGCCAACGAGCAGGGCGCGGGCAGTGCCCGTGCGTCGCTCGATCAGCCACCGGCAGTGGCGCGCTATCAGCTGCCGCAGCGCTCGTTCAGCATCACGGCAAAGCAGGTAGATGAGATCGTCAACCTCAAGGACCCCGAGGACGCCGTCAAATACATGCCGAGCCTGTTTGTCCGGAAGCGCAATGACGGAGACAATCAGGCCGTGCTTGCGACGCGAAGCTGGGGCCTGAACTCGGGCGCGCGCTCGTTGATCTATTACGACGACCTGCTGGTCTCGGCGTTGATCGGCAACAACAATTCCGGTGCCTCGCCGAAATGGAATCTGATTTCGCCCGAAGCGATCGGGCGGGTCGATTTCCTCAACGGTCCGTTCGCCGCCGCCTATCCCGGCAATTCGATCGGCGGCGTTCTGCTGATCACGTCCAAGATGCCCGACAAGCCGTTTGCGGTGGCGAAGGAAACCGTCTCGGTGATGCCGTGGAATCAATATGGCACCAAGGACGTCTATATAACCAGCCAGACCAGCACTGCCGCTGGCAATCGCGAGGGCAAGCTGTCCTGGCTGGTCAGCGCGAACTATCTCGACAGCCATCAGCAGCCGTTGAGCTACACGACGAATGCCTCGTTCCCGGCCGGCACGACCGGCGGCTTTGCCGCGCTCAACAAGACCGGGGGCGTGGCCAACGTCGTGGGCACCGGTGCCCTGGCGCACTCAGAGCAGACGTCCGGCAACTTACGGGTCGCTAACGATGTCACACCATGGGTGCAGGTAACTTACTCGCTCGGCATCTGGAACAATCACCAGACCTCCGATCCTCAGACCTATCTCAAATCGACCGCGACGGGCTTGCCGACGTTCGGCGGCATCAGCAGCTTTGCGAACAGCAGGTACACCTGGGATCAGCTCCACATGAGCAACGCGGTCTCGCTCAAGAGCGATACCAAGGGTGTGTTCGACTTCGATCTTGCGGCCTCGAGCTACAACTATCTCCAGGACAGCTTGGTCAATCCCTTCACTGTGGTGCCGTCGCCGGGCCTTGGCTATTCGTTGAATGGCAAAGTGACGCGAATGGACGGCACCAACTGGCAGAACGCCGACGCCAAGGGCATCTGGCGTCCGTTCGGCATCGATGGCCCGCATGAAATCAGCTTTGGCGTGCATGGTGACCGCTACCGGCTGGAGAACCCGGTCTACGCCTCGACCGTCTGGTTCAATGCGCCCGGGACCGGCAACGGCCAGCTCTATTCGACCGGTGTCGGAGAGACGCGCACCGAGGCCCTGTGGGTGCAGGATGCCTGGAAGATCACGCCAATCGTCAAGCTGACGCTCGGCGGCCGATTGGAAAGCTGGCAGGCGGTTGAAGGCTTCAACCTCAACACCACGACAACCAGCGCCGGCGTCGTCACGTCGGCAGTGCCAACTTGGCAGCCGGGCCTCTCCTCGACCAATTTCTCGCCGAAAGCATCGCTATCGTTCGACCCCAACAAGGACTGGAACGTCACCGCGAATTTCGGCGAAGCCTACCGCTATCCGACGGTGACCGAGCTCTACCAGAACATCAGCGTCGGCGGCGTCACCTATCTGGCTAATCCGCTCTTGTCGCCGGAACAGGACTTCACCGGCGAGCTCAACCTTGAACGGCGCTGGGTCAACGGGCGGGTACGGCTGACTGTTTTCAGCGAGCGGACCAACAATGCGTTGATCTCACAATCAACCACGGTGACCGACGCAAGTGGGGCGCAGTCTGTGCAGACAGCCGTCAGCAACGTCGCGGCGATACGTATGCAGGGTATCGAATTGTCGGCCGACAAGGACAATGTACTGGTGAGCGGCCTACAAGTCTTCGGCAGCGTCACTTACGTCGATTCCAGGATCGTCTCCGACCCGAACTGGAAAGGGCCAACCAACGTGGTTGGCAAGCGCGTGCCTTTCGTGCCCGATTGGCGCGCCAAGTTCGGCGTTACCTACCGGCCGAATGACAGCTGGGCCTATACGGTCGCCGCGCGCTACAGCGGCAAGCAGTATTCGACGCTGGACAACTCGGATATCATCCCGCACGTCTACGGCGCCTTCGATAACTTTTTCGTTGTAGACTTGAAGATCCACTACAACGCGACGAAGAATTTCGCGTTCGACTTCGGCATCGATAATCTCTTCAACGAGCAGTATTTCCTGTTCCATCCGTTCCCGGGACGAACTTTCGTTCTCGCGGGCAAGTACTCGTTCTGACGGGTGGGACACTCGCAATGACAACAAGGAAGGCAATCAGAATGAACCCTCTCTCACGTTTCTTCGCGCTCTCGGCCCTCTCGGCCGTTGTAATCGTAACCCCCGTCCGCGCCGACGACGTCAAGGCGGGCGATCTCGTGATCTCGCAGGCCTGGAGCCGGGCGACACCTGGAGGTGCCAAGGTCGCCGGTGGCTTCCTGACCATCGAGAACAAGGGGACCGCGCCCGACAAGCTCATCGGCGTCTCAGCAGAGATCGCAGGAAAGGCCGAAGTCCATGAGATGGCGACCGAGAACGGCGTGATGAAGATGCGTCCCGTGGACAAGGGCCTCGTCATCGAGCCCGGCAAGACCGTGAAGCTCGCGCCCGGCGGCTATCACCTGATGCTCCAAGATCTGAAGGGCCCCTTCAAGCAGGGTGAGAAGGTGCCCGTTACACTCGAGTTCGAGAAGGCCGGCAAGGTCTCCGTTTCGCTGGACGTCCAAGGTGTCGGCGCTCAGGCACCCGGTGGTGGCGCCATGATGAAGAAAATGCCCGATCATTCGGGAATGAAGATGTGACGCGTGTGATCCAATCTCGGGGAGATCGAGCATGTCGAAGATACCCTGGCTGATCCTGCTCGCTGCAGTTGCCGCATCGCCCACGGCGGCGCACGTCTATCTGGAAGGCAAGCAGGCCACGGTCGGTGCATCCTACAAGGCCGTGTTCGCCGTGCCCCACGGCTGCGCCGGCTCGCCGACGGTCAAGCTCCGCGTGCAGATCCCCGAAGGCGTGATCGCGGTGAAGCCGATGCCGAAGGCCGGCTGGAACGTCGATGTCATCGAGGGCGAATACGCCAGTGAATACGATTATCACGGCAATAAGCTCTCCTCGGGCGCAAAGGAAGTGGTCTGGTCCGGCGGCAAGCTGCCGGACCACAATTACGACGAGTTCGTCCTCAGCAGCTTCCTCACCGACAGCCTGAAGCCGAACACCACACTTTATTTTCCGGTCGTGCAGGAATGCGAGAAGGGAATCAGTCGCTGGATTGAAATCCCTGCGGAGGGAACAGCGCATCCGCATGAGGACAAGTCGCCGGCGCCCGGTGTAAAACTGCTGCCCAAGCCATAATGCGTCTTCTCGCTGCGCTTGCGACGCTGCTTTTCCTTGTTGGCACCTCGACGGGCGCATCAGCGCATGCCGCGCTGATCTCGGTCGAGCCAGCGAGCGGTAGCATCCTTGCCAGCGCGCCGAGGGCGGTGGAACTGCGTTTCAACGAGGCGGTCGTCCCGGGCGCGATCCAGTTGATCGACGGCGCGGCCAGGGCGCGTGACGACGCGCGCGTCACGGTGTCGGGCGAGAGCATTTCAGTTGCCATGCCGCCGGACCTGCCGCAGGGCACTGCGGTCGTGAGCTACCGGGTGATCTCGCAGGACGGCCATCCCGTCGCGGGATCGGTGATCTTCTCGGTCGGCGCGCCGACCGCTACGCAACCTCCAGCCAATCCGGATGGAAGGTTGAACGCGCTGATCTGGCTGTCGCGGATCGGGGTCTATCTTGGCCTTTTTGTCGGCGTTGGCGGCGTGTTCTTTGGCCGCTGGATTGCGTGGTCGATGACGGGTATGAGCCTGCCGCGCACGGCGCTCCTCGTGGGGCTCCCAAGCACCGTTGTCTCTCTCGGCGTGTTGGGTCTCGATCTCCTCGGTCTGCCGCTTGCGTCGTTCATGACGATGGCTCCTTGGACGATCGCGTTTGCAACCAGCGCCGGTCCGGCTTTGCTCGTCGCCATCGCAGCGATGCTGCTCGCGCTGATGGCGCTAGGCCGCGCGTGGTATGCGCGCGCCCTTGCGGCCATCGCATTCGCCGGTGTCGGCCTGTCGCTCGCCATGACCGGGCATGCCGCAACCGCGTCGCCTGAAACGTTGACGCGACCGGCGGTCTTCGTCCACGGGCTCGCTGTCGCCTTCTGGATCGGCGCGCTGGCGCCGCTTGCGGCGCTCCTGTCGAAGCCGAATCCGGCGGTGCTGCCGCTCCTGAATCGCTTCTCGCGTATCGCCGTGCCGGTGGTCGCCGCGCTCGCACTGACCGGCCTCCTGCTTGCGGTCATCCAGCTCGAAGAGCCACGAGCACTGGTCGAAACGAGCTACGGCCTCATTCTCTCGGTCAAGCTCGCGCTCGTCTTGTCGTTGCTGGCGCTTGCCGCGCTCAATCGTTATCGGCTGACTCCGGCGCTAGCAAAGGATCACGCGGCCGCGCCCGTGCTCAAGCGCTCAATCCTGCTCGAATGCGGAGTCGCGCTCGGCATCCTTGCCGTCGTCGCTGGCTGGCGCTTCACCCCGCCGCCACGGACCATTATTCCCGAGACGCCACTGGCAATCCATATCCACACCGACAAGGCGATGTTCCAGGTGTTGGTGTCTCCGGGCAGGGCCGGCGTGGATGATTTCGTGCTCCAGCTCATGACCGGGGAGGCGGCACCGCTGCAGGCCAAGGAAGCGACGCTGACGCTGAGCCTGCCGGAGCGCGGCGTCGAGCCGATGGAGCGGGAGGCTGAACTCGGGCCCGACGGCTATTGGCACGTGCGCAAGGTCGAGTTGCCTTTTGCCGGCCGCTGGCACATGCGGATCGACGCGCTGGTGACCGACTTCGAGAAGATTACGCTCGAGGACGACCTCGAGGTCGCCCCGCGGTAAGTTGGCAGGGTTCAAGTCGGACATGAAGTCGACGGAAAAAATGACAGGAATTCCGTCGTGTTAGCAGGTTTTCCTCATTCCCGGTCTTGTGTTTTCGCTCCCAATCCGGTTTCACTGCAACTCCTCACTGATTCCCAGAGTAACGCCATGCGGTTGTCGCGGTTCTTTCTGCCCATCCTGAAGGAAAATCCGAAAGAGGCTGAGATCGTCTCGCATCGGCTGATGCTGCGCGCTGGCATGATCCGGCAGGAGGCTGCGGGCATCTATGCCTGGCTGCCGCTCGGCTTCCGGGTGCTCAAGAAGATCGAGCAGATCGTGCGCGAGGAGCAGGATCGGTCCGGTGCGATCGAGGTGCTGATGCCGACACTCCAGCTCGCCGACCTCTGGCGCGAGAGCGGCCGTTACGACGCCTACGGTCCGGAGATGCTGCGCATCGCGGACCGCCACAAGCGCGAGCTCTTGTACGGACCGACCAACGAGGAAATGATCACCGAGATCTTCCGCGCCTACGTCAAGTCCTACAAGAACCTGCCGCTGAATCTCTACCATATTCAATGGAAATTCCGCGACGAGCAGCGTCCGCGTTTCGGCGTGATGCGCGGCCGCGAATTCCTGATGAAGGACGCCTATTCGTTCGACCTCAACGAGGCTGCCGCGCGCGTCGCCTACAACAAGATGTTCGTCGCCTATTTGCGCACCTTCGCGCGGATGGGGCTGAAGGCGATCCCGATGCGCGCCGAGACCGGTCCGATCGGCGGCGATCTCAGCCACGAGTTCATCGTGCTTGCGGAGACCGGGGAATCCGGCGTGTTCATCAATCGCGACGTGCTGGATCTGCCGGTGCCGGGCGAGGATGTCGACTATGACAGCGACCTCACGCCGATCATCAAGCAATGGACCTCCGTCTATGCCGCGACGGAGGACGTTCATGACGCCGCACGGTTCGAGCAGGAAGTCCCTGCCGAGAAACGCGTGAACACCCGCGGTATCGAGGTCGGGCAGATTTTCTATTTCGGCACGAAGTATTCCGAGCCGATGAAGGCGATGGTCGCCGGTCCTGATGGCGTCGACGTGCCGATCCATGGCGGCTCGTACGGTGTCGGCGTGTCGCGCCTGCTCGGTGCCATCATCGAAGCCTGCCATGACGACGCCGGCATCAAATGGCCGGAGGCGGTGGCGCCATTCCGCGTCGCCATCCTCAACCTCAAGCAGGGCGATGCGGCGGTCGATGGCGCCTGCGAGAAGCTCTATGCCGAGCTCACCACCAAGGGCGTCGACGTGCTCTATGACGACACCGACCAGCGCGCCGGCGCCAAATTCGCCGCCGCCGACCTGATCGGCATTCCCTGGCAGATCATGATCGGGCCGAAGGGGCTGGCCGACGGGAAGGTCGAGATCAAGAAGCGCAGTGACGGATCCCGCGAGACCATGTCGCCAGCGGACGCGGTCGCGCGCCTGGTCGGCTGAATATTGTTCATCGCCCGATACCGCGGCCGCCAATCCGGCCACAATTGACCCCGAATCATGGGATTATCGAGCGATGGATGAAACCATGACCGAAACCGTACAAACCGCGCCTTTCGCGCCCTTCGAGTGGATGCTGTCGGCGCGCTATTTGCGGGCGCGCCGCAAGGAGGGATTCATCTCGGTCATCGCCGGGTTCTCCTTCCTCGGCATCATGCTCGGCGTCGCCACGCTGATCATCGTGATGGCTGTCATGAACGGCTTCCGCAAGGAGCTGCTCGACAAGATCCTCGGGCTGAACGGCCACATCCTGGTCCAGCCGCTGGAATCCCCGCTGACCGACTGGAAGGACGTCGCCGAGCGTATCAGCCAGGTCGAGGGGATCCGGCTCGCCGCACCGGTTGTCGATGGCCAGGCGCTGGCGTCATCGCCCTGGAACGCATCCGGCGTGCTGGTGCGCGGCATCCGCTCCGACGACCTCAACAACCTCACCTCGATCGCCAAGAACATCAAGCAGGGCTCGCTCGAGGGCTTTGACGACGGGCAGGGCGTCGCGATCGGCCGGCGCCTCGCCGACCAGCTGTCGCTCCATGCCGGCGACAGCGTGACGCTGGTGGCGCCGAAGGGCGCAGTCACCCCGATGGGCACCACGCCGCGCATCAAGCCGTACAAGATCGTCGCCGTGTTCGAGATCGGCATGTCCGAATACGATCTCGGCATGGTTTTCATGCCGCTGGCCGAAGCGCAGGCCTATTTCAACCGCAGCAACGACGTCACCTCAATCGAGGTGTTCACCACCAACCCCGACAGGATCGACGTCTTCCGCAAAGCGGTGACGGAGGCGGCGGGCCGGCCGGTGTTCCTGGTCGACTGGCGCCAGCGCAACTCGACCTTCTTCAACGCGCTCCAGGTCGAGCGCAACGTGATGTTCCTGATCCTGACCATGATCGTGCTGGTCGCGGCGTTGAACATCGTCTCCGGCCTGATCATGCTGGTGAAGGACAAGGGCAGTGACATCGCGATCCTCAGGACGATGGGGGCCTCGCAAGGCTCGATCATGCGGATCTTCCTGATCACCGGGGCCTCGATCGGCGTGGTCGGCACGCTGGTCGGGTTCTTCGTCGGCCTCGTGATCTGCCTCAACATCGAATCGATCAGGCAATTCCTGTCCTGGCTGACCTCGACCGAATTGTTCTCGCCGGAGCTCTATTTCCTGTCGAAGCTGCCCGCTGAGATCGACGTCGGCGAGACCACGGCCGTCGTCATCATGGCGCTGACGCTATCGTTCCTGGCGACGCTCTATCCGTCGTGGCGTGCCGCGCGCCTCGATCCTGTCGAAGCGCTGCGGTACGAGTGAGGGGCTGATGGAGCAGCAGCAGGGGGCGGAAGATGTACCGGTCATCTATCTCCACGAGATCAAACGGCAGTATCTGCAGGGCGAGGCGGCGCTGACGATCCTCGACAACGCCAAGCTGGCGCTGTGGGCGGGTCAGTCGGTCGCGCTGGTCGCACCGTCAGGCTCGGGCAAGTCGACGCTGCTGCACATCGCAGGGCTGCTCGAGGCGCCCGATTCCGGCGAGGTCTATGTCAACGGCGCGCCGACCTCGCAGCTGCCCGACATCGAACGCACCCAGCTCCGCCGCAGCGATATCGGCTTCGTCTACCAGTCGCACCGGCTCTTGCCGGAGTTCTCGGCGCTGGAGAACGTCATGCTGCCGCAGATGATCCGCGGCCTGAAGAAGTCCGAGAGCGTCAAGCGCGCCAAGGAGATCCTCGGCTATCTCGGCCTCGGCGACCGCATCACGCACCGGCCCGCCGAACTGTCGGGCGGCGAGCAGCAGCGCGTCGCGATCGCGCGCGCGGTCGCCAATGCGCCGCGCGTGCTGCTGGCGGACGAACCGACCGGCAATCTCGATCCGCACACCGCCGACCACGTGTTCCAGGCCCTGATGCAGCTGGTCAAGGCGACCAAGGTGTCGATGCTGATCGCGACCCACAACATGGAGCTCGCCGGCCGCATGGACCGGCGCGTGTCGCTGTCGAACGGCCAGGTCATCGAGCTCGAATAACAAAATCGCGAAAACAACCCCATGCACAGTAGACCGCCATGGCCGTCTGCATCAGAG
This sequence comes from Bradyrhizobium sp. UFLA06-24, assembly GCF_054967145.1. Lineage (NCBI taxonomy): Bacteria > Pseudomonadati > Pseudomonadota > Alphaproteobacteria > Hyphomicrobiales > Nitrobacteraceae > Bradyrhizobium > Bradyrhizobium sp. UFLA06-24. Next base: position 166,078 of record NZ_JADFUE010000008.1, read on the forward strand.
GCAAGGTCCTTCAACCATTTGAGATGTCGGACGAACCCGCTGCGACGGCGCATCGCCGCAGCGGGCAGGCCACTTAAGGCCTGATCACCGTCAGTTTGAACGGCCCGCTATTGGCGGCGGCATGCGCGACGGCCTCGTTGACGTGGTCGAGGTCGAAGTTCGTCGTCTGGTATTCGTCGAGCCGCAACAGCCCCGCGCGCACCAGGCCGATCAAACGCGTGGCCGCATCCGGCGGATACATCCAGACGCCGTGGATGGAGATGCAGTTGCGCATAATCCAGGGGTAGGGCAGTTCCAGGCCGGCGCCGCCCGCCATGCCGACGCCGCCCATCAGCGCGACGCGGCCGTAGGCGCGCACCGTCATCACCGCCGCCCGCACCACGCTGGGAGCTACCGAAGGCGGCATGATGTCGAGCACGCAGTCGATCGGGCTTCCTGCCGCTCGCTTCATCGCCTCGCGGTCATCATCCTCGTTGCCGGTGAGCCTGACCGGCTTCACCCGCGCGCCGAAGCGACGGACGAGATCGGCCAGAACCGCCTCGTTGCGGCCGGGCGTCACCACGCAGGCTGCGCCCATCGCGAGCGCGACGGAAACCGCGGCGCTGCCGAAATTGCCGGTGGCCCCGCTCACCAGCACGGTCTCGCCCGGCTGAAGCTTCGCGGCGAGAAAGCCGCCATAGGGCACCAGCGCCGTCCCCAGCGCGCACCATTGCGAGGCTTCCTCCGACGTGATCTGGCCGAGCTTCTTCACGTTCTCGGTCGGCACGCGCATCTGCTCGGCGTACGAGCCGTGGCGAAAATGCTGTTGCAGGCGCATGCCGCCGGGCCCGGCGGCCGTGAGCCCCTGCAGGGCGATATCGGGCGCCACGACATCGTCGCGCGAGCGCACGGTCGGGTCGCAGAACACCCAGTCGCCGACGCTAAGCTTGGTGGCGTCAGGACCGATCGCGCGCACCCGGCCGATGCCGCCGGGGCCGGGGATGATCGGCAAATCGAGGGCGTAATTGCGCATCCCGCTGAAAACCTCGTTCATGTAGGACAGGACGCGGGTGGCGACGACGTCCACGATGACCTCGCCGGTGCCGAGCACCGGCTCCGGAGCGTTCTCGACCACGAGCGGCGATCCCAGGGATTTGAGTACGGCAGCTTTCATGATGTTCACCTCAAAGTCTGATGATACCCATATGCGGCGCCCTTGAAGGGACAGGAAGGCCTGGTATTATCCTAGTATTCCAAGGGCCCTCCATCCATTCCGGGGAACACGCCATGGCCGATCCGCGCCGCGTCGAATTCGGCGATTTCCTCCGCTCCCGCCGCGAAAAGCTGTCGCCGAAGTCGGTCGGACTTCCGACCGGCCAGCGGCGGCGCACCGCAGGTCTGCGCCGCGAGGAGGTCGCCCAGCTCGCCGGCATCGGCGTCGACTGGTATATCCGCCTCGAGCAGGGCCGAACCGTCAGCCCGTCCGTCACCACGGTCGACGCGCTGGCGCGTGCGCTGCGCCTCAGCAAGACCGAGCATGCGCACCTCAAGGACCTTGCGCGCGACGGCGATCGGCGTCCCTTCACCCGCGAGGTGGTGCCGCCGCCCATTCTGCGCCTGGTCGAGAGCCTGCCGCATCCGGCCTACATCACCGGGCGGCGCTGGGACGTCTTGGCCTGGAACGAAGCCGCCGAGGAGATCTTTGCCTTCGGCCGCTTGCCGGAAGAGGATCGCAACACGCTGCTGTTGATGATGACCAACAAGAAGACCCGCAAATCCTACGGCGCAGGCTGGGCGGATGTCGCCAAACGCATGGTCGCGATGTTTCGCGCCACGCATGACGTGTGGGCAGGCGATCCCGCCTTTGCGGAATTGCTGACGCGCCTGCGCGAAGGCAGCCCCGAATTCGTCAAATGGTGGGGCGCGCACGAGGTCCACGGCACCATGTCGGGCCGCAAGACCATGACCCATCCGACCAAGGGCGTGCTGCATTTCGAGCACACGAGCTTTCAGGCCAATGACGATCCCGCGCTGAAGCTCGTGATCTACACGCCGGTGTAGGGCATAAGGGGTCGCAGCCCTGCGGGTCGGGTTCGACTTCACGAGGGCTGGCATTGGGACACGTCGCCGGCCTATTGCGACGGCGCAGCCGGCGTTGCGGTGCCCTTCGGCAGGGGAATTGTCGTCGAAGGACTCTTCGCAGCGGGCGTCGCCGGCGGGCATGATGCCGCGAGCTGCGTCCACGCCGACGGCAGGCCCGTGGCGTCGATGTCGAACCTTGTCGTGTCTGCCGTTTCGTCGGGCTTCTGCGTCATCTCCCGGACATGCAGGGAGCGGGATGCCATGATCGCCCTGAACGTGCCGAAATCGAGGGACCCGCTCCACATTTCGTATTTGCCGGTTCGAGTCGGAAATCCGCCGGCTTCCTCATTGGGAGCGGCGTCCGCCGTCATCATGAGGGTGCGTTTGCCGACCGCAGCCGCATCGATTTCGGCGGCGAACATCAACGGCACGCGGTTCTTGTTGTCGCAATAAAGTCGCCATTCCATCATTCGGAACGACGGGCCGTTTTCGTTCTTCAGCGTTGCGAACTTGCTGACGTACGGCCGGGTTCCTTTCTCCAGTCGCCACGTCGTCTCGGCAAGGGGACGCGTGTCGATGCCGAAGCGGTAGAGCTCGGCGCGTGTCAGGATATGCAGGTTCTCGAATTTCACGGTCCGGATCAGATCATCAAGCTCGCCCCTGATCCCCATCGCTGCGATATACGCAGTGCGGTCGCGGTCGGCAGTTGCCGTGCGGCGCTGCCGGAGCTCGGCGATCAATCCGGGAGGTGGGTTGCCGTGAATGGCAAGCACGAGCCTGGAATTGTGGACCGCCAGCGCGGCGTCGGGGGCCACCTCGCGCGAGGTCGCGCCGAGGAACAGGTAAGCGCAGGCCGAATTGCACATCGCATGATAGGTGGTGAGCTCGGCCTCGATCTCGCCGCCGGCGTTCTTCGTCTTGAGGCACGCAGCATCCACTTGCGCGTCTGCGGCGCATGCCGTCGCGATCGTCCGGCCGACCCGCGCGACCGCCTTGCGGCCGCGCAGCAGCCGGCCGATGAGATAGGACTGCTCCACGTTGCCGCCGGGCGAATGAAGGTAGATCGGACGCTGCATGTTCTTGACGCCGGCGAGGAAGCGGCGAACGCGGGACGCTGCGTTTTCGTCGATCTCGCCCTCGATGGCGATCCAGCGGTCGCAGTCGGGCCCGCAGGCGTCGGGCGCTCCCTTGGCCGGATAGATCGTCAGCCTCGAGGCAAATCCGGCTTTCTCGGCCGCGGCCTGCTCTGCGCGCAACGCGCCGGGGATCGTCAGTGAGACCACGAGGAGCGAGATGCGGGCGAGCATGAAATGAGCCAACCGGACGCCGATGCAGGACACGCGTTTACGCTACAGGAGGATTGGAATAGCCACAACTTTCAGTGGCAAGCTCGAGATGCCTGAGTTTACTGTAGCGACCGCCTCGTGGCGGCCCTGGCGTCGGCGTGCCCCAGGCGAGCGTAACGGGCGGGCGGCGCGCCTGCGTGACGGGCGAACGCGACACTGAAGGCGCTTGCCGAGCCATACCCCACCCGTTCGGCCACTTGATCGATGCCGAGGTCGCGCTCGCGCAGCAGCTGCTTGGCCAGCGCCATGCGCCAGGCCAGCAAATACTCCATTGGCGGCAATCCAACGGTGCGACTGAACCTGGCAAAGAAAGCAGAGCGGGAGAGGCCGGCCTCCATCGCGAGCTCGGCCACAGTCCAGGGATGTTCGGGCCGTGCATGCATCGCGCAGAGCGCTGCGGCGAGACGCTGATCGGCAAGCCCGCGAGAGAGTCCCGGTGCCGATGCTGTTCCTGCGCCGCACCGCAAGGCCTCGATCAGGAGTACCTCCAACAACCGCTCGAGCACGAGCTCTCGCGCCGGCCGCCGCGCGCGGGTCTCGTCTCCAACGAGCTGCATCAGGGTCACCAGTCGGGGCTCGCCGCGTGCGAGCACCATCTGAGGCAACAAGGAAACGAGCAGGGCCGATTCCGGCGAGCCGAACGTACAATGCCCGATACGCATGCGCAGATCTGCCGCTCCGTCCTGACGGCCGACGCGGAAATGGCCATCGCTGATCTCCGTTGGCATAGTGACGGATCGGCCAGGAGGCGGGGCCAGGCTCTCATTGACGAGATCGTGGACGGCGGGAACGAGCACAAAATCGCCGGCCTCGAGCGCCACGGGCGGTTGACCGTCGACGATCAAGCGGCAACGTCCTTCCAGGATGGCGAAGTAGAATGGTTCGCCGGTGCTGCGTCGGTGAATTCGCCAAGCGCCCGCGCACTCCACAAATTTGGAAAAGCGCGCAGTCGGCTGCAGCAATGTGACAATCTGGGCGAGGGGATCGATGGTCATGGCAGGGGACGCGCTGGCAGGACTGACGCTAAAGAAATCGAGACTCTGAATTATATCACGTCCTACGCGGCGCCTCTATCACCAGGCAGTTCTTTGCTTCTGGAGGTGCCTATGCAGAGCGTGTTGATCACCGGTTGCTCGTCGGGCTTCGGCCTCGAGACCGCGAAACTGTTCCTCGATCGGGGCTGGGAGGTGGTGGCGACGATGCGTACCCCGCGCGCGGAGCTGCTGCCTGCTTCGGAGCGCCTGCGCGTGCTTCCACTCGATATCGCCGATCCCGACAGCATCGCTCGCGCGGTCGCCGCGGCCGGACCGATCGACGTACTCGTCAACAATGCCGGTTTCGGCGCACCGGTCCCGATCGAGCTCACGACGGCTGCGACAGCACACGCGCTGTTCCAGACCAACACGATGGGCACGCTCGCCATGACCCAGGCTGTGTTGCCGCATTTTCGCAGGCGCCGGGCGGGCGTCATCATCAACGTCACATCGACGGTCACGCTCAAGCCTCTGCCCCTGGTGGGCGTCTACAGGGCAAGCAAGGCGGCGGTGAATGCCTTCACCGAGTCGTTGGCGGCGGAGGTGACGCCGTTCGGGTTGCGCGTTCATCTCGTCCTCCCAGGACGTTCGCCGGAGACTCGCTTCGGCGATAATGCGCGCCCGCACCTGCGCGGCCTCGACGATCCCGACTATGCGCCGCTGATCGAGGGTTTCGTGGCGAGCGTCCGCAATAGCACTGGTCCGGTGACGCACGCGCCTGATGTCGCGGCGGCGATCTGGCGCGCGGCGACCGATCCGTCAGCGCCGCTGCATATCCCCGCAGGAGCCGACGCCGAGATTTGGATGGCGGAGGCGCGCTGCTGATCGAGTTGGTCTGTCCGCACGCGAGCACGCGCCTTATCGGCGGCGTGTCTCGCGCGGCGCTACAGGTTTCTTGTGCGCGAAATACGGATTCACGACACAGCTCGCGGAGCGGCCGACGGCGAGAAATTTGCACTGATCCAGCGTGCCGTAGCGGCAGTCGAGATAGCCGACGGGGCCGTAGATCTGCATGCAGACCGGATAGTTGGGGTCGTAGGTCTGCGCGTGCGCAGCGCCGCCCGCGAGCACTGCACCCACCGCGGCCAGCATGAGGCAGGTGCTGCGCATCTCAGCGCAGCCCGGAATAGACCGGCGTCCGCGCGCGCGGTCGATTTGGGTAAGCGTAGGGATCGTCGCTTTGACCTGCAAAGTACGGATTGGCGATGCAGGTCAGCGCGCGTCCGGACGAGCTCGCCTGACATTGCGCATAGCTGTCGAACGTGCAGTTGCTGAGCCCCGGCCATTCATCGCCCGTGAGACAAAACGCGTGATGAGTTCCGAAAGCGCGTGCCGGTGTGCTTTCGCTCATCATGAACGCGAATGTGGCGAAGGCGAGCGAAAATGTGGCGGCAATGAGGAGAGCAGTTCGTGCACGCATCTGTCTTCTCTCTTCACGAGAATGTGCGCGCGACGTTGTTACGCGCCTTTGCAGGATAGATCCTGTGATCCAGCTTGGAACTCAGGAAAACTCTTGTTTCATAGGGTTTCCAGCGCGCTCAGGTAAACATCGATTAACGCAGCAAAGCCCTTTGGCTTCGACTGTTGCGTCGGAGTTACAGCAATTCCGTCGATCGCTGCTAAGACGTCGCCGTGGCCCGGGGGCCTCACGACGAAACTGGAACGGGATTCAAATGAACAAGAATTTGTTGCTTGCTGCTGTGAGCCTTGTCGCGATCAGCGCGACTGCGCCGGCGCTGGCTGCTGACCTCGCTGCGCGGCCTTACACCAAGGCGCCCGCGATGATCGCTACCGTCTATGACTGGAGCGGCTTCTACATCGGCATCAACGGTGGTGGCGCTTCGGCCCACACGACCTGGGATCAGCTCGCACCGCTGGTCGGCGGCGAAGGTTCGCACAATGCGACGGGCGGCACGGTCGGTGGCCAGGTCGGCTATCGCTGGCAGTCGGGGCAGTGGGTGTTCGGCGTGGAAGGCCAGGGCAACTGGGCCGACTTCTCCGGCGACAACGTCAGCGGTCTCACCGGCTTCACCGATCGCTCCAAGATCGATTCGTTCGGTCTGATCACCGGTCAGGTCGGCTACGCCTGGAACAACGTCCTGCTCTACGCGAAGGGCGGTGCGGCTGTGGTCGGCACCAAGAACGAGCTCCGTGCGGGCGGCGTGACCTTCGCGTCCAACAGCGACACCCGTTGGGGCGGCACGGTCGGCGCGGGCCTCGAATTCGGCTTCGCTCCGAACTGGTCGGTTGGCGTCGAGTACAACCACATCTTCCTGTCGGACAAGGACGTCACCTTCGCCGGCTTCCAGACCGACCGCATCCGTCAGGACGTCGACATGGGCCTCGTCCGCCTGAACTACAAGTTCGGCGGCCCGCTCGTCGCGCGCTACTGAGAACAGTCGCTCGGGATCGAGCGATCGTCGAAAGCCCCGGCCTTGCGCCGGGGCTTCAGACCGCTGACAAACCCCGTCGATTTTTCGGCGGGTTTTTTGTTTGGAGAAGGCTTGAGGCCGGTTTAGGCCGGAGCATGCCGAGGGGTGAG
>NZ_JADFUE010000090.1:0-19264 GCF_054967145.1 Bradyrhizobium sp. UFLA06-24
CGAACGGTTCGAGCCTCACCACGACCTACAACACATCAGGGGTCGCAACGCAGACGGTTGCCAAGGCTGCCAACGGCGACGCCACCACGACGAACCTCAGCGCGGGTGTTCCGACCTCGATCTACATCATCAACGCCGACGGCAGCAAGGAAACCAAGCTGTACGCAGGCGGCGTCATCACGACCGATCTCGTTCAAAAAACTGATGGATCGTCATCGATGACGGTCTTCGCAAGCGGCGTGAAATCGAAGGTGTATGTCACCCACACCGATGGCACCCACACCAACACCTTCTACAACATCACCGGCCAGCCCTACACGACGCAGATCCAGACCACCAAGGCTGACGGAACGATCACGGCCTTCACCAACCTGCATGCCGACGGCACGACGCAATACACCAAGGTCCTGAACGCGGACGGCAGCACCACCACCGGCCAGTACGACAGCACGGGCCACAAGACGACGGAGATCGTCAACTACGCCAACGGCTCCATGCTGACCTCCACCTACAATGCGGCGGGCAGCGTCACGCAGACCGTGGCGAAGGCCGGCGGCGACTCCACGACCACGAACTTCAGCAGCGGCGTGAAGACATCGGTCTACATCACGCATGCCGACGGCTCCAAGGAGACCGACCTCTACACGACCGGTCACCTCACCAGCACGCTGATCCAGAAGACGGACGGCTCGTCGTCGACCACGGTCTACAGCAACGACATCAAGACCGCGACCTACGACACGCATGCCGACGGCACGCACACCAATACGTTCTTCAACGTCACCGGCAAAGCCTACACGACCGAGATCCAGCAGATCAAGGCGGACGGCAGCGTCACGTCGATCACCGATCTGCACGCCGACGGCAGCCTGCAATACAGCAAGGTGGTCAATTCGGACGGCAGCGTCACCACCGATCTGTATGACTCGACCGGGCACAAGACGACGGAGGTCCAGAACTATGCCAATGGCTCGAGCCTGACGTCTACCTACGACACGACCGGCAGCGTGACCCAGACGGTGGCCAAGGCCAGCGGCAACACCACGACGACCAACTACAGCAGCGGCGTCAAGACGTCGGTCTACATCAACAATGCCGACGGCTCGAAGGACACCCAGACGTATTCGAGCGGCAAGATCGCCAGCGACTTCGCCCAGCACACCGACGGCTCGTCCTCGACGACGGTCTACGCCGACGGCGTCAAGACCAAGATGTACGTCACCAATGCCGACGGGTCGCACGACAACTTCTACTTCAACGCCACAAGCACCGAGCACGACTTCTACAACACCGCCGGAAACCTGGCCTCCGTCGACATCCTGAACGCGGACGGCACGCACAATGCGTCGGCCAAGGTCGCTGGCATCACGCTCGCCGGCGGCGCCGGCAACGACGTCTTCGCGGTGGCCGGCGCCGGCTCGACCACGATCTCCTTCGGCGGCGGCAACGACACGGTGAACGGCTTCCATGCCGGATCTGCGGCAGGCTACGACACGGTCGCGATCTCGAAGCTGATGGCCACGGACTACAGTCACCTCCAGATCAGCCAGTCCGGAGCCGACACCCTGGTCCACGTCACCGCGAGCGACTCGATCCTGCTGAAGAACGTCGTCGCCGCGAACCTGACCAGCAACGACTTCGCGTTCGTCTGACCGACCCCCGAATGCGTGCGGCGAAGCGCAGCCTCGCCGCACGCATCGGTGTGATCCGCGCCTGGCGCACAATCCACGCGCTCGCACTACGTCCCCTCGCCGCGCCAACATTTGCCTCGACCATCATCATCGCGCCTAAAAACTAGGATTTGACCGATCGCTGGAGTGATCGGTAAAATCGGGAACCAGCGCGGCATTGAGGCGACATTGACTGACATCGAGGGTGCACGGTCTCCCAAAGGCGGGATCGTACCGGGAATTCAATATCTGCGCGGGTTTGCAGCCATTCTGGTCGTGATCTGGCACGTCAACTGGCTGGTCAGCCTTCCACCTTCTTATGGCAAGAGCCCGTTCCTGCTCGCCGAAACCGGCCTGTTCGGCGTCGCGATCTTCTTCGTCATCAGCGGCTTCATCATCACGATTGTTTCATTCGGCCCGATCCGCAGCACGCGCACGGAATTCTTTCTCCGCCGTTTCGTGCGCATCATTCCCTTCATGTGGGTATGCGTGATCGGTTACAACCTCTTGTCGCTCGCCGGCACCGCCAAAGCCGACCCCATGCTTGCGCTCAGAGCCATGGTGCTGTGGCCGATCGGGGAACTGAGGCCCTACGTCGTGTGGACGCTCAGGCACGAGTTCATCTTCTACATCCTGTTCGCCTTGACGATGTTACGGCCGCGCCCGCTGCTGCCGCTGCTGGTGGCCTGGTTCCTTGCGCCGCTGGCCTGGTACACGGCGGCGCGCCTGCTGGCGTGGCCGGAACTGCTGCATCCGGACAATGCCGGCCTCGCGCTCGCCACCGTGGTGGGTTACGGCAACATCATGATGCCCAACCTCCAGTTCGGCATGGGCTTTGCGCTGGGCCTGCTGTGGCTGAAGGGTCATCCCCTGGTCCGCAGCCGCTATCCGGGAGCATTTCTGCTCACAATCGCCGCCGCCATCCTGGCGACCGCCATTGTCGGGGCAACCCTTTCGGAAGACAACGGGCTTCGGGCCGTGTGGTGGACCCTGTTCGCGACGCTGGTGGTGTGGCTCGGCATCGCCTCGACCGAACGCCCGGGACCGCTGCATTCCCTCGGCATGTTGCTGGGCGATGCCTCCTACGCGATCTATCTCACTCACGCCGCCGCCGCGATCGTGCTGATCCAGATCTCGGCCCGGCTCCACAATCCCCTGCCCTCGGCCCTCTTCGTCATTCTCGCCGTGGTCGGCTCGGTCCTCGCCGGAATCCTGATCCATTGGTATGTCGAGCGGCCGCTCATTGGCTATTGCCGCAGGCTGGGGCGCCGCTCGGTCGTCGCATAGCGGCGCTGGGCGGAAACCCGCGGTCATGAATTGGCTTCAACTCCGTGGCATCCGCTGATGCCGTCCAGACAGGCGCATGAAAGGCCGTACGAAGATGTCGCAAACGGATCGAGACGCAGAGTTCGCGGCCGTTGCGTTGCCGGGCGCGGTCGGCCGCGAGCGTCCCTCCGCTCCGTCGCGCTTCCGGCAGCTGCCCGATACGATCCAGTCGGGCCTGGCACAGTACGACACCGCGGAAACTATCCTGGCCAAGAACAACGGGCTCGGACCGGGTTTCAACATGATGCGGCACCTGCTGTCGCTGGTCATTCTGTCACATCATTGTCGTGTGGCCGTTGCCGGGCTGTTCGCAGGCGCCGCCTTCGTCAAGAAGCTCGATGAACCGGGAATGGCGGTTTTCGTGCTGAAGGATCCAGCCGCAGCCGCCTTCGACAAGATGGGCGGATTGACCGCGCTGTCCTTCAGCCATCTGCAGGCCACCGAGATCATCCAGGAGCTTCTCCGACCGGGCCTGATTGCGCTCGTCGGGATGTTCTTCGCGCTGAGCGGTTTCCTGGTGACCGGGAGCGCCATCAAGAACCCGGATCTGAAGACGTTCTTCATCAACCGCGTGCTGCGAATCGTCCCGGCGCTCAGCGTCGAGGTGACGCTCTGCGCGCTCCTGGTCGGACCGCTGTTGACGCAGTTGCCGCTGTCGCAATACCTGTCGGAGTACCAGTTCTACCGCTACTTCGGCAACATCGTCGGTCATGTCACCTTCGAACTGCCGGGCCTGTTCCTGCACAATCCCTGGCCGGAGATGGTCAACGCCAATCTCTGGACCCTGCCCTGGGAGCTCTGGTGCTACGTCTTCGCCTTCGCGCTGCTGTTCGCGCACATGATCTCGAGCGAGACGCGCAAGGTCCGCTGGATCACGCTTCTGGTCGGCGCGGCGCTGGTGGCAGAGCTCCTCGCCTATTTCATCGATCCCGCGACCTTCAACGTGCGATCCGATTCGACCAGACTGGCCGGCTGGTATCTCGTTTTCATGTTCTTCTTCGGCATGGTGTTCCGCCTGAACGCCAGATACGTACCGATCCACTGGGTGATCTTTGCGATCTCCGCCGCCTGCTACGCGGGAATCATGTGGCTCAACGTGCTGCTGCCGCTCGCCGGCATCTTCCTGACCTACTGCACGGTCTACATCGGCATGCAGAGCTTCAAGGCATTCGATCGCCTGTTTCGCCAGGACCTCTCCTACGGCATCTATCTCTACGGCTTTCCCATCACCCAGGCGACGATCGACATCTCCCAGCGCGTTCTGGGGCCGGACCATCGGCTTTCGCTGGCGGTGATCCTGCCGATCGTCGTGGTGCTGACGCTCGGATTTGCGTCCTTCTCCTGGAACGTGATCGAAAAACCGGCGCTGCGCCTGCGACGGTTCTATCAACGGCCGGCTTGAGCGCCGATCAAGCCGCCGGGCTTTGCGCCATTTTCCGCGCAAAGATGTGCCTGAGCGCCCCGTCGACGAACCGGCGCAGGCGGACCTCGATGATCTCGTAACTGAGCGCGCTCGCAATCAGCGCGAGCGCAAAGCCGAAGATCACGAATCCGCTCCACAGCAGCCAGCGATCGACGCCGCGATCGACCAGCTTCAACCCGATGACCTGCAACGGGAACAGGACGAAGGGGTGAACGAGGTAGAGGCTGTAGCTGATCTTGCCGAGGTATTGCAGCGGAGACAGGCTCAACAGGCCCGAGATCCCAGATCCCGTCGCCAGCACCATCCCGAACAGGAGAAAACCCGGGAGCAGCGCTGCGAACGGATGCAGGACATCGAGCGCGACATACATGGCGGCAAAGCAGGCGAGTCCGGCAACAACGCCGGCCACGCCCGTCATCCGAAAGCGGAGATTAATCGCGCTGAACAGCATGCCGACGACGAAAAAAGCCGTGATCGGCCAGCGCAGGATGCAGAGCAAGCCGAGGAGGATCAGTGGCGCGGCAAGCCACCAGCTCTTCAGCCGCACGACCGCACCGAAGCAGGCTGCGAACAGGATGTAGAACGCCCATTCGTAGGTCAACGTCCAGGCGTTCTGCTGGGCGATCGGAAACCCGAGCGCGTCCTGGACGAAGAATAAATTGGCAAGGAACACCTGGAGGTAGGTCGGCAGATCTATCCCCCGGAAGAACTTGTATCCGACGATCGGGCCGACCACGAACAGCGCGACGTGCAGCACGACGAAGACCGGCATGATGCGCAGAACGCGATCATACATGAACTTCCCGACCGATCCGTGCCGCACCAGGCTCGCCGGGATCAGAAAGCCGCTGATCATGAAGAACAGTTCGACACCGTGCCCGCCGGAGTTGATCACCGATTGCAGCCACGGCCAGATCGGCGGCAGAAAGCCGGGATCGGGGATGTCGTAGACGCCCCCCTTCGGCATGTCGCAAAAATGATCGATCAGGACGCTCATCGCGGCGACGCCACGAAGCCCCTGGATCGACGGTACGAAACCGCCGCCGGCCTCGGCGTAGTTCTTGTTGCTTTCGCCGCTCATTCGGCCCCGCGCTCCCGCAGTGAGGGCTGAAGCGCGACCGCGGTAAATGCCAGCGAACGAAACCGGTGACCAAAGCTCACCATCGGCTTCTCCACGGCCAGGTAGTTCAGCCAACTGACCAGGATCGTCCCTACTGCAACCCCGGTCACAAAAATGGACCATTGAGCAGGACTTCGGCCCGTACCGAAATATTGCACGATTACAAGCAGCACGTATGGCCCCATCAGATAGACCGAGTAACTGATGCGACCGACAAAGGACAGCACGCGCGAGGCCCCGCGCTCGCCAAGACTTGCAAATGCCAGAAATACGCCCGCCGCGCCGATATAGGCGGCGCCCATGCCGTAAGCGCAGAAGAAATTGTCCTGATAATCCACGCCATAGCGGCGATAGGCGCAGGCCGATGCATAGAGGACATAGAGCAGCCCGCACAGCGCGACACTCTGCCACCGGGATCGTCCGCCGAAAACGGCATCGCGGACCACCTTGCCGAAGAACATCGCAGTCAGGTCCAGCATGAGCTCGAGCAGCCCCCAGAACAGGCGGCTCTTGACGAAGGGAAAGGCCACGACCGCGAGCAGGGACGCGGCGACGATGATGCAGATCGCAGTCCAGCGGGCCCTCAGCAGACCGACCGCGAACAGTGCGATGCACGCAACATAGAAGATTAATTCGACGGCCAGCGTCCAATATCCGATGTTGAGATTCGCCACATTCATGAACATCTGCAGCATGGTGATGTTGGCGACGACCTGCGACAGAGGAAATGTCTTGCCCTCTAGCGCCGGCGCAAGCAACAGAACGACGATGATCGAGACCCAATAAGCCGGATACAGCCTGAAAAAGCGGCTAATGGCAAAATCGCGAATCGGCGCAGGGCTTTTCGGGAAACTGTTGGGAATGACGAAGCCACTGACGAAAAAAAACAGCACGACGCCGAAGCGGCCGAAGTTGAAATACTCGCCGACCGCATCGTGGAAGACCCGGTAGTAATCGCCGGCCGCCCGATTCAGCACGATCTGCTCAAGGGCATGCTGCAGCAGCACCGATAGAACGGCGATGCCGCGTAAAGTGTCTATGAATGCAAGGCGCTTGTGCATCGTCGGCCCTTCAGCCCGATTCATTAAATCGTGGCGTGGCGCCGCCCATTGCCGGAACGCCTTGGGCGGCGCCCGGATGCAGCGCGTAGCGTCGTTTCGTCCTTCCTCCCTGGAAAACAAAGGATGCTCGGCGGGAGAACACACCACTGAAGATGAACGACATCAGCAAGAGGCCCGACGCCGGTCCGTAGTCGGCCACTGTGACGCTGAAGATGTTCAGCACGAACGTCAGAGACAGTTTGTAGACATCGGTAGTCAGCAACGTCGCTCGAATGACAAAGAATATGAAAACGATGAAGGGCACGCCAAACATCAGATAGGTGACGAGGTAGAAATTATCGACTGGCACCCAATACGATGTCAGGTTCGAAAACTGGTTTTGCGGATAGTTGAAACAGCCCACGCCGCATCCAGTGATGTAGCCGATCGGCATCAACTGCCACATGAAGATGAACGGCTTCTGCCAACTGTTGTTGATCCGGTCGACTAGACTGAAGAGAAAAGCCTTTTGGCCGACCGATACACCGCCAAAGACCAAGATCAAGAAGATGGGAACAAGGATCGTGGCATAAGACCAGGCCGCCAACATCCTCAGGGTCGGAAACCGCATCTTTTCAGGCATTGCCCGAATGACGAGCAGCGCGATGAGATAGAGGGCGAGAACGCCCATCGTCGTCTTACTCGTCGTCAACTTGAGGGCATAGAGAGCAATGCCTCCGCAAACCAGGCACCACCACACATTCCTTCGTATCGAGGTCATGACGAAAGAAACGAGAATGAAAAGGCTAACGATCGTACTGTCCTCGCAGAATCCGGAGAGTCGCTGCTCCGAGCCTGCCCACCACAGGCGTCCCGCCTTCCGCTGCACGCCGAAAGCCTCATAGGTGTAATTGAGCCATGGCGCCTTCCAGTAGGCCGACAGAACTACGCCGAAGATCGATGCGTAGAAGAGTATCGAGATTAGGAAAAGGAGCTTCCTGTAAGCAGCGGTTTCCGAATCGCAGAAGCTGAAACCAATGAAGACCGGCAGGATCATCTTGAAAGAAGAGGCGAGCGCCGTGACGTTGCCGAGGAAGAGATAGCCGATTCCGAGCGAGAGAAATATCCACAGCAGCACGACCAGGGCAATGATGCTGCGGTTCTGAATGATACAGCGGTAGATGAATAGAAACAGACAGATGAACCCGAAGCCATCCGGTATGAACCAGATCGGCGTCAGATGGGCAATGTAGAGATAATAGCGCGCGGCGGCCGAAAAATCGTCGCGCAGAAAATACGTAGCCATCGCGACGGCTTCGAGGCTGAACGCTCCCCACATCAGCAGCGGGAATCGCATTAGCGGCATCGTCCGGCGCAGCGCCATCGTTGTCGTCATATCAGTCCTTAGCTCGAAAGACGTGTCGAGGGCCCGGCCGGTGCCGGCGAATACCCCACCGCTCCACGGAACAAGTTCCGCACGAGCCTGGAGCCGGGCAATTCAATCCACCGATACGTCAATTGCGACAGCGCCAGGACCGCGCCGAGCACAATCAGCAGATTGAGCGTGGGCGCGAGCCCGGGATGGACCGCATCGAGGCTGGGTACGACCTGCTTGCCCACCGCCCGAACGAAATACTCGGCGAGCAGCACGACGAAAGCGTGGACCATGTAGATCGAGTATGACCGCTGACCGAGCCATAACAGCGGCTTGATCGTGAGCATGGCGGGAACGAGAGCGGCGTCTGGAAACGCCAATAGCGAGCCAAGCAGCACGGCAAAGGTTACCGGCGCGAGATAGCTGACCCACGGATAGGCTTCAGTCAGGGACACATGAGCCACGGCCGCAGCCACGACTGCAAGCTGGACGGCGCCCTGCAGAGCTGGACTGATGTCCCGCGGCAGCGCCTTGACCGCTCTTACGGTGAGCACGCCGAGAAAGAAGCTGGTGAAACAGCGTAGCAGGCCCCAATCGAACTGGACGTCCAGCTGAGGTGCCGCAACCACGGTTGTGAGCACAAGCCAGCTGCCGATCGCCAAAGTGGCGGCGGCGAAGTAGAACCAGGCAAGCGAATTGAGCCGCTGCGCCGCCAGCAGCAACAGGCCGAACACCAGATAGGTGTAGAATTCGACGCTGATACTCCAGCTCGGCGCATTCCAGTTCAGGTACTGAACGAAGCCGAGCGAATGCAGCAGGAAGACGTTCAGAAAAAACGAGTAGCCGTTGTTTACTTCAAATGCCGCGGGGCCGGTGACGACTGCGCCCGCCACCGCCAGTCCGAGCCCGATGCGCACCAGACGAAACAGCAGCAGCACGAGAAGCATCACGATGTGCAGCGGATAGACCCGCGCGAACCGTCGAACCATGAAGTCGCGCAGCGAGAAGCGCCCGAAATCGGTTTGCAGGTAGCTGAGCGACATCACCATGCCGCTGAGCACAAAGAACAGGTCGACCAGAAATCCGCCGCTGCGGAAGAACGCGCAATCGATCCAGGCATGGTTCGGAAATGCCGCGAGGAAGGTCGGCATCAAGATCACATGGTGAATGACCACGGTGACCGCTGCGATTCCTCGAATGCTGTCCAGCGTAAGGACATGCGCTTTCTCGCGATGAGCAGGCACCGTCACGGCCATTTCCTTGCACTTTGCAGTGCAACATCTCTACTGAGCATTCGACGCGAATACAATGTTCGCCCGGCACCCGTCGCATGCATTTCGATTGGAGGAGTCGTGCCTCTCGGAAGAGGCGGCACGACGGCTAATTTGCCGCAGGCAACGTGCCCGTCAGCGTTGAAGAAGGACAAGCCATCGCGCGCTTCGAGTAACGCGCCGTCTGCGACGCAGCCGGCTTGTCAAGATGCCCGGGGCCCTGATCTTGTGCATCCTGCATGTTCGTGAAGCAGCGCAACTAGCCTATTCATCCGGCACGAATGTGGCAAAAGGACATAGAGCTTTAAGGAAGTGGATTGCGGAGTCGCGGCGCGACTCCTCAGGAGTTGATATTGTACAAGACTTCGCGTTTTGCGGCGATCGGCGTGTTCGTGTTGGCCCCGCTCCCCTTCGGCTCTGCCGAGACGGTGTGGATCTGCATCTGGACTGTGCTGCTCTCGTTCAGCCTTGTGACTGCCGATCTGCGCAGCGCCACCGTCGACGATTTCCGCTTATTGTCGCCGCTGCTCGCCGTTCTTGTCGTCGTCGCGGCGGTGATCACAATGCAGTTATGGCCGAATCCAGCCCTTTACCAGGCCGATCCAGCGTGGGCGGCGGCGCGAGACGTGACGGGCGGAGATCTCCCCGATCGCATCTCCGTCACGGCGAACGGTCCCTGGCTCGCCTTCGGCTATCCGCTGCTGTTCGCGCTTGCCTTCACGCGTGCTGCCTATATCGCGACGAACGCAGAGGATGCGCGGCAGCTGCTGCGAATTCTCACCTGGGCGGGCCTCGGCTACGCGCTCTACGCCATCCTGGCCGGAATTGGCGACCCGACCACGCTTCTGTTCCGTCGCAAGGAAGCCTATCTCGGCTTCGTCACGGGCACGTTCGTCAACAGAAACACGGCCGCCACATTCTTCGCAACCTGCGCGCTGCTGTTTCTCGCACCGTTATTGCGCTTTATCTATCGTCAGGATCGGCCGGACCGACCGCCCTCGCGGCAGATGACGGCACTGATTGCCCATTATCTCGGCTCGCCATTTGCACTGGGCGGCGGCTTCGTCGTTTGCCTGGTGGCGACGGCCATGACGGGTTCGCGCGCGGGGCTTTTGCTGCTGATCCTGACCGTTTTTCTGATGACCGCGCTGTTCTTTGCGCCGCTGCGCGTCGGCAAATTTCGCCGCTGGGGATGGCTTGCCGGGACAGCCGTCGCGCTGCTCTTTCTGTTTCAGCTCGTTGGCGGTGCTGTGGCGGGACGAATTTTGACCTACGGCCTGGTCGATGAACAGCGGTTCACGATGTACCGAACCATACTGACGATGATCCAGCAGCACCCGTGGCTCGGGATCGGGTACGGAAACTTCGAGAGCGCCTTTCCGGCCTACAGGCCTGACACGCTGGGCAGCCTCGGGGTGTGGGATCGCGCGCACAGCACACCGCTCGAGCTTGCGGTTGAGCTCGGCATCCCGGCCGCGTGTTTGATTATGGCCACATGTCTCTGGTATCTTTACCAGTTGTTAAACGGAAGCTTGCATCGGCGGCGCGACCGCTACATACCGATTATCGGCGCAAGTGTGGCGACGCTGGGCTTTCTGCATACGAGCATTGATTTTTCGTTGCAGATCCCCGGCTTCGGCGTGTTCTTTGCGGCCATCACCGGCTGCGGACTGGCACAATCCAGGTCCTCGTCGGAGCAAAAAAAGTAGCGTGGTTGCGGCTTTGCCAATATGTTGAGACAAACTTGCTTGCAAATTTTCATGATTGCGCCATTGGGGAGTCGAATGCATAAAGCCGTGGGGCTCGGGGCCACCTTGCTTGCGATGACAGCAGCGACATCGGCTTTTGCGGCCCAGCCCGGCTGCGTTCCAAATCCCAGCGCGGTGAGCTCTGAACGGGCGATCGAGTTCCTCGACAAGCCTGAGGCTCTCCTGAACCAGTTCAAAGACGGTCAGGGCGGCCTCGCCTCTCAGGTCCGGGATCTCCTGACCAACCGGCCTGAAACGCTGGAGGGCATGATCTCGCTCGCCAAGGCGAGCTCGGATGACCAGGGCCGCGCGGTTGGCGCGGGAATGGGCACCGCTGCCGCAGTTTGCGTGCTGACGCAGCCGCAGTTTGCCCAGGAAATCCAGACGGTCGTGTTGAAGACCGAAAATCCCGGGCTGATCCAGTCCTTCACGAGCATCACCGGCGATATTCCGACCGAGGCGATCGTCGGCGCAGCAGCGAACGGCGACACGACCGCAGGCGGCGGACAAGGCACGACGGCAGATCAGCGCGGCGGCGGGTCGATCAATTCGCCCTCTCCGCCTTCGTTCACCTCTGGAGCGAGCCCGGTCGCCCAGACGAACACCTTGTTTGCGGCCTCGACCGGAACGTCCTCGCTGACCACCACTAGCCCGTCGCGCTAGCCAGGGAACGATATCAACCTAAACGGATTGATTAACCAAAGCCGGCCACGCAGGAGCGTGGCCGGGTATTTGCGTTCAATTTTAGAGATTCGGGGAACCCGTCTCTAAAATCTCTGTGCGAGACCTGTTGCGTCAAGAAGGACGGATAACGGGGGATAAGATGAAACTGTTGTACGCGCCGTTGCTCGCAGCCGTAATCGCGTGTGCCAGCACCACGGCGAGAGCCGAGTCGGATACCGAACAGCGTCCGGCCAAAGCGTCGTTCATCCAGGAATTCGACAACGCGCTTGCGCCGATGAACTTCGTCAAATTCTGCATGAATAACGTCGCGGAATGCCGCGCCGATGCTAGCGAGCGCAGTCTGCCGCCCGCCGACGCCGCCATGGCAATGCTTCGGCAAGTGAACATGTCGGTCAATCAGGCCATCTCACCGATGCGCAAGCCGACGGATCCGATCGCCGCAAACTGGACGGTTGCTCCAGCGGCCGGCGACTGCAACGACTACGCGGTCACCAAGCGGCACCAATTGATCGCAATGGGATGGCCGCAGGCCGCCCTGCGTCTTGCAGTTGTGCGGATCGACGGCGGACAGGGTCATCTCGTGTTGGTTGCGCGGCTTTCGGATGGTGACGTGGTCCTGGACAATTTGTCCTCGAGCGTTCGCCCCTGGAACGCGCTGGGCTATGAGTGGATCTCGATGCAATCAAGCACCGATCCTCGCTTCTGGGTGAACATCGGCGATCACGGGCGGCAGCTTCGCGAGAAGCGCTTCGCGCAGGTGGCGGGCTCTTCGCTCTGATCAATTGAGGGCCCGCGCCCTCATCGCTCCAACAGAGTTAACGTGCATCAACGCCCGTGGATTTTGCCGCGGGCGTTGCGTTATATTTGTGCACAGTGCCGCACTCGCGCCTTACTAAATTCGTTATGAATTACCGGGGTTTCGAACTATATTTTGCACCGCACAAGGATTTGACATAGTTAAGCGCGACACTGGTTTGAGCGAAGCCTTGCGGCGATTTGAATGAACGCGATGAGTGGTTTGCCCCTGTCCCTACGACAACGATTTGTAAATCGCAGTCTCAGCGCCCAAGCTGCGATCAGCTTCGCGTTACTGATCCTGCTTTGCGCGGCAGGTCGCTGCGAGGCGCAATGCGTCGAGCAATCCGATCGGGTCCCCGCGGCTGTCGTGCAAGCCTTCCAGTCCGAGCCGGCGGCGCTGCTGCGCGAAGTTCGCACCGACCGCAGCAAGCTCACGGGTCGCCTTGCCGCCTATATCGTCACCGATATATCCATCCTGCCCTCGGTACGCGACCTCATCAGCGAGTCGTCCAACGTCGAGCGTGCCGCAATTGGCATGGCATTGCGGCGAGCACAGCTGGTTTGCGTGCCTCGTAAGCCCGAGAATGCCCAGAAGATCAGTCAGTTTGTCCAAAAGCTGGCGGACTCAGCGGTGAGCTCCGGTTACACGGCGGAGCTGGAGGCCATCGAATTCGATCCGAATTCAGTGGCTGGCCAGACCACCGGAAGCGCGCAAACACCGTCGGCGAAGAAGCCCTCCGGCGCGGCGAACAGCCTCATGACTGGCGAATGGAGTACGGAAATCGGCGATCCGTTCATTCCTGCGCCACTCCCCCAATAATCTCACGTCAGGTCGATGAACATTCAGATGTATCAGCCCAGAGAGCAGTTTCACGTTCAGGAGCGGACCGCTCTTGATTTGGCGGGAGCCACGCTCAGCATCGAGCGCATCATCGGAATTCTGCGCCGGCAGTGGCCTGTCATTGCGGGCGTGGTCGGCGCGGCCGTGGCGATCGTCCTGGTCTATCTGCTGACCGCGACGCCGATGTACACGGCGAACACCCGTATCCTGATGGATACCCGCCAGACGCAGGTGCTCGACAAGGACAACGGCACTTCCAACGCGCTGATCGACCCCGGCTTCGTCGATAGCCAGGTCGAGATCATCACCTCCGACGATCTGATCCGGTCCGTCGTCCGCCGCATGAATCTGACGGAGGATCCTGAGTTCAACGGCTCGGATCCTGGCCTGCTTCCCGCGATCATCGGCAAGGTGATCGGCCTGTTCGGATCGGACGGGCCTGCGTCGAAGGAACGCATCGAACGCGGCACGGTCGCCGCGGTCGAGAACAACCTCAAGGTCGAACGCCTGCTGTCGACATACGTCCTGTCGGCCAGCTTCCGTTCCAGGGACGCCGACAAGGCAGCCCGAATCGCCAACGAGATCGCCGATGCCTATATCGTCGGCGCCCTCGACGCGAAGTACCAATCCACCAAGCGCGCCAGCGAATGGCTGCAGCAGCGCAGCGCCGAGCTGCGCGAGCAGGCGACCGCCAGCGACCGCGCCGTGCAGACCTTCAAGAGCCAGAACAACATCGTCGGCACCAGCCGCGGGCTGATGAACGAGCAGCAGCTCACGGACGTGAACACCCAGCTCATCCAGGCGCGCGCGGCCACCGCCGAGGCCAAGGCACGCCTGGACCGCATCGACGGGATCACCGACAAGGATCTTTCCCAACCGACCGTCACCGATGCGCTTAACAACCCGGTGATCACGCGGCTGCGGGCGCAATATCTCGATCTTTCGGCGCAATATGCCGATTGGTCGGCCAAGTATGGCAAGACCCATCAGGCGTCGGTCAATCTCGCCAATCGCATGGAGGAGCTCCGCAAGTCGATCGCGGACGAAGTCAAGCGTATCGGCGACGCCTATCGCAGCGACTACGAAATCGCGAAGAGCCGCGAGACGTCGCTGGAGCAAAACCTCAAGAATCTGGTCAGCCAGGCCGGCAACACCGGACAGGCTCAGGTGAAGCTGCGCGACCTCGAGAGCGCGGCCGACACCTACCGCAACCTGTACAACAGCTTCCTTGAGAAGCAGCAGCAGGCAATGCAGAACCAGAGCTTCCCGATCAGCGAGTCCCGCATCATCAGCACCGCCGTGAAGCCGGACCGCAAGAGCTCGCCCAAGACGGTGCTCTCCCTGATCGGCGCCCTGTTCGGCGGCCTTTGCTTCGGCCTTGGAGCCGCCTTTGCCCGGGAGATGCTGAGCGACGTGCTGCGGTCCTCGAGCGAAGTCGAGGACGAGATCGGCGTCAAATGTCTCGGGGTGCTTCCGTCGATCGGCACGAAGCCGATGGGCTCGCCGCGGATCCGCGCGCTGCGATCGCCTGATGGCGCGCAGCTCGAGGCAAGCGCCCAGCTGTCCCGCTACGTGATCGATCATCCCTTCTCGCGCTATGCCGAGACCATGCGCAACATCAAGGTCTCTATCGATCTCGCCCGCCTGTCCCGCGAGGTGAAGATCATCGGCATCGTGTCCTCGCTTCCGAAGGAAGGGAAAACCACGGTTTCGGCCAACTTCGCGCACCTGACCGCGTTCACCGGAAAGCGCGTGCTGCTGATCGACGGCGATCTTCACACGCGTTCGCTGACCAAGGAGCTCGACCCGACGGCCAAGAGCGGATTGCTCGAGGCTCTCAAGGATCCGCAGTCGGTCGGACACCACATCAGGCGCAGCGCGGAGACCGGGCTGGATTTCCTGCCCTCCTTCGCCGTTTCGCGCATGGTGAACTCGGCCGACATCATGGCCTCGAAGGCGATGGCGGATCTGCTGGCGTTACTGCGAAACGAGTACGATTACATCGTCATCGATCTGGCGCCGGTGATGCCCGTCACCGATGCCAAGGCCATCAGCCATCTCATGGACGCGTTCGTCTACGTCATCGAATGGGGCCGGACGACCCGCACCGCCCTGCAGGAATCGATGTCGAGCTCCGAAGGCATCCAGAAGAAGGTAGTGGGCGCCGTGCTCAACGGTGCCAACCCGAAGATGCTGAAGCGCATCGAGGGTTACAAAGGCTCGCACTACAACGCCTATTATGTCGAGGGCGCCTAGAAAAGGCGCATCTCGCGCCTGGCAATGGCTGGCGCGAGGCGCCAGCTTTCTGTTGGGCGCGTCCGCTCTCACCTGGGCGGCCTCGGTCCTCCCCAATCTGACCGACCTCAGCGTGTCGCGCGTGGCCGGGCAGATTGCCGCCGGCGAAAGCTACGACGCCCCGCTGCTGAGGCAGATCGTCCAGGCGAACCTGCCCGCGGCTCAGCGCCAATGCGATCCCAAGGCGCTTCGGGAACTGCTCGTCCTGCAATTGTCGGCCGCCGACATGACCGTCCGCGGCACCGATCTGGCGCAGGCGGATTCGGATGTCGATGCCGTACAGCGGATGAGCAGAAGCCTGCTGGCGTGCGCGCCAACCGAGTCGCTCGGATATTTGGGGGCATTCTGGTCCGCCGTCCGCCAGGAGGGGATGACAGCAAGAACCCTTGCGTTTCTCGGCCAATCCTATCGCCTTGCGCCGCACGAACTCTGGCTGCAGCTGATGCGCGTGCCGCTCGCTTTTCGGGCTTTCCAGGCCCTGCCGCCGGAGCTGACGGATGGCGCGGTCCAGGATTTCAACGACGTGTTCCACGACCGTCTGTTCGGCAGCGCGGCTGCCCTCTTCGTCCAGTCTCCGGCATCGGCCCGCAGCAGGCTGCTGGATGCGACCTGCGACCTGTCGGAACGGGAGAGGATGGCGTTCTGGTATCTGGTTCGAGCTGCCGGCGGCAGGATCCAGCACCGGTGCTATCCGCCGGACGATCGTCCGCGCTATCTGCTCGACAATTGAGAGTGAATCGAAAACCGGACGCGGCGCTATGCCTGCGGTCCATTCACAAGCCGATTTGATCCGGGGACCAGACAGCCCGAGTGGCGGATCCCCGCGCGCTCAGTAGGCTTCCTGGTGGATGAGCGCCAGCGCGGTCTTCAGGATGATCCTGATATCGAGCCAGATGCTCCAGTTGCTGACGTACCAGACATCGTACTCGACCCGCTTCTCCATCAGGTCGATCGTCGGCGTCTCGCCGCGGAAGCCGTTGACCTGAGCCCAACCGGTCAGACCCGGCTTCATGTGATGCCGATACACATAATTGCTGATGAGCTGGTCATAATAGTTGTCATGTGCGAGCGCATGCGGCCGCGGTCCCACCAGCGACATCTCGCCACGCAGCACGTTCCACAGTTGCGGCAACTCGTCGATACTGGTCCGCCGCAACACGCGGCCGACCCGCGTGACCCTCGCATCGCTCTTCGTCGCCTGGGTAACGACATGACCGTTCTCTGCAACCGTCATGGTGCGGAACTTCCAGATCTCGAACGGCTTGCCATTGAAGCCGCGCCGGGACTGCCTGAAGATCACGCTGCCGATCGAATCCAGCTTGATCATGATCGCAGCCGTCACCAGCAGCGGAGCCAGCAGCAGCAGGGCGAACGAGGCGAGGCCGATATCGAGGCAGCGCTTCTGCGCCCGCTCGAACACGGTGAGCGGCGCACGCTGGATCTCGATCGCAACCGTGCCGCTGACGGGCTGGA
Source organism: Bradyrhizobium sp. UFLA06-24 (assembly GCF_054967145.1). Lineage (NCBI taxonomy): Bacteria > Pseudomonadati > Pseudomonadota > Alphaproteobacteria > Hyphomicrobiales > Nitrobacteraceae > Bradyrhizobium > Bradyrhizobium sp. UFLA06-24. The sequence goes on from NZ_JADFUE010000090.1 coordinate 17,065, forward strand.
ACGGACGTGAGACCAGATCAGCGATCGGGAAGTCCGGCAGGAGGCGGATCGGCTGGGGAACAACGCGCAGGTGCTGGCTCAGCTTCTGGAGCAGAGGCATTTCGTCCCAGTCGATGACGAGGAGATATTCTTCCACGTCCGCGGCCCGTGCCTGGCGCACCACATCGCGAATCTCGTGATCCCAACCCGCGCCGTGTTCGGACGAGTCGAGGACGAAATGCCGCACGACGTTAAAGCCGTGCTTGCGCAGATCCTTGAAGCGGCTCGACGTGAAGTCGAGGGGCTTGAGGCTGAGGAGAACGACTTTCCTGTCAACCAGGCGACCTCTGGCATAGCTCGAGTTCAGGGCGGTGCGCCACAGCACCCGGAGCCCGCCCAGAGCAACGCCGCCTGTCGCGGCAAACAGCAGCGTGGTTCCACGCGACAGATCCGCCGACGATTTGAGCAGGAATGCTTCGACTGCAAGAATCGTCAGAGAGACGACCCAGATCGCGAGCGCCTTGCGGAGCTGCCAGACCGTATTCAGCAGACGATGGTGATCGTAGACCCCTTGGAAGTACGCGATCGTCACGAACACCGCACTGACCACGAGGCCCGCACCCACAGATGAATCCTGCTCCGCGAGGAGCAGGCGATACAGGCCGCTCGCCGCGAAGTAGCTCAGCAGGAGTGCAAGGAAGTCGCCCCCGATCAGAGCGATCTGGAGAGGCCGTTGGAGAGCACCGCGACGGTTCGATACAACCGGGTAATAATTTTCCGAACCATAAGTTGCTACAGCCATCCGAACCTCGCTGCCACGTCACGCACTCGCAATCGGACAATTGCAAGCAGTCGATTCAAATTTGCGATGCGTCGCGGGCAATCTCTTAACTAAACAAAGCAACATTGCGGCACTGCAGTGAAAAAATCAAATCGATTTTTCTGCAACGCAATACCTGGTGCATGAATGCTCAAATCACCGTCACAACGCTGACATTTCGCCGAGCATTGCGCCGCCTTTCGCGTCATGCGCGTTATTTCCGCGCATCAGGTCGCGTGCATTTGAACGGATATTCAACCCTGTTGCTTAAGTCGCCATTAGTCCGGCCCCATTACCAATCAATTCGGTTTGGGAGCTGTGTCGTGAGTACCGTAATCGCTTTTGCCTTGCTGATCGGATCGTTGCTGGGAGGCCGCTTCCGAATCTTTATCCTGCCTCCGGCGGTAGTTCTCGGTGCGACCGTGCTGGGATTGGTTTCAGCCTGGCAAGGCCATGGATCAGCTCATATTCTCGGCTTGATCCTGGCGTTTTCGACGGCGCTCCAGCTCGGCTATTTCTGTGGCGCGCTTCTCATCCGCACACGTGCGACAGATTATCGCGAACCGGCCGCGCCATCATTCGACAGCCGCAGCTTCGGCTGAGCCTCGCCGGCGCGTGTCGGACCAGCGCTTCATCAACCACGGTTGATCGAACAGGCACGCGAATGAACATTCACATCACGCGAGTGGGAGAAAAAAGCGGCTCGTGGCCGCCTGATTTCGTCAATAGCATATTGACATCCCGGGCGAAGCACTCTGAAAGAGTTGCACCTCATGGTCATGACCGCGACTCAAAATCCGCCCCGGCCGAAGCTGCCGAACGGCGTACGCATCTACGCCCTCAGCGACATCCACGGCTGCGCGCATCTGCTCGAGCAGATGTTCGCCGTCATCGATGCCGACATGGCGAACAGTCGCCCCTATCGTGCGATCGAGGTCTTTCTCGGTGACTACATCGATCGCGGGCCGGACTCGCGTCGCACGCTGGACCTCCTGATCAGCCGCAGCCGCCGCCGCAACACAGTCTTTCTCAAGGGCAATCACGAGGCCTATTTCAACTCGGTGCTGGACGATCCCTCGCGGACCGCCGACTGGTTTCAGTTCGGTGGCCTCCAGACCCTGATGTCCTACGGAATCTCGGCGGCGCCGGATCTCAGCAACGACGAGCAGTTCGATCTCGTCCGCGAGCTCACGTCTGCGATGCCGCCACAGCACATCGCGTTCCTGCGCCAATTGCGGCCCACATTCACGTGCGGCGACTTCTTCTTCGTGCATGCGGGCGTTCGTCCCGGAATCCCGCTGTCCGAGCAGCGAGAGCAGGATCTGCTGTGGATTAGGGACGAATTTCTCCAGAGCAAGAAGCGCTTCGGGAAATATGTCGTGCACGGCCATACGCCGGTGC
>NZ_JADFUE010000091.1:0-18869 GCF_054967145.1 Bradyrhizobium sp. UFLA06-24
GGTCCCTTGCCGAGCGCGCGGCAGAAATGAGCGGAGCCGATCCCATCATCTTGGCGGTCCTCGGCGCAGTACACACCTTCGTCCGCAATTATGGTACCGCACGTATGCTGCTCGAGCGTGCCGTCGCGCTTGATCCCAATGCCGCGTGGGCCTGGAGCAGGCTCGGATGGCTCGAAAACTATGCCGATCAACCGGAAAAGGCCATCGCCAATTTCGAACGGGCCCTGCGCCTGAGCCCCATCGACCCCATGAATTTCAACAACTACGTAGGTATCGGCTCGGCGCATGAAATCGCGCAAGAATATGATGAGGCTGCCGCGTACTACCGACGCGCCCTCGAGGAGCGGCCAAACGCCAGTTGGATCTATCGCAATCTAGCAGCAGTTCTGTCGGGAGCCGGCCGGGTCGATGAGGCGAAGGAGGTCTTTGCCAAGTTAATGCATCACTACCCGGATTTGACGATCTCGAAGTTCAAACAAGCCATGGTGTTTTCTCCTGCGGTCCTCAATCGCATGGGAGAGAATCTCAGGAAGCTCGGCTTGCCCGAGTGATCAGACCGGTGGTTTATCAGGCAGAGCCGTGACGGCGTCCAAACCGCGAGCCTGCGCGGGACCGACTTCCAGTAGAACCCAGCTGAGCACAAAGACTAATCCGAGCCCGATCACGCAGAAGCTGGCAAGTACGATGATCCAGGGCCAGAGAGGATGGTGCAGCCTGTCTTCGTGACGCGGACATTGTCTGGTTCACCGCTTATCGGATGTACGCCGCAGTGCTTGCCGGCTTAAGTTAACGGTGAGCACCGTGAACATGACCAGCCACGCGCATGCGGTCAGGAGAGCTGAAGCGATGGCACGCATCCCAACCTCCAATGGGAGAGGCCGCTGCGTGTTGGGTGGGTCGACAGCGGCTCCGTGTATGGCCGCTGCTTGTGGGAAGCACCATTGGGGACTACGCGGCCACGGTGACTATAGGCCACTCAATCGGCGCGCCAACTTAAGACCAGTATTAAGCTTGATGCCCGTCCTCAGGGTTAATTCTGGAACGCGCTAACAAAAAGACCGCCAGAAGGCGATCTCTCTGATCCGCTGAAGCAGCGGGGATTAAGCTACGCGGAAGTCGACGTCCGGCGATAAGCCATGAAGCAAACACCGAAGAAGCCGATAACCATCATCAGTTGCTCGGCTGGGGCGCGATATCTCAGGTTTGTTAGGGCAGAACCGTCTCTGCGGAGGCGAAAGCGATTCCGATCCGCTTGCTCGAGCGCCACACAGCTCGACATTCCCGTCGCAAATCCGCAGTCGGAATGCTCAAAGTGAACTCGTGCGGAATTCCGATCTGGCTTGGCACCTCAAGGTGCGCCCCCGCATCTGAGAGATCGCGGACGACGCAGCTGAAGGCGCCCGCCGGGGACTCGATGATAGCGGCCCTGAAGACGCGCCGCCGGCGTATCCTGCGCTTTTCCATGATCGCGAGAATACGAGCGAGAGATGAGAAATTGTTGAAACATATCGCGGAAAGTCTCGATCGAATTCTCGCACGCATCTAAGAAAGCGTTAATCACAAAGCTTCGCCGTCTATCAGGCGAGAATTGTCTAGGGCGCGCCGAACCCGCGGAAAGCGCGACGGGCAGCGGCTCATTGCGTCATTGAAGCGCGCTGATGCAAAAGGCCTGCAGGTCATACTGGCGGCCTAAATCTCCCGGCGTTTGAATCCGCAATTGGATTGGCAACCGGAGCATGGGACTGGAACGCCAGCGGTCCCATGTTCGGTCTTAGGATGCAATCGTTCGAATGACGCCAATTTCGGAACGGTGTGTTAAGCTGAGAGAAAGCCCAGGCGACGCCGCAAGCGTGCTGGGTCTGGCAGCCGGCCGGTTAGGAAACGCAAAGGCCGCAGCAGTGAACTGCCGCGGCCCGCGCCTTGTCAAAAATTCCGGGTGAAAAACGATCTGAGTGAAATATGCAGCCAGCCCCGGTAAGCAGCAGCCTACAGCAGCTCTGCCGCGGTGCAATGTGATCCATTTCACAATTGGTAGCACATTTAGCGCGGTGCCAGCGTGGTCCGCGCCATCCTTCGAGAGCACCTAGACCAATCGCGACATCGTGCTGCGATGGGTGAACATCACTTTGCCCCGCAGGAGCGGCTAATTGCGGAATTGGACCGGGATGGTCACCACACCACGTGCGCCGTGAGCGTACTTGCCAGCTTGACGCGCACGCAAGAACTGCATGAGCTGGATATTGAGCGCCTGCTACGTGACTTCGCAGAGTAAGGCCGCCTCAGTTGGCGCGAGGCATCCCGTAGTTCTCGGGGAGAGACGGTTAAAACCGTATTTTGCTTCTCAGTCCGTGTATTTATAAGCGGAACACGTATTCGTAAGGGACTAAGCTGAACAGGCGCGGAGCGATTGCGATGGAGAGACGGCCTCGGTTCGCAGGGGTCTAACGCCTGAACTCGATCGGATGCCGGTCGCTCAGGGGGACGTTGGGCGTGCCATCGTGCGTTAATGGCCCTTTAGTGAGATGCGAGCTAGCGTAATCGATAGCATTCAGGTCCATCGCCCATGGATTTCCAGAGCCAAACACCAGCCGTCGTTACCGCGATCCGCCAGCGCGATCTTATAATTACATGGTGTCGGCTCTACGCGCGGACGAAAAGGCTGCCAAATCTTTCCGAATATGAGCCGGGCCGTCTAAAAGAGGAGGCCGAGGATCTGGTTTATTACTCCGTCGATGCGACGGCTTGGCCTCCCGTTCTTACGATCGAAAGCGAAGGCACGCGAATGGCTACCGCTTATGGCCAAACCGGAAAAGGGCGCCGGCTAGACGAATATGTCGGACCCCGGCTGGCAGCCTCGGTCATGCCGGTTTATCATTTATGCGTTGCACGGCGATGCCCGGTGTACACCGTTTCTCATTTAGAAGACGCTGACGGCCGCAAGGTAGCGTATGAGCGACTGCTCCTGCCTTTTGGAGCTGACGATGAGATTACTGAGCTGGTCGCCTCTCTTAAGACCATTAGTCCTGATGGCCGATTTGATCTTCGAAACCTGATGACACGCACTGACTTGGTAGCGGCACCGGCTGTGCGCGCCGTTATCGACCGGGGGCTCGTCGGCGGGCCCGTGCTCTCAGCAGGTTGGGCTGACGATCTTGAATTTGGGTGAACCCCAGGCTCACCGTCGATCGGACGAAGGGACGACAATGTTAGTTCCGCCAGCAGGCTGCTCCTAAACTCCTCTAGCAGGTGTCGCTTGATCCGGACGAAATCGCCCGGCCGAACCCCATTCCACCTTCCGCCAAGGTTGAGCCAATTCGCGTCCAGTACGATTAAGAGCTTGACTCGCTGGTGGGCCTCCGCAGAAATGCCACGTCGACTGGAAGGAAATCAGATGAGCACCGAAATCGTCACCACCTGCATCAACTGCGTCCCACCCGGAAGCCTTTGGGCAACGCTCTTTGTGGTGGCGATCGGAGCACTGGCGGCGATACAGTACGAGCGCCAGCAGGCTCGCTAATAGCCGAGCAGCGCCAGCATAACCCAGCTGAGCACGAAGATTGCGCCCAGCCCAAGCGCGCCAAAGCCGGTGATCAAGACGATCCAGGGCCAGAGCGGGTGTCGTTCGGGCCCTGATGTCGTGAGGCTCATCGGTCTTGATCCATAATCCAAGGCCCTTTCCGATGCGCCAGAGTACGGCAGTACAGGTGCACGAATAAAGCTAAGCCAGCGAAAACGAGAGGCACGAACCAAAGCATCTGAGCACTTACGTCAGGACAAAGCCGCCGCGCCGAATATGCTGGCGACGGCTTTGCTACGGTTGGACCGGTCTTAGGGAAATCGCCGGCCCGTTCACCCTAGCTCTCGGCGCGCATGTCGCAACTGAAGTCGCGTGTTAAGCTTGATGCCTAGGAGGTCCGGACAACAATCTGAGCAAGGATGTCGTTAGAAGTTTAGGTGTTCCGAGCACAGATCCTTCATTTTGACCGTGCAGCTTTCCCTTATGCGAGAGCGGGCGGCCATACGGGAGCGAGTGCTAAAGCCAGGCACTATTGAGTTTGGCGTGAATGCGGTCGCGTGCATGGTCCGTAATTTTTCCGAGCAGGGTGCCGCGCTCGACGTAAGTAGCTCGTTCGGCTTGCCTGATTACTTCACTCTCGTTCTGACCCTGGAAGGCCGCCGCTTTTCAGCCCGCGTCATCTGGCGGCAAGATATGCGTATCGGCGTGGCGCTGGAATCCAGCAGTTACGAAGCTACAAGGGCGAAAAAGCCCTGTTAGAATTCATTCTCCGGCAGCGTCCCGGCTGGTGGCTTCAACTCCTCGATACCGGCTTCGATGATGGCGAGATCATCTTGGACAGCTTGAACGGAGCTGGCCGGGTCGATGCCAGAGACCGCCTCCAGTCGCGAAAGTAACTTCCGACGGTGGGCGAGTAGTTGGGCGAGGGCGCGCCGGTCTTTTGTCTTTACGTACCCCGCGACAATCTGCTCCATCACGTTTGACATTTCCTCCTCCCCCGATCAACGCCTGGTCTTCGAAGGGTGGGAGGCCACGGCCTCGCTGCGACGCTCTTTCGCTTCGGTGCTTAGGCGGGCAACCGTGGTGATTATCGCCGCAATTAGTACAATCCAAAAGCACACACCGAAGACAAATAAAAGAAGGTTTCGCATATGCTCGCACCGGTGACGAACGAAGCCGACGCGCCGAGTATGTTGGCGCGCCTGCTTCGCCACGGGGATTCCGGACGGGGCAATTGTCCGGTGTAAGCAGCGTAGCGTTCTTGGCAGCGTCGGCAATCTCAGTCACGAATTAAGCTTGATGCCCGCGCTGCGGGTTAATTCTGAAACCCGCTAACTAAAAGACCGCCCGGAGGCGGTCTCTCTAAGCGCAGACAAGGCTGAAGATCAGGCGATACTCATGGCGACGTTCTTCCGCCGATACGCCATAAAGCCGAGGCCGCAGAAGCCTAGGATCATCATCGCCCATTTAGCGAGCTCGGGCACGGCTGAGTTTTTCGAAAACGAGAAATTGTCCATTCCATAGGCGTGAAAGCCACTTCCGCTCGCTGTCCACGTGAGCTTGTGATCACAGGAGCACTAAGAGCGAACGTTGTCCAAGCATTGATGTTGCCGAGAACGGCGGACGTAGTCCCGACTACCACGTTAACGTCGTAGGCCGTCGACGTAATACTCTCACCCGCGGACGATCCGTTTGAGCGAGAGAAGTGGCAAGCTTACAAGTGTCTCGGACGAGGTGAATGTGGCTGTATCAGCGTAGGTGCCGGCGCTGCCATTGTACCCCACAAAGTGCGGCCCGTTCGTGTCCGTCGACGCCGAGCACGACGGCCTCACCGTCGATGACGAACTGCTGCTCGCGATTGCGCAGCGCGGACTGGGCAATCCACGGAAAGCGGTCGGTGCAGTTGTGGCCATTCCTGGCTATGAGCCGCACGGAGCGGCCGTTGCGCTCGACGCGCAGGCGATAACCATCGTACTTGATCTCGTGGAACCAGTCGGGGCCGTCAGGCACGGCCTCGGCAGCGGTTGGCAGGCAGAAGTCGAAGACGCGGGACGTGAGAACGAGATAGTCACGGGGCCGCGAATATGCGAATCTCGGGCGGTGTTTTGACGTCGGAATTCTTCAGTGAGGTACCGATGACAATTGCATTGCCATACCTTGGAATTGCGGTCTGCTTCTCACTTGCGGTCTGGTTGGTGAGCTTGGTGCTATAAGGCTTGCTTCGACCCTGATGCGCGAGGTCCGATATTTCTTCGCAAACCCGGAATCGGGGTGGTGCGTGATGGCTGCTATCGCGAGCCATTGGGCTGCGTCAGCGAAGGTCGGCACCCGCGTCTCAGCAGCGAACCCATTCAGGTCGTGCGCCAATAGCACCCTGAAGCCGGCATCCCAGAAGGTAGCGATCGTGTAATTGGTCTCGCTGTTGTAGAGATCTTGGAGAAGGCGAACAGTGGGATCCATGTGGCGCTCCGCAAACTCTGCCGGCACCGGTTTTTAGTGCTGCGTCGGCTCTTCCTCGACGTCCCTGCCCGTGCAGGTGATCAATAACCTGGCCTAGATCGCACATGTCGATCAGCTCGCCGCATGTCGGACATCGGATGATGTGCTCGCGCTCGTCGCGGGCCGTCCAGCCAATCGGTTTTTCCTCGCAGCCATCAGGCCACGCCGCGCAGGGGAAGCGCGAGCTGCACGTCAAAGCTCCGTGTGGCGTTGGTGTTGATGAAGTCCTGCAGCGCCGGCGGGATCTCCGCACCAGTGTGCGCGGCGCGTTCCGCCAGGGCGTCGGCAATGTCGCTGGTTGCGTCGCGCGACCAGCCTTCGACCGGATTGAAGCATACGATCCGCAAGGGGTAAGCGTATTGGCCGGAGATGATATCCCGCAGGATGGTCTCTCGATCAGTGTCGGCTTCGTCGGTCTCGCGCCAGGCGCAGCCGGCACGCGCGCCGAAATCCTCAAGCACCAGATAGATGTCATGGTCCAGGCGATCGGCCGGCACGATCGAGGGCGAGGAACGCATACGCACACTCCGGTACTGTCTGCGGAGAGACGGCCCCGGCTCGCAGGGGGGCTTGGGGGGTATGGGCCGGGGCCGCTCCGCCAGCTCAGCGGCGAGCCAGCGAGACTCAGAAGCCGATATGGGGCCCTTTGTTCCCTCGACGCTCTAGCATCAGTTTCAGGTTGAGAATTGAGGCCCTAATCGTCCTGTGTGACACTCATCACGGCGGCGAAAATCGGCCCGTCGTACTCCTGAGATCAACAGAGGGATCGTTCTCTCAGCCGCGGAATAGTCCGCCGATCTAATTAACAGGAGCAAACCATGCTGAATAGGCACGCCAAGAACTCGGAAAACCGTATGTTGACCGACAGTGAGCTCGACAGTGTCGCTGGCGGCGACATGGCGCTCAATCTGGCGGTGAAAGTGTACGAGGCCCTTGGCCAGCGCCTGATGGACGCGATTCATCAGCCGGTAACGTCGCAGTCGACAATCAGTCTTCACATGCGATGATTTGAGCCGGATCTGGAGAGACGGCCCCGGCTCCCAAAGGGGTAAGGCCGGGGCCGCTCCGTAGCCCAGCGGCGGCCGGCGCGACTCACAAGCCTGTCCTGTAGCCTTTGTTCCTGTGAAATTTACGGGTGGTCAGCGCGACGTTGGATTGTCGCCCGGCGACAACAGCCTTACAAAGGTACCGCTCTCGCAATCCCCTCAGGGCAAGGATCCGGCGCCACGTTGGTAAGGAAAGACGCCGCGCCGATCACCGCGAGCACGACCAGAAGCTGACAGGCGAGACGGATATCGGCGGAGCAGGTCGAGGCGCGGAGGCTTGAGCTTTGCCTGGCGACGCACCTGGCGGCTCTCGAACGCCGTTTGAAGTGACCGGCGGCAGTGCGCACGCGAGAGCTCGGCGACAAGACGATGCGGATGGCCGACGAAGCCGGCGATTTCGGAAGCTTTCCGGGCGCGCTCGAGCGGCGGGACCCGGAAACCATCGCAGAGGCCCTGGCCGACGCGTATCTCGAGGCGCGGAACGTTCGGGCGACGCCGAGCCCGTCGAAATCCTGCAGCGCCTCCCCGAGAGAGCGATCTCGAGACTGGCGTGTTTGCGCTCGCTTGCCGGGAAGTGAGACCGCAGATTTGCAGGCCGATCTCAGAGACGGCGGTCGAGATGGATCACGTCGGCGATAGTCCCGTCCTGAGGGCTGACCAGCAGCAGGTTCTGGTCCTCGAGCATCACATATTCGTAGTTCCGGACCGGATCGGCGACCTGATCGATCGTCGACGGGATCCGCGCGGACTTGAGCTGATCCGGCAGCTTGTCTCCGGCTTTCGGCTGAAAACCTTGCGGAGAAGCCTGTTTCTCCGCGACGCCGGCGATGCTCCACGCGATCATTTGCCTCTGCGTCGACGTGAGACCGATCGGGTCTCTCTCATCGCGTTTGCTCATGCCGGTGGTTGCGGGGCCGGCCGCCCCGGAGCCCTGGCTTTGTTGAGCCGCGGCGGGGAAGGACAGGAGCGCGGCGGTAATGAGCGCGAAGCCGAAGCGGATGCGGGTCATGTTTGCCTCCTGGACAATGTCGCTGTCGCCTTCAAACTCGCGCAACGCACGGAGGTTGCTGCCCGGCCGGTTCGATGGGGCGACGCGAACCAGAGCCCCCGGCGCTCCCGTCTTCCCGCTGGAAATCGCAAAAAGAACCCCCTCCGCTGACCTGGATCAACGATCCTGTTCGAGCTTGGGCCATCCTGCGGCGCATGAACTGCTCGGAAAACATCCGCTGTCCTGGACGGCAGACACCGAAGCCCGCCTCCAAGCCCCTTGCCTCGCAGGCGGACGAGAGATTGCTGATCCTTGAGGAACGCGCCCGCGATCTTCGCCGAATCCTCGCGAAGCTTCGTGGACCTCTCCACTGAAGGTCGGTGGGGATTGTCGTGATCCGGTCCCGGACCTACCGTCGCGATCAGGCGTCCATGTCCCGCAGGCGCTGACGATTGCGCAACAGGATCTGCCTCGCTCCGGAAAACCCAGAACACCTTAGAGCACAGCTTACGGCGCGAAATGGAGCCTAGCGTGGTATCGCGCAACGACATGCCCGGTCATCGTAAGGCCAGGCCCAGGCTCTTTTTCCGCGTTGGCAGTGCCTTAACGTGAGGCTTTCCCGCGTGCAGAGTTCAGGTCCGACTTTATTCCGGGAGTGTGGAGTCGATGCGCTCTCGAGGTGGAGGTTGTTCATTGATGTGGCGGGCCCAGCATGCGCCAGAACGACTGGACGATGAGCGATCGGCACCTGCGCATGCTGCGAGCAGAAGGCCGACGAGGTCAACAGAGCTGCCAAAGCAACGATTCGAATTCGTATATCGCTCAATTTGGTGCCCAGCGTTCTCGTGCACCACGTGGCCAACGTCACCACGCCATCAGGTCGGGCGTCATACTGCGCAAGCCCGTGGCGGTTCAGAAGAGCAAGCTGCCGTTGTGTGGTCCCTACACAGCGTCACTTCCGCCATGTTCAAGGATAGGTTCGGCATGTTCGCATGCGGCATGAGTAGCAGAAAGGCGAGCCTGTTCTGATCGAAGTCGGATGTCCGCGCCAGGTAGGCAAACGGCGGCGCCTGATCGGTGGCGTACGTCTGCCCGCTGTCGACGAGATGACAGCTTGCGGACCATCGCTTGGCATGCCTTTGCCGTTCGACGGGCCTGCGGCTTGGCCCGGCCCCGTCCCGGCCATCATGCAGAATGCGATGACCGCCAATCCGAAGGCTTTCGTCATGCCTGGCTCCTTCGTGGCTGGAGGGTTGCTCCGCAATGGGCATATCTCGGGCTCAGGACGGGAAGTCGGCAGGGTCCACCTTGATGGGATCGGCGTGGAGAGACCAGTCGTGGGGTGCGTGGGTCTCGCAAAGCCTTTCCTTGGCCTTCTGCTCGGCCTCCGCATCGTTCCGCGCATCCAGCCCGATGGTGGTTTGGCAGACCTCGTAGGTTTGCCCGTTTTCGCCGAGCACATCCTTGATGAAGCGAACGATGAAGCGCGACATACAACGTCTCTAACAACGGCTCTCTACGGCACCACTTGCGGGCGCCACAAGCGCCGGAAGAGGCCGGGCACTAGCACAAACAGCTCACCAGTTCGGAACGCAGTCGCGTCCTTTTCGTTGCGGCTCTGGGGCGCGCAATTTGCTTAGAGGAGAGCATGAACATGCGTTTAACCAGCTTAGCAGTAGCCGGCTTAATGGCTGCGACAATTCCGACGCTTTCGACGAGCGCTGAGGCCCGGCCATTTGGGATGCATGGCGGTTTTGGCCATGTTGGTGGGTGGCACGGCGGCTGGGGCCATGGCGGTTGGGGGTGGGGCGGGGTCGGCCTCGGGCTTGCGACCGGAGCGCTCTTCGGTGCTGCACTCGCTGGACCGTATTATGGCTACGGCTACTATGGATCGCCCTATGCCTACGACTACGACTATCCCGTCGGCTACGACTATGGCTACGACTACGCTCCCGCCTACAGTGTCGGCTATGTTGGGCCCTCGTGGAGCTGGGGTTATCGGCGGCCTTACTGGGGTTACCGCCATCATTACTGGGGTCACCACCGCTACGGCTATGGTTTCGGTTATCGAGGGTACGGGGCGAGAGTAGCTTACGGCGGGTACCGGACCCGATTTGCTCATGCCGCGTACCGTACAGCCGTAGGTCACCACGGTCGGTTCCGCTGATCTGCGTTTCGCGCCAGCCATGGGCCCCCGGCATAGTCTGCCGGGGCCTTGTTACGACTGCTTAGAATCCCCTGACCTCGATCTTCCTGGGAGTGCTGGAGGCCGGCTTCGGAATGACGACCTTCAGCGCTCGGGCGGGAAGAGTGGCCTTGATCTGGTCGGCATCGATTCCGGACGGGAGTGGGAGCGACCGCGAGAACCATCCGTAGCTTCGTGTTCCACCATGTGGTAGTCCTTGTCCTTCTCCCCATTCACCGCCAGGAGGTCGTATTCGACGTTGACTTGGTCGAATGCCAGTTTGAGCCACCGTAGAATTCGACGATGCGGGTCGAGAATGCGACCGCAGCTTCATCGCTCAAGCCGAGCAGTGGCTATCGCACGAGAGCAACCAACTCAAAAAGCAAGTTGATCAGTTTCTTGCTAAGTCGCGCGGCTTGGGGCATGCGGACCGAAACTCCCCCTGCGGTGATAGCCACTACCCACCTGATTAGTCGGCTGGGGCGGACCGAATGCGCAAAGTCCTCATTTCCAGTCTCGCGCCCTGTCATGTGATTCGATTTGGTGCAACCGATTTTCGATTGGCTTGGCCTGGCAGAAATTGGCTCGGCCACAGGCCCACTTCCTCCATAACATGTGATGTCCGAATGACGACAGGTCTTCGGGCAAAAGCGCACGTATCCCCCCGGACTGGTTTGCGGTCCTTGATCACCCGAAGCGGCTATCTGCAGCGCGCTTAACAGCGCTCGGCGATGGCTGTCACTTTCCCACGCGCGCTAGGGCTATGTGCAAGGTCGCGGGCGGGTGCCCGAGCCTGGTGTTTGCTCCCCGGTAGCGTTCCCACATTGCCTTGCCGTCGAGATCTTCAACCAGATTGAGACCAACACGGGCGAGATCGTCGACGATTTCATCGGGATAGAATCCCGAAATCCAGGGCTCGCCGATTTGCGCGACGACCTTGGCATTTTCGTTGTGCGGTGATCGCGATGTGTTCGGGGCGAACTCAGCTTGGTCGACATAGGTGAATACAAGTTCGCTCCCCCGAGCACCGCAAGTTGCCACCGAACGCAAGGTCGCCAGATTGGCCTGGCGTGTCAGGTACACCGAAACGCCCAGCCACGAAAAGAATGCTTTCTCATCTGGCCGAAAGTGAGAGCGATTTAAGACAGATACCAAGTCCTCGTTGGCGAGGTCGGCAGCGACGAAATGCACGGACGGTGGAAGCGACATTCCGCATTCCTTGATGCGTTGGATCTTCATCGTCTGGGTCGCCGGATGGTCAATTTCAAAGATCGTCAGGGCGTCGGAAAAAGCAGGGCGGCGAAGCACGAAACTGTCCAGCCCAGCTCCGATCAGGACATATTGTTTGATGCCTCTCATTGCCGCCTCGCGCAGCGCATCCTCTGCATAGCGAGAGCGAATCACCACTCCTGGCAGCGCGGTGTTGGTCAGCAGGAATTCGTCCAACACAGAGGCCGGTGTACGCAGGGCGCGGGCACGTGTGTCCTCATCCATGCGGGCCAATATTCGCGCGGTCATCCTCTCGCGCTCGGCTTCGGAAACGAGTCGATCGCCCCAGGGGTCATTGAAAAGAGGAAAGGGGTCGAACCGCGAATGTAACGCTCTCATCAGCGATGTCACCAGTGCGGTGCGGCTGGGCAATGACTCCATCATTTCAGTCCTTCTCCGGACGAATTGTCTCGCTGCACAACAGGGCGCGCGTCACCGACGAGGCTTTCGAAGGTAATGCAACTTGGTGCGCACCATAGCCCGGAAATGGCTCCCGGAGCCGGCTGTATTCACGCCGTTGGCGGAGGCTTGGCGCGCCGCTGGGCTGCCGAAATCATAATACTTGCAACGGGCACTCCTTTTCTGACTACGAAGTTCCGATGCGGGCACTGAGAAATCGGCTTGCTGGGGCAGACCGGAAGTCGCCAACGCTTGGCCCGACCGACCCATTAACCCATACGAAAGTCACAACTCAGCAGTTGCGCTACGAGGTTTGGGTGTCCTGACGAGCGATTTCGAAGCCCCATGCGCTTGGTCCATAAAGAGCTGAACAACCGGGCTGACAGCCCGGTTCTTCAGACGGACGACTGCAATCGGCATAGGTGGGGATAAGCAGCTCCACCGGAAGCACCTTGAGGGAGCGCTGCTGGGTAGCAAACCATAGCGCTGACTCGTGCAGCATGGTCAAAAAGCGTCCGGTCGCCACGTCGCTATCGCCATTTTAGCCAATGGCGCGCCAGGCTAGCTATAGTCACGGAGATGACAAACCCATAGAATTCGGCCCACACCCTGCGGGGATGCTGTCGCCAATCTGGGACGGTGCTGCCAGCTTCAAACAGGGAGGTCTCACAGGCGCGAATTTGCGCCAGCAAGGACTAGGCTGTCCGGCCACCATCTGAAAGGTTCTCGGACGATTTGTCCCAAATCCCGCATCGATATTGCTAGCCGACCGGGGGTGACGGTGGAATAATCGTGAGGTTTTGGCCCGGCAGGCTCCGGGCGACATGGATTTATCGATGTCCGCGCTGTCCGAGGACTCCGAGCTTGCGCGCAGGATTGCCGAGCTCGAACAGAAGCTGAAGTCGAGCGTCGCCGAGACCGAGCGCCTGCAGCGCGAGCTGGCACAATCGCGCGAGCGACAGGCTGCCAGTTCGGAGGTTCTGGCGACCATTGCAGGTACCTCCGGCGATGCCGACAGCGCGCTGCAACAGATCGCGGAGACTACCGCGCGGCTGTTCGGTGCCTCCAGCGTCTCGATTCAGCTCGCTGAGAATGGCGAATGGGGAAAAGCCTATCGCTACGGCGCGAGCGCTCAACGCATACGCGAGGCCGTACCGTTGACCGCCATAAAGGTAGGCGGCCGCAATATGCCTGGCGCGGTGGTCGGACGAAACCAGCAAATTCATGCGCCGGATCTGGACAAACTGGATCCCGATTTGGCTGAGTTTCCTGGCCTGCCGCACGCCCGAGCCGCAGGCACACGCACAATGTGCGGCACGCCGCTGCGCAGTCAGGGCAGCGCGATCGGATCCTTGATCGTCCATCGCGACCGACTCGAGCCGTTCTCCGATGACGAGCTCGTGCTGCTGCAAAGCTTTGCCGACCAGGCGGCGATCGCGCTCGAAAATGCCCACCTGTTCAACGAGACAAAGGAAGCACTGGAGCGGCAGACCGCGACCGCCGACATCCTCAAGGTGATCGCCGCCTCGCCGTCCGACGTGCAGCCGGTTTTCGATGCCATCGCGAGCAGCGCCAAGCGCCTGATCGGCGGCTTTTCGACGGCGGTCTTTCGCTTCGTCGACGACGTCGCGCACCTTGCGGCCTTCACGCCAACCAGCCCGGCTGCTGATGAGGTGCTGAAGGCCGGATTTCCGAGCCCCGTCGCCCGATTCGAGCCCTTCAAGCTCGCTCAAGGCGGCAAGCCGGTCCAGATCGCCGACATCGAGGCACTTCCTGACTCGCAGATCAAGCAGATCGCGCGAGCGCGTGGCTTCCGCAGCATGCTGTTCACACCCCTGATGAGCAACAGCATGCCGATCGGATTGATCAGCGTGACGAGAGTCGAAGCCGGCTCCTTCGTGGATCACCACGTGCAGTTGCTGCAGACTTTCGCTGACCAAGCCGTGATTGCGATCGAGAACGCGCGCCTGTTCGAGCAGCTTCGGGCCAGGACGCGTGAGTTGAGTGAGGCCTTGCAGCATCAGACCGCCACCGCCGACGTCCTCAAGGTGATCAGCCGCTCGGCGTTCGATCTGCAGACGGTGCTGGATGCCCTGCTCTCGTCGGCCTGCCGCCTGTGCGACGCCGACATCGGAACGATCCGTTATGAGGACGAGGGAAGCTACCGGCTTGCGGCCACCTATGGCTGCAAACCCGAATGGATCGAGCACTTCCAGACTTACACGACAAGAGCAGAGCGCAGCTCGATTTTTGGCCGAACTATTCTTGAAGGTCGTCCCGTTCGGATTCCGGATGTTCTTGCTGATGCCGATTTTGGTCGTCCGCAGGCACAAAAACTGATGGGCTTTCGGGCCGCGCTCGGCGTCCCGCTCATTCGGGAGGGGCACGCCTTCGGTGTCATCAACCTGTTCCGCTTTGCCGTCGGTTCGTTCGAGGACAAGCAGATCGAACTGGTAGCAACCTTCGCCGACCAAGCGGTAATCGCGATCGAGAACGTCAGATTGTTCGAACAAGTGCAGGCGAAGACGCGTGATCTCACTGAGGCACTGCAACAGCAGACGGCGACCGCGGACGTGCTCAAAGTCATCAGTCGTTCGGCGTTCGACCTGCAAGCCGTACTCGATACCCTGACCGAATCGGCCGCGCAGCTATGTAACGCCGATATGGCTGCGATGACACGGCAAGACGAGACGGACGGCTTCCAACACGTAACCAACTACAATTTTTCGGTCGATTGGGTGAAGATTGCAGCTGGCTTTCGGCTCCGCCCCGGACGCGGGAGCCTTGTCGGAAGGGTGCTGTTGGCGCGCAAGGCGGTGCAGATTGCTGATGTCTTGGCCGATCCAGACTATTCTTATCCGGAAATGCAGCAAGCAGCCGGATATCGCACGCTGCTCGGAGTTCCGCTTCTCCGCTCTGGGGAGCCGATCGGAGTGCTCTTTTTGGCTCGCAAGGTAGTTGAGCCGTTTACCGACAAGCAGGTCGAACTCGTCTCCACCTTCGCCGACCAAGCCGTTATTGCCATCGAAAACGTCCGCTTGTTTGAAGAGGTACAGTCGAAGACGCGCGACCTCTCCGAGGCACTGATGTATCAGACTGGAAGTGCCAACATCCTGAAAGTGATTGCCTCCTCGCCGACGGACGTTGAGCCAGTCTTGCGTACGATCGTCGAGAGCGCTTGCGACCTCTGTCAAGCCTATGATGCCGTTCTTGTCCTAAAGGAGGGATGCGATCTGGTCGTTCGCGCGCACCACGGGCCGATCGGAATGGGCACACAGACGTGGACCGACGACCGCACCTCCGTGTCGGGGTTCGCGATTGCGGAGAGGGTGCCGATCCACATGCACGATGTCCTCTCCGAGGAAGGTAAGAACTTTCCTGTTGCGCAGGCAATGTCGCGACAGGATGGTTGCCGCACGCTTCTTGCCGTGCCGATGATGAGCGAGGGCGAGAGCATCGGCGCGATCGTACTTCGGCGTGCCGAGGTGCAGCCCTTCAGCGACAATCAGATCACACTCTTGCAGACCTTCGCCGATCAGGCGGTGATCGCGCTCGGCAACGTCCGCTTGTTCGAAGAGGTTCAAGCGCGCACCCGCGAGCTCGCCAAATCCCTCGATGAATTGCGGGCCGCCCAGGACCGCCTAGTTCAGACCGAGAAGCTTGCATCACTGGGCCAGCTCACTGCTGGTATCGCGCACGAGATCAAGAATCCGCTCAATTTCGTTAACAACTTCTCTGCGCTCTCTGCCGAATTGATCGAGGAGCTCGACGAGCTGCTTGGAAACGTCGCACTCGACGACAAGATCCGAGCTGAGGTCGATGAGCTTGTGAACATGCTGAAAGGTAATTTTGAGAAGGTCGTCCAGCACGGCAACCGCGCCGATTCCATCGTCAAGAACATGCTGCTGCACTCGCGCGAGGGTTCGGGCGAACGTCGTCTGACCGACATCAACGCGATTGTCGACGAAAGCCTCAATCTCGCATATCACGGCGCACGCGCGGAAAAGCCTGGCTTCAACGTCACCCTCATGCGCGACCTCGATCCGAGCGCCGGGATGGCCGAGCTTTATCCGCAAGAGATCACGCGGGTACTTCTCAACTTGATCTCGAACGGCTTCTATGCGGCGCACAAGCGCAAAGAAGCCAGCGGCAATTCTTTTGAGCCGACTGTGAGCGCGACAACAAGAGCGCTGGCAAGTGAAGTCGAGATCAGGATCCGCGACAATGGCACCGGGATTCCGGCGGAGGTCCGAGAGAAGATTTTCAACCCCTTCTTCACCACCAAGCCCGCCGGCGAAGGAACAGGGCTCGGCCTCTCCATGAGCCACGACATAATTGTGAAACAACACGGCGGCAGGATCGACGTCGAAACCGAGCCGGAGGCATTTACCGAGTTCATCATTACGCTACCTCGGATCGGGGTAAGGCAATAGCGGAGGTAGGAGTTGAGCGTCTACATTCTCATCGTGGACGACGAGCCCGACTTGGAAACGTTGTTTCGACAGCATTTTCGGCGCGAGCTGCGCGCCGGCCGCTTTTCGATGGAGTTCGCGACTTCCGCGCCGGCTGCGCTGCAGCGCGCCTCCGACGTCTGCGATCCTTCGCTGGTCCTGATCCTGTCGGACATCAACATGCCCGGAATGAGTGGGCTGGAGATGTTGCCGGAGATACGCGCCAAGCGCCCTGAGGTCCCAGTGATCATGATCTCGGCATATGGCGATGCGGAAACCCGAAGGACGGCCCTTGAGAGAGGCGCGGAGGGCCTGCTGACCAAGCCGATCGACTTCGGGCAGCTTCGCCAAGAGATCGACGCAAGGCTCGGACAAACAGCATGACCGCTACCGTCCTGTAAGTCGACGATGAGCCATATGTGAAGACGCTCGTCCTGCAGAGATTCCGTCGGCAGATTTGAGACGGACAGGTCAGCTTCGTCTCTGTGTCGGTCAACGGTCAATTTATGTCACGATTTTCAATACGCGAGTGGCGCTGCAAATATCAAGATTAGGCGCTGAATGGATGATTTCTGACTCGTTTCATCGTCTAATGACCGGTGAGATCCGTCATCGTCTATGTCGTGTTGCGCAATGAACGACGAATTGGCGTAGCGCGCAAGTAAAATGGACGCGGCGACCCATGACTGAATGGCTCAACGAATTACATTCTATACCGTGGGCCAAGCAAATCAGGCGCGCTCCCCTAGGGAGCATAGCGATTACCGGGGTGTAAAGAACGATTGCTCGGCGCTTGTTAAAAATTTAGCGCAACTATTTACTTGAAAATTCCGCTTCAACGCTAGGAGTGATCTCGCACCTGTTCTTAGCAAGCCGTGTCGAGCGCGCAACGAGCCTCCAGCCCACAAGCCCCAGTATCCAGCCATCGATCACTATTTGAGGACTCATTGGAAGCTGATCATGCGCGTCCACCTCATTGGCGACACCCCTGGCAAGCTCTCAAGATTGCGCGCGGGTCTTACCTCGGAATACACTCTTAGCTCCGAACTGTTAGGAGGGGTGGCTCTGCAAATTGCGGCCGTCGATGCCATAGTCGTCGATGCGGACATGCGCAACCTGGAAAGCATTTCCGCTCTCAAGGAACTGGCGGCAAAGCTAAGCCAGGTTCGCCGGCGCGTGTTCTTGGTCGAGCGAACCAGAAGGCTCTCCATAGCGCAGGCCTACGCGCTTGGAGCGACTCAGGTTCTTCCCAGCACACTCACGCCTGCGCAGCTGATGGCTGAGTTGGACCAGTCGAGGTCGTCGCCCACCGAGATCGGTGAAATCAGGATAGGCGTGCGGGGCGCGACCACGGCGGGAGCTGCGAGCATAGCATCGATGTTCCAGGCGGTGTTAAGAGGCGGAGCCGTCGACGTGGACGAAGCAAGAGATGCGGGCAAAAAGATCGCAAATAGTATTGCCGAGCATGGCTTGTCGAAGTGGCTCGAATCCGTTCGTCGCCATCATGAGGGGACTTATCAGCATTGTCTCCTGGTAACAGGCGTTGCCGTCGATTTCGGCTTGAGCCTGGGTTTGAAACAGATTGACATGGAAAGGTTATACACAGCCGCCATGTTTCACGACATCGGCAAGGCTGCTATCCCGCTTTCAATTCTCGACAAACCGGGGCGCCTCGACAGGGACGAACGAGCCCTGATCGAGACCCACCCGGTGGCTGGTTACGAAGCTCTCAAAGACAACACGGGTATCTCGCCAGAAGTACTCGACGCAGTGCGACACCATCATGAATATCTCGATGGCAGCGGGTATCCCGATGGGCTGTCCGGACACAGCATCTCCGATATCGTTCGGTTGCTGACGATATGCGATATCTTTGCTGCGCTGATCGAACATCGACCATACCGCTCCACCATGTCACGTGAGGACGCCTACGGTATTGTCAGCAGCATGGACGGCAAGCTGGAGAAGCCGCTGGTTGGTGCCTTCAGAGAGGTAGCTCTGACAAGGTAAGCAGCAGGAGAGAGACGCCAGATGCAGCTGGAAGCGCCGCACGTCCTCGAAGCTCGCCGTATCGGGCGAGCGCCCGAGGAACGCCGCGAAGTCCTTGATCCTTTGCACGTAGTCATGTTGGGTCTTCAGCGCCAACTTGCGGGATCGTCATGTCTCCATGCGCCGGCGCAACGGGCTCATTGCCTCGTCGGTTATGGGGGATGCTCCTTTCTTGGGTGAGGCTATTGCAATCCTCAATCTCAAGACAGGACGCCCCTTAGCGTTATCGGGTTAGTTAGGTCGTGAACTTATAAAGTTGCCGGGCGGACGACTCGCCATAGTCCGTCCGCTATGCCCGATAGCGGATCAATTCCGCAGCGCAGCGAAATGACGCGATGAGCCAATAGGGGACGTGAGCTAGAGTTCCAACCACATTCCCGTGGTGGGTGGTAAGCGTAGCTCTGCCGCCCTTTGAATGACGCTTGACGCCTATTTTGTTCGCGTGGCGCGTCGCCGCGGCATCCAT
>NZ_JADFUE010000092.1:0-18655 GCF_054967145.1 Bradyrhizobium sp. UFLA06-24
TTGCAGGCGCAGCTTTCGAGAAGCTGACAGACCAGAGAGGGCGCCATTTAGTTTCAGCTCTTGACGGAGTCGAATTGAGTCAGTCAGCATGGCGAACAGCCAGCCGGAAGGAAGTCGCGCGAAGCGTCGGATCAAAATCGGTGCTGCCGTTTGCCTCCTGGCATTGGTGTTCGATTGGGCTGCTATTGGATGCCTGAGATTGTTCGGATCGGCACGCCAGGACGCGCCCACCACTTCATTGTGGACGCGTGATCTAAGGCAGACAGCCCGTGCACAGCAAGATGGACGAGCCGGTGCTTGAGGTGGCGAAAGGCGCGTTCGTAGATCGTCTACTTATGCAGAGGCGAGAACTACATTCTCTCGCTCGAGAGGCCTGTGGCGGACCAGCGCAACCGGTTTGGTTTGCTGTTTCCAAGCGGACGACGCTGGATCAAGCCGGTCTAGTCGACGCGCGGGAAGCTAAGCCACTTCCGCAAACCTAACATACGAGGTTGTGATGTCGGAATAGCCATTACAACGTCTTGCGCGTCGTTGCGACAGGCTGCTTTGTACGAGCGCGCTTGTTGTCTGGAATCAGCCAAACGCATCGCGAGCATCACGACTTGGAGGCCGCAATCGGCGGTACTTATCGAGGGAGAAGAGCATATGAAGGTTACTGGCCGAGGACTAACGATCCTGTTGTCCTTGCTTTCGGCCGCGAGCGCGCCGGCAAGAGCCGACGACCCCTCGCCGAAATACACTGAAGTACTCAGAGCCCTCCAAGCGGGGAAGAATGTGAAGCTCATCCTCGATATGACCCACTGTACCAACGCGGATGGTGGCAAACCTGCGTCGGCGAC
This sequence comes from Bradyrhizobium sp. UFLA06-24, assembly GCF_054967145.1. Classification (NCBI taxonomy): domain Bacteria; kingdom Pseudomonadati; phylum Pseudomonadota; class Alphaproteobacteria; order Hyphomicrobiales; family Nitrobacteraceae; genus Bradyrhizobium; species Bradyrhizobium sp. UFLA06-24. The sequence goes on from NZ_JADFUE010000092.1 coordinate 840, forward strand.
GCAGGCCGGTCTGGTCATCAATGCCTTCAGGGTGACCAGCCAGAGCGGCATCAGCTTCGCCAATGCTCATCAAACGGTCGACAGCTCCGGACATGCCGTGACCGAGTACATCCGCCATAGCCTTAGCCGCGAAGGCAAGCTGACGGTGCGAGCCTCCAAACTTGTCGTCGGGACCACCGAACTCGCGAATCAAGGCGAATTCATCTGCGAAGTGCCGGATGGCGCAAAGTTCATCTGGTAACGAAGAGCACAGAGCAGACGGGCGCTTCGTAGACTTGATCCTCCATCGTGTGGACAGCTTCGCCGGGCATGATACGGATCTTTTCGATCGTCAGGACTGCCAGACTCTTTCTAGCCGTCTTTTCGTCAGGGAAGGATCAAGTTGCCTGAACTTGTTGCTCAGCTAACTCATGAATGTCGCCGATCTCCATTCGATCTTTGAGGTGGAAGATCGGCGGCTCATGCAGTCGTCGTATGGGGCTGAGCCAATACCTCTCGGTTGAACGTCCAGATGATCTCGCTACGTCCACGCGCTGCCCGCGGCCCTCGTGAGAACATCATATTTAAGCGGATCCAGCCAGGACCGGCGTTGTTGACGCTCCCCCTCGCCGGGCAGACGGACCGGAGGATTATAGCATGAACGCTGTTTTCGACTTTTCCAAGCATCGGAAAAGGCAAATCACCCTTTCCGGAGCCTGCGTCATCAGCCTTTTGCTCCTGACTTTTTGTACGGATTCGATGCGCTGGCCGTCCGAAAGTCGTCCAGATTCCCACCCAGAAATAGTACCTCACGCTCTTCGGTTGGGGTAGCACTCACCCATGCCAGATCGGGTTCATCATTTTCGGTTCCATCCTCGAGAATACTGACGATGTCTTCCGCCGTCCAAGTTGTGACCCTCGGCACCGTGTAGGTGTGCAACTCATTCGCGTTTTCCGCGATGACTTTGGCGCCAAACTCCTTGTCGTCGTCCGGCGAAACGAGCAGTAGTGAGGCGTCCTCGGACAGTGACACAAAAGGCGAAGAATTGGTATCGCCCCTCATGTGCTCTGCCGCTGCGCGGCCCAGATCTAGTCGTTGGCCTCCCCAGATATTCCAGGGAGCTTGCTCGTAACGCAAAGCCGCCATGGAACGCAAATGGGCCATCGCGCTTTGACGGTCCAACACATGTGGCCTGCAGTGGCTGGCGTGGTTTTGAAAGCGCTGCAGCTCCGTGTATGACGATGCCAACACGTCGTCGTAAACGCGGTCACTGTCGACGCGATAGGCTGACGATCCAGTCGCTCTTGGCCATTGTGCTGATCTTTGCGCAGCGAGTTCGATGTCTCTTCTGAGTTCCGCAAGGTTAGCGCAAGTCAACGTTGCGGCAAGCTGACCGCGCGTTCTCACGAACGATGCAGCCGCGCACCGTTCGTTCTCAGGGATAGCTTGCGCTTTCTTGTTGCCGTCCGTTACCGTCGGGTTCGATCCAGCCGCGGGTGAAGCTAATGATGCGAGGATTGGCTGAGCCTCTCCAAGCCGATGCTCAAAGTCTGCTTGCGCCGTCTCTTCCTGTTGTGGATCGAGGTTATGCATCCGAGCCTCGGATGGGTTGACGTTGTCAAATGGGGCCATTCCGGTCTCCTTTTGTCGGCCTTCAATATCGTCATGCAAAAGTTGATCAGATCAGGAGCAGGAACTGAGACGGGCGCAGTTTGTATAAGATGCACCGGTCTGGTTCTCGAACGTTCGGTGTTGAGGCGTGCGGCAGGCCCCTGACCGGCAATCCAGCTCATGCTTCTCGTCCAGATATTTGTGTTCGAGTCGGGCTCCAGTCCGGATAAAGATGCTGTTATGCTAGAAAGCCTAGCTGTCGAACAGCTGACCAGACCCAATTGCTTGAAGAAAGCCCGTGGCCATTGCGTCTGTGCCGGCGAGCCTGTTGTTTATTGCGGAGCAGAGTTTTGGCGAGATGGGCCATTGTCGCTCTCCGCTTCATGGCAGTACCGTATGAAAGGTTATGGGGAAGCAGCCCGGGGGAGGGCCCGCTTACCGTAAGCTTGAGCCGCATGGGGCAGCCTGCCTGGACTAGCTTGCATCGGCTCCCCGTGAAGGACTTTGAAAAGCTCTTCAAGAAGCTGCTGGGGATACTAACGCCGGATCATGCCGCGGCCATCGGGCTCTGACCGGGCCGCGTGGCATGAAGATCCATTGTTGGGAATACTGATGCGATGGATCGCGTCGGCGCGCCGAGCGTTAGTCGCAAAACAAGCCACGGGGGTGCGACTTCGATCGGCCCAACTCGTTCTCCCATAGATGGACCCGTCGGCTCGCGGAGCAGGCCTAGCCGATCGCGAGCTTTGGCTAACCAGGAGGCCGGCGATCCGCAAGTGTCGAATTGCAATTGATCGATTGCGTGCCCGTAAGGACTGCGGCTCTTGCCCTCCTGCAACCGAAGTCGGAATTTTTGCTTTCAAGGTGGCGTAGCGACCATAATGCGGTTTCTGTCAGCGGGACCGTGTTTGTCAGAATCAGAACATTCTGCGCCCATGTGGAAATTACGCTGCCGATTTAGCTCGACAATTCCGACTGATGCGGCTGGCACGGTTGTTGCTGCCGATGAGGTAAGGCCAGGCTGAGTGCAGAGCTAGGTGAACGATCACTGTTCCGCCCGCAAGCCGCGGGTCCATTCCGAACAAGAAGAAAGACCTAGAATGTTGCGCATTCGGGTTAATGGAGAGTGATGTGGAGTGTCGAAGAGCTGGCGAAAAGAAACACACTTTCGGACATATCAGCGCTGCCAAACAACGGATCAGGGTTGGTGGGTGTGGTAGACAATTGCACCGATTGGCAGTGGACAGGCATGACAAGAATTCGGCTGACGTGGTCAAGCGTCGGCCGCCGCGGACAGCGACATGATAAGAGTCTCGTCGACACGTCGTGTCACCAAATCCCCGGCGAGTTCGCCACAAAGCCCGCAGCCTGCGTCCATGCCAAGCACAAAGAGGTCCTCGTAATCCTGGCAGTACGGAACTCTCGACATGTCGCAAAGGATCGGCGCTGATAGCGAGTGCACCGTGAATGAAGGGGCAGAGCACTACTCAGATCCGAAAGACAAGCTTTCATCAGATGGCGAGTTCGTTCGGTACTGGAGCCGGGCTGCCGACCGGCTGCTGGCGGTTGCTGCTGTTAGGAGGCGAACCGAGGAGGCAATCAGAAGGACCGGGATTGGCTTGCAGCTATCCTCCGAGAACCTTAGCGGTCATGACCTATCAGATTTCCCGCTGCGACGCTGTACCCTCAATCGCGCGCAGCTCTACGGAACAAAGTTGGATCGAGCAGATCTTTCTGAGGCGAACCTTATCTGTCCGGGGCTAGAGCGGGCAAGTTTCATGGGGGCCAAGCTCGATTTTGCCTATATGCATGCGATGGCAGCGCAGGTCTGCAACTTCGATGATGCCAGTCTGCGCAATGTAATCGATGCAACCGGCAGCCTTTTTCACGGTTGCAGCATGAAAAGAACACGCTTTGACAACGCGATGCTCAGCGGGCTCCTCGTTTACCAGTGCGACGCGAGTGATGCTGTATTCGACGGCGCGGAATTACAGGGCTCAACCATCAATGAATGCTTCCTCCCTTCAGCGTCCTTCCGCTTCGCAAAGCTGAGCCAGGTCACGATCACGAAGGCGCATCTGGCGGATTGCTCGTTCTTTCAGTCGAAGGGAGACTGTTTATCGATCGTGCGTCCCATCTCGATCGATGGTCTCGTCCTAGAGGGCGCTCATCTTCCGTATCTGAGACTCTCAAAGGTGAGCGGGCGGATTCGGGCGAGAGCCCTGAGCGCCCCATTCGCTGATCTTCACCTATCAAATCTTGCGGGAGCGGAGCTGGAACAGGCAGACTTGACCGAGGCGCGGCTTCTGTCCGTAGGCCTGTCCGACGCGAACCTCGTGGGTGCCGTGCTTACCGGTGCATCTATTCACTCCTGTCAGCTGAATGGGGCGGATCTATCTAGCGCATCAGGTGAAAGCATTTCGATAACAGAGAGCACAATGCGAGCGGCCAAATTCACCGGTTTTCGCGGCCGCTGCGCCTTTGTGCGCGACTGCGATCTGGAGCATGCGGACCTATCCCAAGCTTACCTCTACAGGTCGATGATCACCGGTGATCCGCCGCAATCAATGGCATTGAATCACGCAAATTTCGAGGGATCAAATCTCGTTCAGGCATATCTCGCCGCGGATATGACCGAAAGTAACCTGGAGGCAACGCGAGCCGCATACGTTCGCATGAACCAATCGTCCCTGCGCGATGCGAACCTGAGTGGGATATCGCCGTTCCAGGCCAGTTTCGTAAAGGTGGACTTTTCGGGCGCTAAGATAACCACTTTCGAGCCACCATTTTTCGCCGACCGTTGTCGGGGACTGCAGGTCGCTCTGGAGGGGCGGCAGCCGCGCGAACCATCAAGCTATCTGGCTGAATTCTCATCGGTGATCAGACGGGGTCGAGAAGGGTCAACCTGACTGCTTCGGAGCTGCAAGAACAGTGCGCGCGAGCTTTGGACAGTTCGTGCGGTGGTCGAGGTGTGAGAGGGCGTAAAACCTCTTTGGTGCTCGTTGGCGTGCGCGGCCCACGAGACGCTGGGCGGCGCGCCTTCCGAGATCCGAACGCGCCACTATTTTGGCGTTCAAAAAGCGGAGTAAGAAGATGCATCTGACAGGTCTTTCCGCAGGCAAGGCGTTCATCCGGGAGGTCGCGAGAACAGGTCAGACGATTGGAACGGTCCACACTCTCGGCGCCCTGCATCTTGGGCATGCAGAGCTGATTAGAAGAGCGGCATTGGAGAATGATGTCGCGATCGTCACAGTGTACCCGAACAAGATCCAGCTTAGACCAGGTGGGAGCTACGATTTCAATTTGGACGATGATATTGGACTTGCCCTACGTTCAGGAGCAACTGCCGTGATTTCGTCGAGCGACACCGAAATGTTCCCGGTCGGCTATCGAACGTATGTATCGCAAGGTGACTGTGATTTGCGTTTAGGGGGGCCTGAAACTTATTTGAAGGAAGCCGTTACTGGAGCAATCCGCTGGATCTGCTATTCGAGGCCAACTCGCAGTTACTTCGGCCTGAAAGATATAGGTCAGGCGATCCTGGTAAAGCGCGCCGTCGCAGACCTGCTTCTCGATTGCGAGATAAGGTTTGTGCCGACCGTGAGATACAAGAACGGAGTGCCCATTTCGTCGCGCTTGAGGCGATTTAACCGTTCCGAGCTTGATGAGCTGTCCTGTCTCTTCACGGCACTCAACCGTTCAAGAGAAGAGATCGCCCGAGGAGCGTCAAGCGTGAAGGATCTGGTCGCGTCGGCGACATCTCGGATAGAGTTTCGACAGTTTAGACTCGAGTTTGTTCGGATTGTCGACGCTGATAATTTCAAAGATTTAGAGCAGGTCAAGCTCCCATTCTTAATTATTGGGGCTGCAATGGCTCATGGCCTCACGGTTTCCGATAGCATCTATGTTCCAGATCAGGATACGCTCCTAAATGGTGCTCAGGATATCTGGATCGATTTGCCTAAGCAGTCGTAGCGAGTCGATTACTCATAGATCTTCGCCCGAAAAAGTAGACGGGGTTAGGTGGCTCTTAGCTCCATGTCGATTGGGGCGATATATGCGAGCGGAATGAAGCCAAGTTCGGTTGTAGGAGCCCTCAATGAAGGCGAAGTTTCGCGCTGGGCTCGCGCGGTAGCGCTCAGATAGCGATCGGGCAGCGCGATGACGTTCGTCGGCGGCCTCTGTTAGGGCGGCGCAGGACGGTGTCACTGGGAAGAACAGGACCTAGCCGCGGCAGCCGGACCAGCTCCTTCGCCGTCAGGGCAACGACAGCCACTATGTTGACGCCGATGCCGTTCCCGGAAGCGGCGAGGCCAGCGGTGGTGACAGCTCTCAGCGATCCATTGAGTAGATGGAGCCGGAAAGTCAATGCGATCCTTACTGCCCGACATGGTAGGGCTGGCTAGCCGCACTTTGAGATAGTCTGTTCGGGTAGCTTGTCACAGCCAAACGCCACGACAGCTCAAACCGGTGAATCGTAAGTTTGGATCCGTAAGCTCTCGCGAACAAAATCTGCGGAGATGTTATGAACAGGCGATTGGAAATCCATAGAGCGGATGATGGATATATTATCCCGCTCAGCGAGCTGGATGTAAGCGAGGGCAAGCGCTTTCAAGACGACAGCATATGGGGTTGCTTCGAGCGGTTGCGAAGAGAAGATCCCGTTCACTACTGTCAAAATAGCGCTCATGGTCCATATTGGTCAATAACGAAATACCGGGATATCGTAGCGGTCGACACAAACCACCACGCGTTTTCGTCACAGCAAGGTGTCACCATTGTCGAGGTGCCTGATAAGCACTGGACCCCAAGTTTCATCAAGATGGGGCCTCCCCAGCACGCCGAGCAGCGCAACACGGTGAGTCCGATCGTCGGGCCGGAAAGCCTGACGAGGCTCGAAACCTTGATCCGCTCTCGGGTCCGGATGATTCTCGATGGCTTGCCGCGTAATGAAGTCTTCAATTGGGTAACCAAGGTCTCCATAGAGTTGACGACGCAAACGCTCGCCACGCTGTTCGACTTCCCATTTGAGGATCGGCGACTCCTGACCTATTGGTCGGACGCAGCTGTTACAACTCCTAAAGCAGGCTATGCCATCGACAGCTGGGACAAGCGAAGCACCATCTTGTCGGAGTGCCTGGACTATTTCACACGGCTTTGGAACGAGCGCATCAATGCCGAGCCACGCCTCGACCTGATTTCCTTGATGGCGCATTCACCCGTCACACGCCATATGGAGCCAACTGAGTTTCTTGGGAACCTCATTCTACTGATCGTAGGCGGCAATGATACCACGCGCAACTCGATTACCGGCGGCCTCCTGTTCATGAGCCAGTACCCCTCCGAACTGCGGAAACTAACTGACAATCCCAAGTTGATCTCGAGCGCCGTGTCTGAGATCATTCGATACCAGACGCCGATCGCACATATGCGCCGCACTGCTGCTATAGACAGCATCGTTGGGGGAAAACCGATCAGGACAGGCGACAAGGTCGTCATGTGGTACATCTCCGGCAATAGAGACGAAGAGGTCATTGAGAACGCCAACAGTTTCGTGATCGACCGCAAGAATGTGCGGCAACACCTCTCGTTCGGATTCGGAATCCATCGCTGTCTTGGCCGACACCTTGCGGAACTGCAGTTGAGAGTCCTCTGGGAAGAGATTTTGGATGGGGGATTGAAGATCAAGGTCGTCGGCGAACCCGAGCGAATTGCATCTAACTTCGTGCACGGCTATTCCGCTCTCCCCGTGCGGATTGAAGCTTAGGCCATGATCGGGACAGTCTCGACCGCCGGTGTGCGGTGGGTGTGGATTGATGTGAACTATCTTGGCTTCTTCAAACTGCGCAGATGAATGGATAGAAGCGAAGGTTCTGTCGGCAGCTATTTATAACCGGGCAGACGTTGAATCGCCCGTGAAGAACGATACGTGAGGCGAATGCTTGGTGCACGCGACTGTCATTTTTCTATAGCTGTCAGTTTTCTATAAGGGGGCGTCTGGCCTGTTCGCGTCTCAGCTGATGACACCGGAACTGACGCGGTTACTCCAGCAGCATGGAAGCTGCGATAGAAGTCGAACACAAGGCCGCATCTTCTTCCTTGCGCATCCGGATGAATGCTCTTGGTCAGCTAGTCGTCAGCCAGTCGGCCTATCCAGACAGGCTGCGCACCCTCAATTATCCGGAGATGAAGCATGAAAGGCATTGGCCGAGCTGGTCCATCAGAGCTTGAGGCCGCGGGAGCCGAAAGCATTAGGGAATCGAGCCGTTCGAGCCCGGAGTCTGGTCTCTTCCCTGGGGAACGCGATCAGTCCTTCGATGCCGTCGTAGGGCGGATACGGTCTGAGCCTGATGTGAGAGCGGCGACGCTTGCGAACCCGCCGCCAACTTCGGACGTAGCGGCGCCAACGAGGGAGGAGATAAAGGCAGCAAAGCGAGAATTGAGCAGCCTGCTTGAGGAACTTGAAGCTTGCCGCCGAGCGGCCGGGCATGCCCGGAACTTGCCGGAGAGACAAGATCTGATGGATCAGGTCGTCAAAGCAGGCGCAACAGTTCTGGCGTACTACGCCAGTCTGCCACCCGATTTGGCGCGCCGAATTCTGCCAAACGATCGGGCTCGCCGGCTCCGCGATGACACTGTGAGGGAGGCTGACGAATGTAATGAAGTGGCGACCCAGATTATCTACGAGCTGGAGGAGAGCAGAAAGAAAGCACAAGGCGTGCTCGACAGCCTCAAAGACATCGCCTCGCCTGCACAGCTGAGCCGCCTGTTTACAAGCGTTGCGAACCACTATGCAGCATGCATGGAGTTGTGGGGAAAGAAGGTGCTGCGCTGTGAGCGGATGCAGTCAGTCTGTGCCGCTACCGCCCACCTTCCAGGCAGCACGCCCGCCATGCGCACGGCCGAAGATGCCGCACTAAGGCATCATACGGGCTGGGCGCTCTTTACGAAGTGCATGTATCTGCAATCGCGGATCGCTCTCGTGGAGCTTTTAGTCAACTCGCAAGCGAGCACGTTGGAACCAGACGTGCGCGACGCCCTCATGGATGAGAGCGGGAGGGTGCGCCTGCTCGGGGCCTTCATCGGAGATGTTTTTCCGGCGTTCGTCTCGACGGCCCAAGCCGTTCTGTACAGCGATGGAGCGGCGCTCGAAGCGGAGCATCGCGCCGTTCTGGAAGGAGTCATGGAACGACTTTCGGAATTTGCATCGGGGCTGAGCGGCATGCTTGACAGCCTGAGGGGGACTGCAACGGAAACTGACCTTCCGTTGCCGTTGCTGGACCAGATCGTGGAAGCTGCGTGGGTGACGGCGAACGAAGTCATGCGGCTGCTGGCATTGCAGCCAAAGACGCAAGCCACGATTGAACCGCCGGCTTGGGCTGCGCTTCCGGATAATATTGGCCCAGCGGGCGGAGGCAGTCCGGCGCGCAGAACGGGCAAAGCAAGGCCCGCAGCAGCCGCAGGAGAGGGGAGTTCGACGGCCAGCCCCGCCACGCCGCAACTCGCTAGGCCCGATGCGGCGACGGCCCCGGCGGGCAAGGTCATCGTGCTCTCGGATCTCGGTACAAAGAAACTCGCCACTCCGGAGCAGGCACGCGCGTCATCCGCTGCGGCCGATAACCTCCAGATGTGGATGGCTCCGCCATCCAGGAAAGCACTGCCGGGATTACTTGAGCGATTGGACCAGCTGCTGCAGTTCGATCTGCCGGCTCAGCAAAGCGCCGCCTCGCAAGCTCGCCACATGAAGCCCGAGGACGCCGAACACGTGTTGGATGTCGTCATCAAGCGCATGCAGACGCAGTCCTCCGAGATTGAGGCCTGTGTAGCCGCGCTGGAGGAGCCTCGCCGGCGAGGCCTGCTCACGCCTGCGCAAGTGCCTGAAGTGCACGAAAAAATAGTCCGGCTGACAAGGATGTGGTCCGAGGTTCAGGGACAGGCAAGCTCATTGAACGCGCGAAAGGCAGCAATCACAAGCGATTGCACGAAGACCTATGCGTTTCCATCGCAAGAATACCTAGAACAGTTGCGGGAAGCGGGAGAACTGGCGTCAGTGGATCCACCGCACGCCTTGAAGGGAGAGCCGGGGACGCTATTCGAAATCAAGCTGCAGCCCAGGGCGCTGCGCAGCGGTGCGATGCCAAGGCCGATGTGGGTGCACATCCATACCAAGCGCCCGGTAAATGCCTGGCAATTGGCAACGCTGGGCGATCGCGAATTCGCCGCTTGCCACGTCAAGTCCGACGAACAGCGCGGCTACAATCGGCACTGGCAGAGCGCTCGAGCCGCCGAGGGGCACGACAATGTCGTGATCCATCGCGGCAGGCTCACTCCTGTGTTCTGCAAGTCCTTGTTAAGCACCGCCGCTGGCCAGCCGTGGCAGCCCCTCCCCGATCCGGAGCACGCTTCAGCGCAGATGGCTCGACTGGGGATCCGGTGAGGTATCGTCTTGCGGCGGTGAGCCATCCGGTGACAGCGCTCATGCCTCCATCGGCTTGGCGGACTGCCTGAGCAGCGCCGAGCCCCATCAAGCTCTATCTTACAAAAGCATGGAGCCTGGAGAGAACACTCCTTTCGGGAGGGTTATCAGCCCGCAGTCCGGAGGATCGCCAATCGGCGCGCAAGCAAGCTTGCCATTGCGGGGTGTGGCGAACATCGGCGCTCGGATGAGAATGTAGGCCGCTGAGTGTTGCAAGACGGAAAACTTTGTAAAAGAAGGGACTTGAGCTGACAGCGAGTGCTTTGTCGCGGCAGGTGTCCGACAAAGGTTTCATGTGCGACCCCACGCAGCCGGCAACAATTTTTCTCTCGACAGAGCACTTGCGTCACGCAAAGTTTGCATCGGCGTCTTGCCGTAGCACCAGCGCCCCTGATGTGGGCGCACCTCATTGTAGGCAGCGATCCACTCATCGAGATCGCTCTGCAAGGCAGTGATGCTCGGATAGATCTTCTTGCGGAACACGACGCGATAGAACTCCTCGAGCACGGTGCGGTGGAAGCGCTCGACAATGCCGTTGGTCTGTGGGCTCCTCGTCTTGGTGCGGGTGTGATCGATGTCTTCGACGGCGAGGTAGAGCTCATATTCGTGATGCTCCGGATTGCCGCAATACTCGGTGCCGCGGTCGGTCAGGATCCGGTTTAGCGGGATGCCCCGCGCATCGAAAAACGGCACCACGCGATCATTCAACAGTTCGGCCGCCGTGATCGGCGTCTTGCGATCATACAGCTTGGCGAACGCCACCTTACTGTAGGTGTCAATGAAGGTCTGCTGATAGATCCGCCCGACCCCCTTCATGTTGCCGACATAGAAGGTGTCCTGCGCACCGCAATAGCCGGGGCACTCGCTCTCGAACTCGCCGTGCGCCTCCTTCTCGGACTTGGCCCTTTCCAACGCAACGAGCTGGGCCTCGGTCAGCACCAGGCCGTCCTGGGCCATCTTGGCCTCCAGCGCCGTCAGCCGCTTCTTGACGTTGGCGAGGTCGTGACGCAGCCACACCGCCCGCACGCCGAACGGGGAGATCGACAGGCCGCGGCTCCTGAGCTCATTGCTGACCCGCACCTGACCCCAGGCCGGCTGGTCGATCCCCAGCTCAACGACGGCTGCCTCGACCTCCGGCGCGACACGGTTCTTCAGGACCGGTTTCTTGCGGCTGATCTCAATCAGCGCCAGCTCGCCGCCCTTGTCGTACAGTTCCTTGAACCGGTAGAAGCTGTCGCGGCTATAGCCCATCATCCGGCAAGCCTGGCTGACGTTGCCGAGCTGCTTGGCCAATTCCAGCATGCCGACTTTCGCGCGAATGACTTCTGTTCCTGGGTCATGGTAACGTCTCCCTGTGAGACGCCGCGGGCTGCGCGGGAGCGCCCTTTGGGTGAGCGCTCCTGCTCGCCCGCAGCTCCATTCCCTGCCAGTTCAAACCTTGCCGTCAGATTAAGTCGAAACTTCTACAGACCATGACATATTCCATGTCCGGCTCGTCTGAGACCGCATCAAACATGCGCTTCCAGACGCCCGCCTTCGCCCAGTCGCGAAAGCGCGTGTACGCAGTTATCCAGTTGCCGAAGGCGCGCGGAAGATCGCGCCACGGACTGCCCGTGCGGGCAATCCACAGCGCGGCTTCGACAAACAGCTTGCCGCTCCGGCCGGGATCGCCCGGCTTGCCAAGACACAGCGGCTCCATCTTCGCCCATTGGGCGTCAGTCAAAACGAATCGGTCCATCCCAAGCTTGAATCACAACCAAGCCAGGATGAGAATCCTAATAAAAAGCCCAATTCTAACAATCTGCCAAAGTAGTGTTAGGGCGCGGATTCATTAAGGCGCAGCCATAGCCTGACTGACGCGAGTTGAACGAAGGCAAGGTAGTTGTCCTGACATCTGCTCCATTTTTTGATCTTCGCATCCAATGCCGGCGAGCCCGGGTGGATGGTCTCGTTGCTCGATGAGTTGGCCCGACACTTCTCGAGACGCCTACGAAGAAAACGGCCAACGAAACCCTCCTCACCCAGGCAACCCGGAAAGATCCCGAGCCATTCTGATGGCGAGGACACAATGACGCTGGCGCCTGCCATAGGCAATCCGCTCCTCCCGCCCGGGCGGGAGTCGAAAACTCCGGCTGGAAGCCGGGGTTTTCTTTTGTGCTATTATAGGCACCAGCTCTCGTAAACCGCCGCCAGTACAGTGCACCTCACGGCTTGAGCCGAATTGGCTTGGGCTTCGCTCCGTCCAAGGCTCGATCGTAAGCCGCAGGTGTCGGTTGGTCTGCGCTCTGCTCCACCTCAAATGGATTGGTAGAGATCTCACGTCACATGAAGTCTCCATCCGAGTCGGGCTCTGATGAAGGTTCATCATCGCTCGACGCTTTGGAGAGATACATCGAAGAATTGGTTGCGCGCTGCCATTCACCATCCCTATATCTCCACTGTTTGGACTGGGTGGGATCAAGTACCATATCATCGGGATCCACATGAACGAAGCCCAGTTGTTCTGCACGGGCTCTCGCTTCGTCATTGGCAGGACGCCAGTTCACTAGCGGCCGTTCGCCGTCTCGCCCTAGTTGGTGCTCGAGCAGAATATCGCCGGCGTTACCGACGAGCGGATGTGCAACCTGAAAATCCACGATTGATGTGACATCAGTCCGTCCGGGAAACAGTTCTCGCCACCGCTGGCTGGTGAAACCAGTCGCCATAGGAAATCCGGCTTCCGTTCTTTGGAGGCCGACGCTCGTATTTCCTAGTTGATAGCTGTAGCCGTTGTTGCACCTTTACTCGCGTCGGATCATCCCCGAAACGACCCGTGATCGCACCTACCAGGCTTGGTGGGACGGCAAGGGTAATGGGCTGCTGCGGGCAGAACTGCTTGTGGTTGTCGCGTCTGCAATTGCCTGAGAAGAGCTTGGAGCCTGACGAGCTTGCAATGCGTTATGCCGAGAAGACCCCGTCCAATGCCAGGAAATGCCTGACGCACGTGCGAGGAAGAAGCAGCAGCACCGGGCGCGCCGAGGAAACCATGCACGAACTTCAGCCGCAGCTAAGAAAAGCGATTGGGCATGGCGGGCGACACCAAATCGGAACGGTGGGCGAGATCGAGCGGAAACCAGCACACCCATGGCATTCCCCATCCTTCATTCAAAGCTCCTGCATTCTTGAAGAAGCCAGCAATCCTGAGAGTGCGACGAATCTGTACGATATCTGTCTCTTATACACATCTCGTCGGCAGCGTCAGATGTGTATAAGAGACAGATTCGTGAGAGTGCGGCTTTGGGGCCCGATTGATGCGGCCGAACATCTTGTCTGACGAGGCGCACAGGATTGCCTTCGGCTTTTCACCGCCTGACGACCCGTACTTTGCAACGCGCTTGAGGTATAGGTTGGGCGAACGGGGGGCGGACGCCCCGCCGGTCAAGGACCGAGCGGCAGCAGCGCACCTGGCAAGCAGCGGATCAGGTCGGCTTCCGGACAGGCCGCGGCGAACGCAAGGCGAATGCGGCTCGTGGTCTCGACCACACGGGCAGCGATTTTCAAGAGCCGAAGACGCAGCGTCGCGAACTCGGCAGCGGCCAATTCCCGGACTTTGGGAATGGCCTCGCGCACGGTCAGCATCAGCCAATAAGCGGCCGTATGGAGCACGAGACGGACCTGGTTGGCGAGCGCCGAACGGCAGCTGGTGCGGTCGGAGGCGAGCTGTGACTTATGCAGCTTGTCAGATTCTCGGCTTGGCCGCGCGCGCAATACAGGCTGTCGTAGATCCACTCGGCCGAGCCGACATCGAGGCTGGTGACGACGAAACGGATGTCGAGGCCGAGCATCGCCGCCTCAATACGGGCGACAGTGCGCCGTTCGCGATCCCAGGACTTTGCCTTGTGGCGGGTCTCGGTATAGCCACGCAGAACCGGCAGGTTCTCGATGGCGCGTCGGGTGCGGATGTCGTCGGCGACCTCGTCGACTTTTCTGGCGAGAGGCTTGGTGCCGGACAGACCGAAGATGTAGTCGATGCCGTTGGTCTCGCACCACGCCATTGCCTCCGGCCGGGCATAGTGCCCGTCGCCACGGAACGTAATTTGCGTGTTGTGCCATCGCGTGCGGATATGCCGTACCAGGCGGCGCAGATGGGCACGCACCTCGACGCCGCCCGGCGTCTTGCCGGGCCGCAGCACGACGGCCACGGGCCGGCTCTTATCCGTGTCGTAGACGTGGATCGACCGCCATCGAAGGCAGCTGTGACTTTCTTGGCGTGAACGGCTGGAAACGAGGATGGCAGAATCGTATCATCGGTCATGGCGGGCGTGGTTTAAGGTGATGGGGTGGCTTCGCAACCGAATCCTACGCCGCATCAGCGCTTTACACCACGCTCGCCAGCCCTCAGGCGCACTCTTACGAATAAGACGGGCTAGCGCTCCATCTCGCCCATAAGAATTTCATCTGAGACGTATCGTGGATTGGAAATGACAGTCCGCATTTCCGCATTCTTGCCCTCGTCCGCAAACCGGAATCCCTTCTTGTAGAAAAATGCTGAAGCTCCTTCATCTTGAGAGAGAAGGGATAGCTTGGAAAGGCCCGCGGACTGCCTAGTATGATCGGCGACTTCAATCATAGCCGTCCCGACCCCTTTGTACCTCGACCGGCCGAGATTTTCTATGCTGAGAATTCGCAAACTGTTGCGCCCCGGCGCCACGGTCATCGCTCCCACCTTATTGCGTTCATTGGCATCAGTAAACAAAGAAACACTTTGGGCGTTGCCAATATTGCTACTTACTCTGTGTAGGCGGACTGACACACCTGTCCTCTTGTCAAAAGCGGAAGACGCTGGTCCAGCAGCTAAAGCGGCCGTAAAAGCAGCACCATCTGCGCCAGAAGTGCCGGCCAGCGCATCGCGCTGCTGGTCCACACTTTGCCCGTCGGAGGGCCAGTTGTTGTAATTGGTTCTCATCACAACGAGCTACTATTTGGACGAGCTGACAGAAAGCTGACAAAGCCGACGCATGAGCCGGTCCTTTACGAATAAGACGGGCTAGCGTAATGATACTCATCGTAGGATGGAACATGCGACATATTGTTAACTCGATCGTCCATGACGACCACACTCCTATGCCGGTTGCATTGTGTTTCAGGTCGTTAGACCTGACTCCGCAGATAAGCAGCTTAGCTGTCCGTAAGCTGACGCCGAGAAATTAACGGAAAACTAGGTGTTTGGCCCCGGCATTTCTGCAGCGGATTGAGTTTGAATCGTTCCGGCTGGGAAGTTCAATCCTGAATCCAAACAGACCCTAGTCGGGTGCTCCGAGAAATGCATCGACGGAGGTGCGACGAGCATCCGATCATAAGTAGGTCTACAGGTTCCGAGCGGGTAGACGGAGCGATGCGGTGATGGCCGAACTTATCCATTCGGTCGATAGATCTGATCAAGAAAATCAATTTTACCGATTGTAGCGTCGTCATATAGACCGTCACCACGGCTGGGGCTAACCTAGGGAAGCGATCTCCCAATGAAGAAGTCAGTTTTGGTGACGGCGAGCGCCCTCGCACTTGCGACCGCGGCGGTACCTCCATTTGCTGCAGAAGTTGCCGCGCAACCGCTCACCTCCAGCGTGCAGGTAGCCGATACATCGTATCCTCAGTGCGCCGATGACCCATTGAATGGTATCTGCGATCTGTTTTTTTGCTTGACCGATCCCGCGTGCGTGCTGCACTGACGACGGAAAACAATCAAGCAGAGAATGAGGATCGAGCCTCGTGCGGCCGCTGCTCCGTCAGCGGCCGCATCCTTATGCCGTTCGTTTACGCTGGCGGATGGTGCGAGCCGCGCCTTCTTGTTCTCTAAAGATGATCAGAGTCATTGCTCACTCCAGCCGGCGGGTGACGGCAGCCCGATCGCTCAACTGCAGCATCGGCGAACGTTGGGTAAACGGAGAAAGCCGTTTCAGACCGCGACGCTGCCGTTACGGCCGGAACTCCTTCACGATGTCAAGCTGCGCCAGTTTTCAGGATAGATTGCTGTTCGGGCTAGCCCCATACCGTGCTCCTGCTCGATGTTCGCATTTCGGACGTCACAGATGTCATCCTTACCTGTTCGGCTAAGCTACTAGGGCGGCGATCGTGCCGTTACAGATGTTCGTCTATGGTTTCGCTCGAAATTGAGTGGCGCCGTCTCCGGCATCATCACCATGGCAAAGAGCCCGGCCGCGCTCGCGAAAAGCATGTACCAGGCGGGCGCGAGTGCGCTCCCGGTCAAGTAGATCAGCCATGTGACGACCAGTTGAGCTGTGCCTCCGAAAATGCCTATGGCAAAAGCGTAAGTCGTCCCGAAGGCGCCACCACGAATGTTCCTGGGCAAACTCTCGGCCATGCTTACGTAGAAGGCGCTATACGGAACCGTTCCGATAAGGGTGAGCGTGCCGAGGCCTCCTAAAAGTGCGAAGGCGCTGCGGCTCTCTGCAATCCACAAGAATACCGGATAGATCATCAGCAACGCAGCTGCCTGCGGCCATATCATGATGCGCCGGCGGCCTGCGCGGTCGGCGAGCAGGCCGCCCAACAGCGCCGCAGCAATGCCTGCCATATTGCTGATGAGCGTGGCGCCGAAGGCGAGAGGCGCGGATACGTGGAGGGTGTTCAAGGCGTAGGTGGTCATATATCCCGTAACGTAAGTAGTGATCGTGCAGCTGGCCAAGATGACGAATCCCAAGCTCATGATGCGGCGAGCGGCGGGCGATCGCCTTACAGGCCGGGTGACCAGAACCGGCGCCTCCGGGCGGAGAAACGTTTCGGGTAGGACGCTCCGCAGCCAAAGTCCGAACGGCAAAGTAACGGCGCCGAGCAACAGCGCGATCCGCCATCCGTATGCATTGAGCGCCTCACTTGTCATGGTGAGCGAGAGTATTTCTCCAACCAACGCTCCAGCCGTCGCAGCGACCTGTTGGCTCGCGGGCTGAAAGGAGACAGCAAGACCGCGGGCTTTGGCTGGTGCCGCTTCCATCAAGTAGGCTGTCGTTGGACCGACTTCGCCTCCGAGAGCAAAGCCCTGCAGCAAGCGTGCGAAGATGGCTAGCAACGGAGCGGAAAATCCTATTGTCTCGTACGATGGCGTAATGGCCAATAATAGGACCGCGACGCTCATCATAGCAAAGCTGGCGGTCATGGCAGGCCGGCGGCCAACCCGATCCGAATAGGAGCCGAGCACGATGGACCCGATTGGCCTGGTCACAAAACCCGCGCCGAAGGTTCCGAGTGACAGCATGAGGCTGGCGAACTGGTCGGTTGCCGGGAAGAACGCCTGACCGATCTGTATTGCGAAAAAGCTATAGGTGCCGAAGTCGTAGAATTCGAGCATATTGCCGATGGTGGCGCCCAACACCGCCCGGCGCGTTAAGCCTTCGTCTGCCGGACTGGGGACCGGCTCCAGCCTCTCTCGAGTTAATTGCCTCGCCATCCTCAACCTGATCTGGAGCGCGAACCCTGGCCCGAACATTTCCACCAGACACCGGTCGCGCAAAGTTGCAGTCCGCTTGCCCGAACTCGTCCTTCACGGCCATTGCGCCTGTCCACATGTAGCCTGAAGCGCGTCGCTACAAACCTCACGGTAACGTCTGCAATAAGAATGCCTGCCTTTCTGGGCCGATTTGACTTCTGGTCTGATCCCAGGCCTGGCCGGTAAGAGGTAAGCGGAGCTTTTCTCCCATTTGATTGACTGGTTTCGCTTCGGCTTTCGCTCTGCGATCCTTGGCTTGTCAGAGA